>JBMTEX010000005.1:0-45897 GCA_049433485.1 Ilumatobacteraceae bacterium | reverse complement strand
AGGTCTTGGCACACCTTGATTTGTTCTTCTGGAATACGAGCCAAAGGAAGAATCTTTGATGCATGAACAATGGCTGAATCAAGGCCATGTTCACGTGCTTCATGTAGGAACACACTGTTCAACACCTGGCGAGTGGCAGGGCTAAGACCAAAGCTGACGTTCGACAAGCCAAGTGTGGTGTAAGCGCCTGGAATCTCAGTCTTAATGCGTTTGATGGCATCAAGTGTGGCCATGCCGTCTTTGCGCAAGTCTTCATCACCGGTTCCAATAGGGAAGGTGAGTGCATCGAAAATAAGGTCGCTGGCAGACAAGCCGTATCGCTCGGTTGCGATCTTGTGGAGGCGGTGGGCCACTTCCATCTTCCACTCAACGTCACGTGCTTGGCCGCGTTCGTCAATCAACAAACAAATCACTGCTGCGCCATAGTCACGTGCAAGTGTGAACACGCGATCGAGGCGACTGTCAGGTTCTTCGCCGTCTTCCAAGTTGGCAGAGTTCAGAATGCAACGTCCACCAGCATGCAGAAGTCCTGCCTCCATCACTTGCGGTTCTGTGGAGTCAAGAACCAGCGGCACGCTGGCTTGTGTTGCAAAGCGAGATGCAATCTCGTGCATGTCAACGGTTCCGTCACGCCCCACATAGTCAACGCACACGTCCAACACGTGGGATCCTTCGCGAATTTGCTCGGTAGCCATCTTCACGCAGGTGTCCCAGTCTTCGCGCAACATTGCTTCGCGGAATGCCTTGGAACCGTTGGCATTAGTTCGTTCACCAATAATGAGGAATGAATTGTCTTGCTCGAGAGTGACAGGGGAGTACAGCGATGTCACACTTGGCTCTGTCCCTGGCGCGCGATGCTTTGGTGCAACTGCATGAACTGCTTCACACACTTGGCGCAAGTGCTCGGGAGTTGTTCCGCAACAACCACCAACAATGGTGATGCCTAAATCTTTGACATGGTGTGCGTGGTATTCGGCGAGTTGTTCTGGTGTGAGGTCGTAGTGGGTGCGGCCATCGACAACACTTGGCAATCCCGCATTTGGCAACACACTGATGGGGATCTGTGAATGTTCACTCAGATAGCGCAGATGCTCTTGCATTTCGGCAGGACCAGTGGCGCAGTTAATGCCGATGACATCGGGCTTCATCGCCGCTAACGCTGCATGCGCTGCGCCAATTTCAGTTCCCACCAACATGCGGCCTGTTGTCTCCATGGTGACTTGCACCTGAATGGGAAGGTCGCGGCCACATTCCTTCATCGCCATGCGACATGCCTGCATTGCTGCCTTGATTTGCAGCAAGTCCATGCATGTTTCAATCAAGAAGAGGTCAGATCCACCGTCGATGAGTCCGCGTGCTTGTTCTGCATATGCATCGCGCAATTCAATAAAGCCAATGTGACCGAGACTCGGCAACTTGGTGCCGGGCCCCATGCTTCCGGCCACATAACGAGGGCGTCCATCGCGTTGTTCAAAAGTGTCAGCAACACGACGTGCAATTGACGCAGCAGCAACGTTCAGCTCATACGACTTTTCAGGAATGTCGTATTCAGTGAGAACCGTGGAGAAACTGCCGAAGCTGGCGGTTTCCACCGCGTCCACTCCCGCTTCAAAGAATGCCGTGTGCATTGCTTCAATGACGTCTGGTCGGGTGAGGCAGAGCATCTCATTGCAGCCCTCTAGGGAAGGCCCACCGAAGTCGTCGGCTGTGAGATTGAGGTCTTGAACGAACGTGCCAAAAGCCCCGTCGAAAACGATGACTCGTTCTTTAATTGCTTCTGTATATGGCTGGCGACTCATGACTCTTCAACGCTACTGCTGATACAGCGGTGGGGTCTTGCTTCTATGGCATATGACATTCATAGAAGTTCACTGATGAGCCTTTATCACCCATAGAGTCTTGTTATGGCTCGCGAAAAGATCTACACCCGGGAAGGCGACGACGGCACGACCGGACTCTTTTATGGCGGGCGAGTTCCTAAAGACTCTGCATTACCTCGTGCATACGGAGCAGTAGACGAAGCACAAGCTGTCATCGGTCTGGTTCGTACGGCAGCCGGACACTCGTCCGAAGTTGAAGCAATTGTTGTGCCCATCATGAAAGATCTCTATGTGTTGATGGCTGAGTTGGCCACGCTTCCAGAGAATCGTCACAAGCTGACGCCGGGAAAGAGCAGTGTCACTTCTGAAATGGTGGACCGTTTGGAGACCATCATCGACGAACTCGACACAAAGTTTGAACCACCAACAGAGTTTGTTGTTCCTGGTGAACATCCAGTCGCAGCATGGTTGGACTTTGCGCGTACCACCGTTCGTCGTGCCGAGCGCCAAGCATTTGGTGCAGCTCCACCGCCGTCGTATGTGGTGCCGTATCTCAACCGCTTATCTGACCTGCTCTGGACCATGGCGCGTTGGCAAGAGGGCGAATCACGCCCTGTCAAGAGCCTGTAACGCCTCGGGGCTACTCCAATGGCTGCGTCCCCATAGAGTGGGGACATGCGTACCACGTTCACTACTTCAAAGTCCGCTCCTGCCAAGGTTGACGCAGTTGTCATTCCTGTTGCATCGGCAGGTCCAGTTCCATCTGGCCTTGGTTACACCCGTGACCAATTAAGCGCACTCGGCTTCGACGGTGCACCATCTCAGACCCTTGCACTGCCCGGCAGTGGAAGCGCAAAGGCGACTGTGTTGGGGGGAGTTGGTGATGTGAAGGAATTAACCGCAAATGGATTGCGCAATATTGCTGCATCTGTTGCACGTGCATGTTCACGTTATGAATCCATCTCCACAACATTGGCGAGCTCACGTCGTGGTGGCACCAAAGAAAGCGCACAAGTAGTTGTTGAAGGAATGGCTCTTGCGTTGCATCGTTGGGTGGAGTTGAAGAACGACAAAGGTGGATTGCCCAAGCTCACCAAAGTCACTCTTGTTGCAGCCACTGGTACTGCTGAGGTGAAAGCAGGAATGGAGATTGGAATTGCCACTGCATCTGCCGTGTGTATGGCACGCGATCTTGCCAACACACCACCATCGCACCTCACCGCTCGCCAATTGGCTGACAAAGCAGTTGCTCTTGCAGGCAAGAGTGGATTGAAAGCAACCGTGTACAACCGCGATCAATTAGTCGCCATGGGTTGTGGCGGTCTAGTAGGAGTTAATGCTGGAAGCGTGGAGCCGCCGCGCATGGTGAAGTTGGAATATCGCCCAGCAAAAGCAAGCGGTCATGTAGTGCTCGTTGGCAAAGGCGTGATGTATGACTCTGGCGGCATCTCACTGAAGCCAAGCGATGCAAGTCATGCGTCAATGAAGATGGACATGAGTGGTGCAGCCGCCGTGCTCGCCACCATGAGTTCATTGCGCGCTCTCAAAGTAAAGACAGCAGTTACTGCCTATCTCATGTGCACAGACAACTTGCCAAGCGGAAGCGCAATGAAGTTGGGTGACGTGCTTACGATGCGCAACGGAAAGACCGTGGAAATTCACAACACCGACGCAGAAGGTCGATTGATTCTTGCCGATGGTTTGTCGTTGGGTGCAGAGAGTAACCCAGATGCAATGCTGGACATCGCGACGTTGACTGGTGCATGCATGGGGGCACTCGGCAAGCACATGGCTGGAATTCTTGGAAACAATGACGGCGTGTTGGCGCAGCTGAAGGCATCAAGTGGTCGCACCGATGAATTGGTGTGGGAACTGCCATTCCATCGTCCCTACCGCTCATTGTTGGATTCGAACGTTGCAGACATGCGAAACATCGGTGGCCCATTGGCCGGGGCAACAACTGCTGCATTGTTCCTTGGTGAATTCGTTGGAGATACACCATGGGCACACATTGACATGGCCGGCCCAATGGAAGCAGATGGTGACAACGGTTGGTTGAACCGTGGTGCAACTGCATACGGCACTCGCTTGCTGATTGACTTCTGCGCAAACTTCAAGAAGTCATCAACAAAGAACAAATAATTAGTTCTGCAATGGCAACAAATGTGTTGCTGCGTCAGATAAGTGATCGTTCCATTCGTTGACTGATCCTGGCTCAATCAATGGAATCACTACAAACTTTGATGCACCTACATTGACGAACTGTTCAATGGTGTTTGTTAACTGATTCCAGCCTTGCGGAACAATCACAGAAATGTCATCTAGGTCAGGTCGACGTGCTTTCAGCCCAGCAAGAACTTGCGGCGGTGCTTCTCCGATGCTGTACGGAATGAGAACACCAAAATGTTCGGGATCAACTTCACGTTGGTGTTCTGCAGCAACACGTGTCACGGTGTTCCATCCTTCTGCAGCATCTTGTGGGGTGACAAACGAGGGCAACCAACCATCTGCAAGGCGACCAACACGCTTCAGTTCACTTTCGGCGATGCCGCCTAACCACACTTCGGGTGGTTGTTGCAGTGGTTTTGGCTGCACGCGCAAGTTGTCGTAATTGAAGAAGTCGCCATGGAATGTGACGGATTCATCCATCCAGCACGAACGAATAATCGCAAGTGCCTCATTAAATATCTTTGCGCGCTGAGACCGTTCAACACCGAACGCTTGTTGTTCTTGCGGGTCTGCAACGCCGAGACCGAAGGCGGGGAGTAGCCGTCCGTTAGACATGCGATCGAGCGTGGCGAGTTCTTTAGCGAGAACTATTGGATTGCGGCCCGGCAACACCATCACGCTCATTCCAAATTTCAATTTGGTGGTACGTGCTGCGGCCATTGACATAGCCACCAATGGGTCTGGTGCCTCACCGCCCAGTCGTTCGCTCAGCCACAAGCTGTCAAATTTCAACCGCTCAAGGGTGTCCACCACGTCGAGGAACTTGGAATCATTCAGTTGAGTGCGAACTCCAAGGCCATATCCCACACGTACTTTCACGGCTCCATGCTGGCACATGAGGTGAAAAGAAATAGCCTCGGCATATGTCCTCTCCAGCATTTGACCCATTGGCCCAATTCCGTGTCGATGGCAAGATCGCAATTGTGACCGGTGCGTCATCCGGGCTTGGTGCTCGGTTCGCACGTGTCTTACACGCCGCAGGCGCCACCGTTGTCATCACTGCGCGTCGATTGGATCGTTTGGAGTCGCTAGCTGCTGAACTTCCTGGGTCGTTAGCAATCCAGTGCGATGTAGCCGAAGAATCACAGCGAATTGCTCTCATTCAGCAAGTCACGCAGGAGTTCGGGCGAATTGACATTCTTGTCAACAACGCTGGCATTACTCGAAAGGTGCCAATTGAACAAGAAACAATTGAGGACTTCCGAGAAGTGATGGAAGTGAACACCACCGCTATTTGGCATCTGTGCAAGTTGGCCGGTGAGAGCATGGTGGCCAACAAGGGTGGCTCCATTGTGAATGTGGCATCCATTCTCGGAATGATTGCTGGTACTCCAATCAAGCAGGCAAACTACGCAGCAAGCAAAGGCGCAGTCATTTCAATGTCGCGTGAAATTGCCGTGCAGTGGGCACGAAAGGGTGTTCGCGTTAACTCGCTGTGTCCAGGTTGGTTTGTGAGCGAGATGACCGCTGGTATGGATACAGATGAGAGTTCGCAAAAGTTTGTGATGCAGAATTCGCCCATTCCACGCATGGGTTACGAACATGAACTTGATGGTGCATTGTTGTTCATGGCAAGCGATGCTTCATCGTTTATGACGGGACAGTCCATCGTTGTTGATGGCGGCTGGACCGCTCGATGACCGATCAACCAGGAACACTGTCCGCGCGAGAGGTACTTACTTCAAAAGGGGTCCGACCACTTCTCATCTCAAGCGTTGTGCTCACCATTGGTGTGATGTTGCAGGCCGCAGCGTTGGTAAAGCATGTGTACGACATCACCAATTCAGAGCTCTCAATTGGCTGGCTAGGGCTTGCGGAGTTCATTCCAGCCGCGGCGTTAGTGCTTGTGACCGGGACAGTTGCAGACCGACTGAACCGCAAGAAGGTGTCTCTTGTTGCACAAAGTGGTGAGTTGCTGTGTTCTGTGTTGTTGATGCTGTACGCACTCACGAATCCAACGTCAGCCGCGCCTATTTATGTGATTGCAGTGTTGTTTGGTGCGTCCCGTGCGTTCCTTGCGCCAGCACTGCGCCCTATCGCTGCGATGATTGCGCCCGACGGTGGACTTCCACGATTGATTGCCTTCTACAGTTCCACGTGGACGGGAGCTGCAATTGTGGGACCAGCACTCAGCGGGTTTCTCTATGCGGCAGACCCTGCATTGGCCTACGGCGTTGCCGCGGTGTTGATTTGTGGCGGCATGTTCAGTTTGTCGCTTGTCTCTGTTCCGCCAGTGGTGGAAAGTGAAGTAAAGACTGAGCGCCCCACACTGCGAGATGCAGTGGAAGGTCTTGCTTTCATCCGCCGCACCCCAGTGCTGTTGGCGGCAATTTCACTTGATCTTTTTGCTGTTTTGTTTGGTGGTGCTGTTGCTCTGTTGCCGGTGATTGCAGAAGAGCAATTGAACGTTGGCGATGTTGCCTATGGTTGGCTACGCGCAGCTGGTGGAATTGGGGCTGCGTTAATGGCGGTGTTCCTTTCATTCAGACCTGTTCGTCGACGGGTGGGTCGTACGCTTTTGTGGGCTGTTGCAATTTTTGGAATTGCCACAATTGTGCTCGGAACAACAAAAACCTACTGGATTGCGTTTGCGGCAGTGCTCGTTGCATTTGCGGCGGACATGGTGAGTGTCTTTATCCGTAGTTCGTTAGTACCGCTCGTCACTCCGGACGATAAGCGCGGACGTGTGTCTGCGGTGGAGAACGTATTCATTGGTGCATCAAATGAACTTGGTGCGTTTGAATCAGGTGCAGTGTCCAGCATTGCAGGAACACCCGCAACGGTCATCGGCGGTGGAGTAGCAACTATTGCCATTGCAGGTTTGTGGTGGGTGGCGTTTCCGTCCTTGCGAAACGTAGACAAGTTTGAAGACCTAGAAGACAGAGCAGAGTAATCTGCTCGTATGCCTGACATCATCAATAAGGTCGAAGAAAAAGTCACCAAACTGACGAAGCGTGGAATTATCGGCGAGTTTAAAGAATTCGTCAATCGCGGAAATGTGGTGGATGTAGCAGTTGCGTTCGTCATGGGTGCTGCATTTAAGACTGTGGTTGACTCGTTCGCAGGTAGCGACAAGAGCCCCGGAATTTTGGGTGGTCTGATTGGCGCCATCTTTGGAGGTCAACAACCAGACTTCTCAAAGAAAGTCCTATCAATCAACGGAAGTGACGTTCCATTCGGAGCCTTTGCAACAGCATCTCTGAACTTCTTCTTTGTGGCAGTCGTGTTGTTCTCAGTAGTGAAGGTGTACAACCGAGTTCGCGATAAAGACACCGCCGCAGAAGGGTCGCCAGCGCCAAGCACTAATGATCTCCTGGCAGAAATTCGCGATGAACTTCGGTTGGCTCGTTCAGCTAAGGACGAATAGATCTAATGGCTGACCGCTGTCGGCCCGTTTGCGCCAATAACCTAAGGGATTCATGTTTCGTCGTCGTGTCCTCCCACTAGTCGCCATTGTCGGCAGTCTTGGTGTGCTGTCATCGTGCGCTGGGTCGGGTGCTTCAGGGCTCACCGAGTTGCGACATGTTGGTCGAATCCCAGGAATCAACTCTGCGGGTGGTTCTGTGGTGGTCGATGGCGTGCGAGCAAATCTTTCATCGTTGGAAGGAACCACGCTGGGTTCACAAGCCGCTGGGAACAGACTTCTCGTCATCGGTGATTCCATCTTGGCGGGAACAGCCAGTCGCTACGGCGGTGCGTTGTGTTCTGCGGTCGTACCACTGGGCTGGAGAGTTGCTGTAGAAGCAGAAGCCGGTCAGATGGTGGGGTTTGGCAGAACTGTCCTGCGCGATCGTATTTATGAAGGCTGGGACGCAGCCGTTGTGTTTTTGGGAACCAACTACGGCGGCATCAAAGAGAATTACGAACGTGATTTAACCCGAATTGTGGAGTCGTTGGCGCCTCGACCAACCTTGTTGATTACCGCAACATTGTTTCGTGACTCCATGCAACAAGTGAATGAAGTGATTCGAGTTGTGGCATCAAAAAACTCTCACGTGTCCATTCTTGACTGGGGTACTTCGTCGGTACAGCCTGGTTTGCTGAACAAAGATCGCGTACACCCAACAAATGCGGGCCGCGCCGTGTTGGTGTCATCCATTGCTGCAGCTCTTGGTACAGCCCCAGTTAGCCCTGGTGCATGTTTGCCAGCCAAATTCACCGATGACTCGTTAGTGGCGGACGTGGTGATGCCATCTACCACCATGCCTGGTGACACCATTCCATACGCCACCACAACAACATCGTCGGCTCCGCAAGCCACCACCACCACAACAGTGAGCGGCGTCACCACAACAACGGTTCGTCAGTAATGCTGCAAGTTCAGAATCTCACCGTTGAGGTGGGTGGACGCAATGTTGTTCAAGGCGCCACATTCACCATCATGGCTCGCGACAAAGTTGGCATAGTTGGTCGCAATGGTGCGGGCAAAACCTCCATGTTCAAAGTGCTTGGTGGAGATGCCGAGCCGGCAGCAGGAAAAGTAACTCGAAGCGGTCAATACGGATATTTGTCGCAAGACCCGCGCACATCGCCAGAGGCCGAGAAACGCTCCGCTATTTCACACGTGTTGTCCGGGCGAAACATTGATGAAGACCTTGAGCGACTTGAAAAACTTCGTGTTGCGATGGAGGAGAACTCTGATGAGCGCAATGTGTCTCGCTTCATTAAGGCTGAAGAAGCATTCAACCTCAAGGGTGGTTATTCAGCGGAGAGCGAAGCACGCAGTATTGCCGCCGGTTTGGGATTGAAGGCTAATCGTTTAGACATGCCGCTTGGTGTGTTATCGGGTGGCGAACGCCGTCGTGTTGAACTGGCTCGCATTCTGTTTGCAGGAAGCGACATGTTGTTGTTGGATGAGCCAACAAACCACTTGGACATTGACGCAAAGACGTGGTTGTTGACCTTCTTGCGCAACTACAAAGGCGCGTTGTTGGTCATCAGCCACGACCTTGAATTGTTAGATGAAGCCATCACACGAGTACTTCATTTGGACAGACCAAACGAAGACGACATCGGAACTGTGTACGAGTATCGCGGTACATATAGTCAGTACAAGCGGTCACGTGCAGAAGACGAAGCGCGGGCCGAGAAAAAAGCGATGATGCAAGCTAAAGAAGTGGCTCGCTTGCAGGAAGTGGTAGATCGCTTCGGCGCGAAGGCTACAAAAGCCACCATGGCGCACAGCATTGAAAAGCGCATTGCACGTATTGAGTCCGAGTCAACGGGTGTGCGAAAGAAAGATCGCGTCCTCAACGTGAAGTTCCCCGACCCGCCGCAAAGTGGTGTCACAGTTGTGACGGCAACGGGTCTCAGCAAGGGGTACGGTGGACCGCCTGTATTTGAAGATGTTTCGTTCGACCTTGGTCGTGGCGAACGATTGCTAGTGCTTGGTTTGAACGGTGCAGGCAAGACGTCGTTGCTGCGAATACTTGCCGGTGCCACCGATGCAAACATTGGCAATTTTGAGTGGGGCTACCAGGTCAGCGTTGGATACTTTGCTCAAGAGCACGACACATTGGATCCGTATCAATCGTTGTTGTGGCATATGCGTCGAGAACTTCCTACCGGTTCGCCATTAACGGAGACCCAACTTCGCGCTTTGTTGGGCATGTTTGGTTTGCAGGGCGAGAAGGTATTTCAAGAATCTGGTTCGTTGTCTGGCGGCGAGAAAACAAAGTTGGCACTTGCCATGTTGATGGTGGGTCGCAACAACGTGTTGTTGCTAGACGAGCCCACTAACAACCTCGACCCGCAGAGTCGTGAGGCTGTGGCGGGAGCGCTTGAGAACTGGAAGGGCTCCATCATCATGGTGAGCCACGATGAAGAATTTGTTGAACGGTTGAACCCCACAAAGGTGATTTTGTTGCCCGATGGGGAAGTGGATTACTTCAGTCCCGAGTGGCTGGAACTGGTCAGCCTCTCGTAAGTTGAGTCTCGACTGGTACCGTCTCTTTCCATGAGATATGGCATTTTTGGTGGAGCAGTTAACGACGGAACAGTGGACGATGTTGTCGCTGAAGCACGGTACGCAGAGCAAGATGGTTTTGCAAGTTATTGGGCTCCGAACATCTTTGGTCACGACGCGCTAACAAGCTTGGCCATAGCCGGCCGCGAAGTGCCGCGAATTGAACTGGGTACTTCAGTTGTTCCTACATACCCGCGTCACCCACATGCCATTGCCCAGCAATGTCACACAGTGGCAGCCGCTTCGGGTAATCGATTGACCCTTGGAATTGGTCTCAGTCATAAGGTTGTGATTGAAAGCATGCTTGGCATGTCGTACGAGAAGCCGGTACGTCACTTGAAGGAATACCTAAGTGTTCTGATGCCGTTGTCGCGTAACGAACCCGCCAACTTTGATGGCGAGACTTACAAAGTGCACGGCGGAATCGCAGCAAAGGGCTCAAATGGTTTTGGTGTTGTTGTTGCAGCACTCGGCGAACAAATGTTGCGTGTCACCGCTGCCATGGCAGACGGAACATTGACATGGTGCACCGGGCCCGCAACATTGTCATCGCACACCATCCCCACCATCACTCGCGCAGCAGAAGAATTTGGTCGCCCTGCCCCACGCGTCATTGCTGCGTTGCCGGTCTGCGTCACGAAAGACAAAGAAGCCGCAGCGGCACGTGCAGCGCAAGTATTTGCGGTGTACGGACAGTTGCCCAGCTATCGCGCCATGTTGGATAAAGAAGGCGCTGCAGGTCCGGCTGACATTGCCATTACGGGCTCTGTTGCTGAAGTGCAAGACCGTGTTTCTGCTCTTGCAGACATTGGTGTCACAGACTTTGCAGCAGTGGAGTTTGGCGCAACACCAGATGAAATTGCAGAGACGCGCGCAGCAATTAAGGGTCTTTTGAAGTGAACTTTGATGAGCTGAAATCGCTCCATGTACATGTTGGAGCTGGAGTTGCTCATGTGGTCATAGATAATCCACCAATTAATCTCTTTGACCGAGTTCTCTCGCGCGAGTTACTTCCGGTTTTAAAAGAGCTTGCTGAGGACGATGATGTCAGGGCAATCGTTCTGTCATCTGACAACGAAGAATTCTTCATTGCGCATTTTGATGTGGAACTCATTGAGCGAATGCCACAAGACATGCCCGTCCCCACGGCGCCAAACGATTTTCAAATGATCGGCGAACTGCTGCGCACAATGCCAAAGGCGACAATCTGCGCTATTGACGGGCGTGCGGGCGGTGGTGGCGCAGAGATCGCCGCGTCTGCAGACATGGTGTTTGCGTCCCCGAATTCAGTGTTCTGTCAGCCAGAAGTCGCCTTAGGAATCATTCCAGGTGGGGGCGGCACAGCGCGCCTGTCACGCACTGTCGGCAGACATCGTGCAATGGAAATTGTGTTGGCAGGGGAAGACATTGACGCCCATACGGCAGCGGAATGGGGATGGATTAATCGGGTGGTGGTTGACCCTGTGGTGTATTCACTTGCCATGGCGGACCGAATTGCGTCATTTCCGCCCAAAGCAGTTGCTGCAGGTAAACGTTTAGTTCTCATGGCAGAGACGGGGATTGACGAGAATCTTGTTGCAGAAGGAACCGTGTTTGGTGCTCAGTTGTCAGATCCGCGCGCTCGCGTAGCTATGGAGAACTTTCTGGCACGTGGTGGGCAGACACGCGAGGGTGAATTGCGTCTGGGAGAACTTGCAGGAGAGATTAATGAGTGATTTTCCTGATGAATTGTCCGAAGGTAATTGGTCAAGCAATGGCGAAACCTATTACGGATACAAAAGTGAAACGGAACAACCGAAGTTGAGTGCATTATTTAATCAGGTCAAATTTTCCCATGGACCATCAATGAAGAACCGCTTTATGTTGGCTCCTCTCACGAATCAACAAAGCCACCCAGACGGCACTTTGTCGGATGATGAGTATCGCTGGCTCACGATGCGTGCCCAAGGCGGTTTTGGTCTCACCATGACTTGTGCGTCGCATGTGCAAGCAGTGGGGCAGGGCTTTGCTGGTCAATTGGGTTGTTTCGATGACAAGCACCTTGAAGGGCTCACACGTCTCGCCGCTGGAATTCACCAACATGATTCCGTTGCCATTGTGCAATTACATCATGCGGGTCGACGTTCGCCTAAAGATCTCATTGGTTCGCAACCGCTCAGTGCGGGCAACGACGACAAAATGGGCGCGCGAGCCATGACCACTGGCGAAGTGGAAGAAATGATTCAGGCATTTGTCGATGCCGCAGTTCGAGTGGAGAAAGCTGGGTTTGATGGAGCCGAATTGCACGGTGCGCACGACTATCTCATCTGTCAGTTCCTGAACGCCGACCTCAATATTCGCGACGATCAATACGGCGGATCTTTTGAGAATCGTCAACGCGTTTTGTTCGCCATCATTGATGGAATTCGCGCAGCATGTGGAGAAAATTTCCATCTCGGAGTTCGTTTGTCGCCAGAGCGATTTGGCATGCAGACCTTTGAAATTGTTGAGGTGTACCGCCGATTGGTTGCGGAGAACAAGGTGGACATGATTGACATGTCGCTATGGGATGTTTTCAAAACTGGGGCCGATGAAGATTTTGCTGACCGCCGATTGATTGACATCTTTGCCAATGAGGAACGTGGCTCCACTCGCTTGGCGGTGGCAGGAAAGTTGTACAACGCACCCGATATGGTTCGCGCCATTGATGCCGGCGCAGACATGGTTGCTGTTGGTCGTGCGGCCATTACAAATCATGATTTCCCTTTGAAAACGGAGAAGAACCCAGAATTCGCCATGCGCGAGTTGCCTGTTCCGCGCGCAATTTTGCGTGAAGAGGGCCTCAGCGACGGATTCATCGGCTACATGGGTAACTGGCCAGGTTTCGCTGGCGAATAGTCTGACCATTGATGTCAAACGTCAAAGTCATTCAACTGACGCAGCCAACTGTTGAACAGTTAGCGGCAGCCATCTCTGAATTTGAAGAGACCTGCGGTATTGAAGGTCTACATCCCGCTGCCATTCGCGGACTGTCGCATATGGATGAGCGCTCAACTGCTGAACCATTTCCCAAAGTGGAATCACACGGCTCTTACGTTTTTGGAGTTCTAGCTACTCCCACAGATGTGTCTGACGCAAAGAGTGAATATTTCAATGTCCATTTTGTGGTGAATGAGCACGCTGCAATCACTGTCCTGTGGGGTCCGTCCGACGCACCTGAACATCGATTATTTGAGCTGCAGTCTCGAATTTCGAGAGAGTTTTCTGAGAATATTCCCGAAAACGCCCCCGGAGACGTTGTTGTTCAAATAGCTGAAGTAGTGATCGAAGATTTAGAAAACGTTTTATGGGACTTAAGGCTTCGAGTTACCGAAGAGCTACGTGAACTTGAAGCAGAACTATTTGAAGAGGCCAGTAATACAAATTCAATTGACACATCCGAGAAACATCAAGCCGCTTCACTTCTGAAGTTTGAAATTCTCTCGATGAAAACGATGGTGGACGAAACAAAGAATGCTTTCTCGGCAATTGTGTTGGGTCACGTTGAACTTGGTCCGTATTCAGACGGTTCCCTAAGGCCGCCTTTTACACAGAAGCAGCAAATTTGGTTTAACGACTTACTCATGCGTGCACGGAGCATTAAAGCCCAACGCGCCGACCTAGAAGCTGAGATTCGTTTGGTTTACGACCGCCTGGAATCGTTGGAGGCACAACGTCAAACCATCGCCCAGATGAGACTCGGTGCGGTGGCCAGCATCTTGCTATTGCCCGCACTGATTGTGGGATTCTTCGGTCAAAATTTCAACGTGACACCGTGGGGTGACTTTCGTTTTTCCTGGGAACTTAATGCCGTGTTGCTCTTTGGGATTGCGGCAGTTCAATTTGTTTATTTTAAACGCAAGAAGTGGCTCTAATCACTTGTGCAAGTGAACAGGAGTTCCTGTTCCGCCTACTTGGTCAAAGAAGTCATTGCCCTTGTCGTCGACAACGATGAATGCGGGGAAGTCTTGAACTTCAATCTTCCACACGGCTTCCATGCCGAGCTCGGCGTATTCCAACACATCAACTTTGGTGATGCAGTCTTGAGCCAAACGTGCAGCCGGGCCACCAATTGAACCCAAGTAGAAACCGCCGTACGTGTTACATGCTTCGGTGACCTGACGGGAGCGGTTGCCCTTTGCGAGCATCACAAATGATCCGCCTGCTGCTTGGAAATCAGACACGTAACTGTCCATGCGCCCTGCGGTGGTTGGCCCGAACGAACCAGACGCCATTCCTTCAGGTGTCTTTGCGGGGCCCGCGTAGTACACACAGTGGTCTTTCATGTATTGCGGCAGCCCTTGACCGGCATCAAGACGTTCTTTCAGCTTGGCGTGTGCAATATCGCGTGCCACCACCATTGGGCCAGTGAGCATCACACGCGTCTTTACTGGGTACTTGCTGAGAGTTGCGCGAATCTGGTCCATTGGTTGGGTGAGGTCAATCTGCACCACTTCATCACTCAATTCATCGTGAGTGACATCTGGAAGGAAACGCGCTGGATCTGTTTCAAGTGCCTCAATAAACAGACCATCTTTTGTGATCTTTCCGAGTGCTTGACGGTCTGCACTGCATGACACTGCAAACGCAACAGGACAGCTTGCGCCATGACGGGGAAGACGAATAACTCGCACGTCGTGGCAGAAGTACTTACCACCGAACTGAGCACCAATTCCTGTGTCTTGTGACAGTTTCAGAATCTTTGCCTCTAGTTCAATGTCACGGAATCCGTTGCCGAGTTCACTTCCGTGTGTTGGCAATGAATCTAAATAGCGGGCACTCGCCAACTTTGCGGTCTCTACAGCTTGTTCAGCAGATGTTCCACCGATGACAACGGCAAGGTGATACGGAGGACACGCTGCAGTGCCAAGTGTGATCATTTTTTCAAACACCCACGGCAAGAGTGTCTTTTCGTTCAGCAGGGCCTTCGTCTCTTGAAAGAGATAACTCTTATTTGCAGAACCGCCACCCTTTGCCATGAACAAGAACTTGTACGCGTCGCCGTCAACGGCAGAGATTTTGATTTCGGCAGGAAGGTTGTTGCCAGTGTTCTTTTCGTCGTACATGTTCAACGGAGCCATTTGGCTGTATCGAAGGTTGCTAGTGAGATACGTGTTGTACACGCCGCGTGCAATGGCTTCTTCGTCGTTGCCACCAGTCATGACGAACTGGCCTTTCTTGCCTTTCACGATGGCTGTGCCAGTGTCTTGGCACATCGGCAACACGCCGCCTGCGGCAATGCCAGCATTTTTCAGCAAGTCAAGAGCAACAAAGCGATCATTTGCGCTTGCCTCTGGGTCATCGAGAATATTGGCCAATTGTTGCAAGTGGCTACTGCGCAATAGGTGCGCAATGTCGCGCATGGCGGTTTGCGTCAACAATGTGATGGCCTCTGGTTCCACCTTGAGAAAAGTTCCAAGTGGTGTCTCCACTTGGGACACGCCCTCAGTACTCACCAATCGGTATTCGGTGGTGTCGGGGCCGAGGGGGAGAATCTCTGTGAATGCAAAATCTGCCATATCTTCAGGCTAGGTCGCCCGTCGTGCTGGCGCCTTATGCACTGGGGTCAATGGGCCATTTGTGCTTGGGGTATCGCCCCGCCATGTCCTTACGCACGTCCGCCCATGAGCCTGTCCAGAAGGCGGTCAGGTCACTTGTGATCTGAATGGGCCGGTCGGCGGGCGACAGTAACTGAATGCGAAGTGGTACTTGTCCGTTGAGAACCGACGGATGAGTGTCGAGACCGAAGAGATGTTGCACACGAACTGCGATGGTGGGCGCATCGGGGTCGGCGTAGTTGATAGCAACTGGCTTGCCGTGCGGCGGTGTGAAGTGGGCGGGTGCTAGCGCTTCGAGTGCAGAGGACTTGTCCCATCCCAGCGAAGACTGCAGAACCATCGTGAGGTCTATTGCTGCGAGATCTTTGCGCCCTGTTGCGCCCACCAGAAACGGCCTCAACCATTCGTCAATGGTGTACAAGAGATGTGCTTGCGATGTATCGGGCCAGTCATCACCGCGGTGGTGACGCATGAATGAAATGCGCTGACGAAATTCTGTGGCGGCTCCGCCAGAGAGAATCTTCATGCCGGTTGCCTTCACACGTTCAATGAGTGCCTCTGTTGTTTCGTCACCAGGAACAGGTGGGAGATCGCGCTCGTCAATGCGAATGCTTCCCACTTTGCGCACCACGCGGTGCACAAGGTCGTCTTTGGCTTTGTCCCATGTGAGATATGACTCCACCTCAACATCGTCGCCAAGCACGGGGGCAATTAACTCAATATCTATAGATGCCGCACGTCGCAAGCGTGAGCCTCCGCGGCGAGAATCAACATCGGCAGCAACGATGAACATCTCTTTTGCTATGTCGTCTTTGTTGTCACAACTAACAGCGCCACCTTCTCTCATGACGAACTGTCCGGCAGACGAACGGCGCATGGCGAGCCGGTCTGGGTATGCAGAGAGCAGTACTGCGCCACAGAGTGAATCCACCATGCCGGCACTGACATAAGTGTCTGACGAGATGCCACTTCGGCGAGCGATATCGCGTGCTGCATCACGGACGCGATGCAGTGCTCCACGGTCTGCAAGATCGTGTCGCTCTAAGTCGAGAATCAATCGAACGCGAAGCGAAAGGTCTGCTGGCAACGAGTCCGGTCGTCCAAGCATAATGTCGCGCTCTTCCAAAAGGGCCGCAAGTACGCATGCAATCCATCCTTGGGCAGGTGAATCTGAGTTCCTTGCCACCATGGTGCCAAGTCTTGGATGAAGTGGTAAACCCAGCACGGTTCTTCCAAGAGAAGTGATGGCGCCTCGTTCATCAAGTAACTGCAGCATCTGCAACGTGGTGTGAGCGAGCGCAAGTGTCTTTGTTGGTGGTGCATCTAGAAAGGACAATTCGTTGATTGGAGTTCCCCATGATGCAACGTCCAATGCAAGAGAACTGAGGTCTGCCTGAGTGATCTCCGCAGGAAGATGTGCAAGACGGGTGGAATCTTCAATGCGGCTCCACAATCTGTATGCCACACCTTCACGCACTCGGCCGGCTCGACCACTTCGTTGGTCTGCAGATGCTTTGGAAGAGGTAACAGTGACTAGTTCGGTGAGGCCAGTGCGAACATCGAGTCGGGGCGTGCGCGCCAACCCAGCGTCCACCACAATGTGGATTCCTTCAACGGTCAGTGACGTTTCTGCGATGTCGGTGGAGAGCACCACGCGACGTCGTCCAGTGGGGCTGGCTTGTAGGGCGGCGTCTTGTTCTGCAAACGGCAATGCACCAGCGAGTCGAACAATGTCTACGGAGTCTCCGGCGCGGTCACGCAACATTTGCTGTGCGCGGTTTATCTCACCGATTCCGGGGAGAAAGACCAGGACATCGCCTTCGTCGGTTTTCAATGCGTGCAACACGGCATCCGCGACAGCGTTTTCTAATCTGTCATCGCGCTGGCGAGGGAGATAGCGAACGTCGACAGGAAAGATGCGTCCGTCGGATGTGACGATTGGTGCTGCACCGTTGTCGTCCCGCAACACGTCAGCAAATTTCTCAGCTTGGGCGGTGGCAGACATTGCCAAAATGCGTACGTCACTGTTGAACGTGTGTTGAGCATCAAGCAAGAACGCAAGACCAAGATCTGTTGGCAAGTTTCGCTCATGCACTTCATCGAAAATCACGAGTGCGGTGCCTTCGAGCGTTGGATCGTTTTGTAGCCGACGCGTCAGAATCCCTTCCGTGAGAACTTCAATTCGCGTTGATGGGCCAATCTTTCTTTCGTCTCGCGTCTGGAACCCAACGGTGTCGCCCACACGTTCGCCCAGAAGTGCGGCCATTCGTTGTGCAGCAGCACGTGCGGCAAGTCGACGCGGTTCCAGCATCACAATGCGACGTCGACCCACCCACTCTTCATGAAGAAGTCGCAATGGAACAAGAGTTGTTTTGCCGGCACCAGGCGGTGCAACGAGAACTGCAGCACGATGCGAATGCAGAGCGTTGCGCAGAGGCTCAATGGCCTCTTCAACGGGTAATCCCGAAGCAGGTAGTTGGTTAGACAAGCGCGGGCGTACCGCGGAATGCGCCGGGGTCGCCAGGGGCGGGAATGGTTGGCTTTGACCATGCAGTCAACGTTGCGACTGCGCTTGCAACTTCTTTCCAGTCCGCAGCGGTCCAGCCTTGCGCGGCATGTGGAATTGTTCCGTTCGATTGCACCAACACAAAAGCAGGAAGTTCAGAGAGGCCGAATGCCTTCACTGCAACGCGCTCGGGGTCACAGAACACGAGGAACTCGTCGGCGTATGGGCCGAGAAAGGTGCGGGCGTCTGATTCGTCACAGGTGACAATGAAGTTCACGCGTACTGCGGCTCCGGAGAACTGGCGCATGATGCGAACGGCAGTTTCCAAGATCCATGAACTCTCGTTGGTGTACGGATCGAGAACCACAGAAGCGAGGTGGAACGTCGTGAGCCATTCACGCAACGTGCGGCCACCGCCAGACAACGGAGTAAGCGTGAGGTCGAGGCTGGGATTGGGGAGAGATGCACTTGCCACGCCTCCACGCTAGTGGGTGAGACCTCGCGGGAGGAACCCCTTGCTGAGCAAAACGGTGTGGCAAATGACGGTCTATGTTGGGTGGTGACCGCGTCAGGCGGGCAGTTGCAAGGAGTGGCTATGGGCGAGATGGTGGAATTCAAGAGCAATGGCGGAGTGTGCCACGGCTACCTGTCGGGCAGTAGCGGTCCGGGCGTTCTGGTCATTCAGGAATGGTGGGGCCTCAACGACCACATCAAAGATATTGCCGATCGATTCGCTGCTGAAGGGTTCACGGCACTTGCCCCCGACCTCTATCACGGCAAAGTCACCAGTGAGCCAGACGATGCTGGAAAGTTGTTGATGAGTATGAATTTGTCAACCGCTGGCAAGGATCTCAGTGGGGCAATCGACCTGTTGCAGGAACGAACCGGTCAAACAAAAATTGGCGTCACCGGTTTTTGTATGGGCGGTGGCTTAACCCTGATGGTGGCTTGTCAGCGTCCCGATGCTGTTGCAGCAGCTGCGCCGTTTTACGGCGGAATGCGCCCCGACACGCCAATTGATTGGAACAACATGACTGCAGTGGTGGAAGGTCACTACGCAGAGCACGACCGAGGCAACGCAGCGCCAGATGCAATTAAGCAGACAGAGTCTGAATTGCGTGCTCTAGGGAAAGACGCCACGTTCCATGTTTACCCAGGAACACAACACGCATTCTTTAACGACACTCGTGAAGAGGTGTATCACGCAGAAGCATCTGCAACGGCATGGGCGCGCACAGTGGCGCTCTTCCACGCCAATTTGTAAGTAACTGTTACTGCAATTCTGCAATTGCCTCAGCAATTGCTATTGCGCGACGTGCATTGTCAACATGCAAGTTTTCAATCATGCGACCATTCAATTGCACCACACCCTTGCCGGCTGCAAGTGCTTCGTCGAATGCAGCAATCACGTCACGAGCGTGTGCAACTTCTTCTTCTGACGGTGACCACACATCGTTTGCAATGGCCACCTGATCTGGGTGAATAAGCGTCTTGCCGTCGAATCCCATTTCTTGGCCTTGAACACATTCGTTTCGGAAACCGTCGGCATTCTTAATGTCGTTAAAGACTCCATCAAGAATTACTTTTCCGGCTTCGCGAGCAGCAAGTAGCGCCATGTGCAAGCTGTGTACCAATGGTGCACGGCCTGGAACTTGTGAGGCGCGTAGTTCTTTGGCTAGGTCGTTTGTTCCCATCACCAACACGGCAACTCGTGGATGAGCAGCAATTGCTCGACAATCCATGATGGCCGTTGGTGTTTCGATCATCGCCCAGATCATCATTTCTTTTGGAGCGCCAGCTGCATCAAGAGCAGCCGATACCTCGTTGACTTCGGCAACTGAGTTGATCTTTGGAATCACCACTGCGGAGACACATGCTTTCGCTGCCGCTGCAACATCGGCGTGTCCCCACGGAGTTGCCAACGCATTGCATCGAATGGTGAGTTCGCGCTTGCCGTATTCGCCGCTATTCACGGCGGCAACGGCTTGCGCACGTGCAATGTCTTTGGAGTCTGGTGACACTGCATCTTCAAGATCGAAGATGATGGCGTCTGTTGAGATCCCCTTTGCCTTTTCGAGAGCACGCTCGTTTGCGGCGGGCATGTACAAAGCGGAACGGCGTGGGCGCAGTGAACTCATGGCTCTACTTTCGTGTGAGGTTGTTTAGAAACCGTACTGTGCGGCAAGTTGTGGGTCGCGTGCTGCAAGTTGACGCGCAAGTTCAACAACAACTTTGCATTGCTTCACCGACGCATCGTCTTCCATCTTGCCGTCCAGCATGATCGCGCCAGTGCCGTCACCCATTGCATCAATCACGCGTTGTGCTTGCTTCACATCTTCTGGACGTGGGCTAAAGACTCGCTTTGCAATGTCAATCTGGACGGGGTGAAGGCTCCATGCACCAACACAACCCAAGAGATATGCGTTGCGGAACTGGTCTTCGCATGCCACCACATCTTTGATGTCGCCGAATGGTCCATAGAAGGGGAGAACGCCGTGCATTACGCAGGCATCCACCATGCGGGCCATGGTGTAGTGCCACAAATCTTGTTGATAGGTGGTGCGTGCACCGTGGTAATCATCACCTTGTGGGTCTTGGCGAACGATGTAGTCGGGATGGCCACCGCCAACTCGAGTTGTCTTCATTCGGCGGTTTGCTGCGAGGTCTGCAGGCCCGAGTGAGATTCCTTGCATACGTGGTGATGCGCCGCAGATTTCTTCTACGTTGGCCACACCGCGTGCTGTTTCAAGAATGGCGTGCAGCAAGATTGGCTTCTTCAAGCCGGCACGAGCCTCGAGTTGTGCCAACAAGCGGTCGACATAGTGGATGTCTTCAGGGCCTTCCACTTTGGGAATCATGATGACATCAAATTTGTCGCCGGCCTTGGTGACAATTTCAATCATGTCGTCCAGGAACCATGGCGAATCAAGGCTGTTCACGCGGGTCCACAACTGAGTGGTTCCGAAATCGAGTTCGTTTGCAACTTTTACTAATCCAGCGCGTGCTGCTTCCTTGTCGGCCATTGGAATTGCGTCTTCCAGGTTGCCGAGGATGATGTCGACGTTTGGAATTGTCTCAGGAAGCTTTGACACCATCTTTTCGTTGTGTGGCGGAAAGAAGTGAATGACTCGGCTTGGCTTGAAAGGAATTTCGTGCAACGGTGCAGGGGCACCAGCAGCCAATGGCTTGAAGAAGTCTTTTGCTGAACGCATGTGGTGTCCTTACTTTGCTGCTTCGCAGAGATTCTTTGCGATCACCTTGAGGCACAGTGTTTCGTCTGCGCCTTCAAAGATGCTTAAGACGCGTGCGTCCACGTACAGACGGCTCACGCTGTATTCCTCGGCATAGCCAAAGCCACCATGAATCTGCATCGCTTCGCGGGCGACCCATTCAGCGGCTTTACATACATAGGCCTTCACCATGCTTGCTTCCATTGCGCCTTCGCCCTTACCCATGAGGCGAGCAACTGCGTAGGAGAATTGGCGTGAGGCCTGAGTAATGACGGCCATGCGACCCAACTTCACCTTGGTGAGTTCGTAGTCGCTGATGGGGGATCCAAACACCACTCGGTTTTGTGCATAGTCAAGTGCGGCTTCGTATGCAGCTTGCATCACGCCAACGGCGCGAGCTGCTGTTTGCAGGCGGCCATTTTCGAATCCGGCCATTTGCAAGTAGAAACCTTTGCCAAGACCATCTTCTTCGCCGATGAGATTTGCAGCAGGAACCCACCAATTTTCAATTGCGATTTCGTAGCTGTGCATGCCGCGGTAACCGATGGTGTCGATGGGGCGGCCTTCCATCTTTCCGCCTCCGTCTTGATTGAACATGAAACCATGAGCGTCGCCCACTGGCTTTGGAACAATAAACATGGAGAGACCGCGGTGTGCTTTCGAGCGATCTGGGTCGGTACGGGCAAGAAGCATCAACACGTTTGCGCGTGCACCGAATGTGCACCATGTCTTCACGCCATTGATGACCCAACCGTCTTCGCCGTTAGGTCCTGCAGCGCGAACGGCGGTGGTCTTCAAACCTGCAACGTCCGAGCCGTAGTCAGGTTCTGTTACCGCAACAGCTGACAGAACTTCGGCGCTTGCCAACTTTGGCAACCATTCGTGCTTTTGTGCTTCCGTTCCGCCCTTCACCAGAGCGCGGGTCAGAATTTCTGGACGCGTAATAAGCGATCCACCAATTCCGAGTGATGCTTTGGAGAGTTCTTCTGTCGCGATGACAGAGGCCATGTATTCGCCTTCGCCGCCTTCAGAGAAACCGTCATATTCCACTGGAACGCTGAGACCGAATGCGCCAATCTCTGCCAAACCTGCGATGACGTCCTCTGGCACGTCGCCGTTGTGGCGGTGTACGTGCTCTGCCTTTGGAGCAACAACTTTTGCTGCGAAGGAACGGAAGGTGTCTTGCACCATTTCAAAATCATCAGCAAGGTGACGTGGGCCTTGTACATCTGCAAGCGACGCAAGAAATGCTGGGTCACGGTAGGCGGAGACAAAACCGTGGAATGCGGAGAGATCGGCGGGGTTGACTCCCCACAGCTCTTCACGACCAATCAGACGTGACACGAAGTCGTGCACCATGTCTGCAGTGAATGCGCACGTGATATTTCCTTCTTCGGTGCCCTTTGCACCGTAATCAAGAAGTGAACGAGACGTTTCAACAGCCGCTGCAACGTGTGCGATGTCGTACGCAAGTGTCTGGTTCTTGTCCGGGCCACCTTTGGCAATCAAGTTCTTGATAGCGGTATCCACCATTGCGCGAGCAGTGGAGATAACGGAGGCGGCGGTCTGGAGGTCTGGCGCAGTACTCATGGGGAGAAACGCTAGTGAGCAGGCGCCCGTGTTGGCATATTCGCGAGCGCGAAAACACGCGAAAACTTGGCTGGGGCGATGGTATTTGGTCACGCCTCTAGTCATGTCCGTCGGCGTGGGCGCCTAATGTCGGGGTATGGCAGGGTTCGATGTACCTCGTGATGAGTGGGTTGCCGGCCCACCTCCCGCCGGAGTGAACGAGTCTGTCTTCACGTCCCTCGTTCACGACTTGGTCCATCGACCCACAGAGGCTGGGGCGACGCACGCTTTTCTGGCCATTGCGAACGGGCACATTGTGAGCGAGTGGTACGGGGAAGGTCTCGCTGCAGACTCCACGTTGATCTCGTGGTCCATCGCCAAGAGCATCACGCATGCTCTCATCGGGTGTGCTGTGGACGACGGGCTCCTTTCGCTTGAACAAACTCATCTCATGCCCGAGTGGGATCGTGATGAACGAAGCACTATTACGTTGCGTGACCTGCTCACCATGCGAAGTGGTCTCTCGTGGGTAGAGGACTACGTCGACGGTTCCGTGTCTGACGTGATTGAGATGCTGTTTGGTGATGCGTCGCTCGTCGGCGATCACGCTGCATTCGCTTCTGCAAAACCGTTAATTGAAATTCCCGGGGCGAAATGGGAGTACTCGTCTGGAACAACGAACATCCTGTGCCGCATACTCGCGAACGCATTAGGCGAAGAGTCTGGTTCGAATCGCAAAGTTCTCGCATTTATGAATGAGCGATTATTTGATCCCATTGGGATGAAAGCAATTCCGAAGTTTGACAAAGTGGGAACATTTGTTGGGTCGTCGTACGTGTATGCAACGGCGCGCGATTTCGCTCGGTTCGGATATTTGTATCTGAACGGCGGGCAGTGGGGTAGCAGGAGCGTTCTCTCGTCAGATTGGGTGAATGATGCCGCACGCACTGTGACCCGCGTGACTGATTCCAACATGGGGTACAGCACGCAATGGTGGACTTGGCCAGACGATGAGGGTTCAATGATTGCCCACGGTTACGAGGGTCAGTTGGTGTGGGTGTCGCCTCGGAGAAACGTGGTTGTTGTTCATCTCGGGAAGACAGTGGAGCCCCATGTAGACCCTTTGCGTCGCCATGTGGCAAGGATTATTCAGCAATTCCCTGAATAGGGCTCTGTGGTGGGTCACGATGGAGGAGATGGAATCTAAGCAGAAGAGGCGCCCAGCGTTTCTGCGACCAATTCAGATTGTGATTGCCGGCGCAATTGTCTACTTCTTTGTGTTGCCGTTAATTCCCGGTTTTCGGGATGCGGTGAACGATCTCCACACCATCGACCCGTATCTGTTGTTCGTTGGCATCGGTTTTCAAGCGTTGTCGTTGTTTGCCTACTCGCTTCTCACAAAAGCTGCGCTAGGGGAAAGCGGTGAACACATCAGTTCATTGCGTCTGTATCGAATTCAATTAAGTACCAAAGCGCTGGGGAACATTGTTCCTGGCGGAAGTGCTGCCAGTTCTGCACTGGGGTACAAGTTGGTCACAATGTGCGGCGTGGCAGGTCCAGATGCCGCGTTTGCTCTTGCCACAGCTGGCATTGGTTCGGCAGTTGTCCTGAATCTCATCTTGTGGCTGGGACTCATTGTGTCTATCCCGGTGAGAGGAGTGAACGCTCTATACGGAACCGCTGCGATTGTCGGCGTCATTCTGATGACCTTTGCGGCCTTCGTCATTTTCGGGCTTGTTGAAGGACAGGGTCGCTCGGAACGTGTCGTGCGCGCCGTTTCTCGTCGCTTACGATTTGATGAGCATCACGCGGCTGAAGTGTTGTCACATCTCGGTACACGAATTGAAGGCTTGTACGCCGACAAGCAACTGTTGCGGCGAGTTTTCGGATGGGCGGCAGTGAACTGGCTACTTGATGCTGCATCGTTGTGGGTGTTTCTCCAAGCTTTCGGTGGCGATATTGCCGTCGATGGACTCATCGTGGCATGGGGAATTGCCAATGTTTTTTCCGTTGTCCCCATTACTCCAGGCGGTCTCGGGATCGTGGAGAGTATTTACATTCCAATGCTGGTTGGTTTTGGTCTCACTCGTCGCACAGCAACTGTTGGTGTGTTGTCGTATCGCGTTGCGCAGTATTGGCTACCCATCGTTGTTGGTTGGCTCTGTTATCTGTCGCTTCAGATTGGTCCGTGGTCTATTGACAGACGTCATCGATTGGCGTCGTTGCCACGAGTGGCGCGTACGCAGACTGAACGTGGTCTCACCACTGTTGATTGGGTGGAGAAATTTGCGCCGAAAGACCGCACCGGCCAGTTCCCCATGCCCACGTTGACGCCAGATGACATTGAATTCTTGGACGATACGGACGGTTCAGCTCGCCCTGAGTAGCGTTTGTGTTCATGACAACACATGAACGCTCCTTTGGCCGCTATCTCGAAGACTTCATCCCTGGAGACGTTTTTCGCCATTGGCCAGGCAAGACCATCACTGAATACGACGATCACTTGTTCTGCATGATCACCATGAACCATCACCCACTTCACACCAACGATTGGTTCGCAAAAGAAAGCGTTCAAGGTCGCAACGTGGTGGTGGGCAATCTTGTCTATTCATTGGTTCTTGGTATGAGCGTTCCAGATGTGAGCGGCGCTGCCATTGCAAACCTCGAAGTTGAGACTCTGCAACACAAGTTCCCCACGTTCCATGGCGACACTATCCATGCCGAAACCCGCGTTCTTGAAGTTGCCGAGAGCAAGTCAAAGAACGATCGTGGAATCGTCACTGTTGAAACGAAGGGCTTCAATCAAGACGGTAAGGAAGTGTGCTACTTCCGTCGTCGCGTGATGGTGTGGAAGCGTGATTTCGCACCAGAGCGCCGTCGCCCATATGACGGACAGGACGTGTGGGCCGACTAAGTCGCCATGACCGTATTGCGGTCGCTTTACTTCAGTGGGGGAGCGGCTCATTACGCGATCTTCCATGGAGACGAACGCGTCATCCTTGGCACGTGCTCGTTAGTGAAGTGATGCTGCAACAAACTTCTGTTGCTCGCGTGCTTCCCAAATTCGAAGCATTCATAGATGCTTTCCCAACTCCGCGTGCACTTGCAGAGGCTCACTTAGGAGACGCGCTGCAGTTGTGGTCTGGGTTGGGTTATCCACGACGCTGTCGAAACTTGCAAGAAGCTGCTCGTGTCATTTCGCGTGACTTCAACGATGAATTTCCATCCTCACTTGAACAACTTCAGTCGTTGCCAGGCATTGGTCAATACACCAGTCGAGCAATTCTGGCATTTGCATTTGAACACGACGTTGCTGTCGTTGATACCAACGTGTCGCGAGTGTTGTCGCGTCTTGAAGGGCGCGCGATGAAAGCGCGAGAACTGCAAGACATGGCTAACGGTTTTGTGCCGCAGGGTCTCGGCTGGGAATGGAACCAGGTGATGATGGATTTTGGTGCACGTCATTGCACGCTAAGGACGCCTCATTGTGAAACGTGCCCACTGAAGAAAATGTGCGCGTGGCATGGAGAAGGTGAAGATCCAGCGCCATTGTCTTCTGGTGCAAGCAAACCGCAGGCTCGATTTGAAGGCTCTGACAGACAAGCACGAGGACGCGCGATGAAAGCGGTGGGTGAGGGGGTTGTGAATCCAACGGATGTCGTGATGGCGATGGGGCTAGAGAATGATCCGCAACGTGCGCACAAACTCATTGTCGCTCTGATTGCTGAGGGGTTGTTAACTCGAGTGGGGAAAAGTCTTACTTTGCCGTAACCCAGTTAACGATGAGGTCGTTCACTTCGTTTGGTTTCTCTAATTGCAAGAAGTGGCCAGCATCCTCGACAATTTTCAAGGTTGCCCACGGCGCAAATGTGGTGATGGACTCGGCAACTTCACGCCCAATGCAGCCGTCATTAGCTCCGTGGAGGTACAGCGTTGGTTGAGTGAGCTGGCCGCCGCCTGCCGCTTGAATAGCGTCGTATTTCTCGCTACGAGGACCAGCGCCCAATGTGCATCGGTAGTAACCAAGGGCTGCTGCAAGATGTTGCGGATCACGCAGTGCCGCCTTGCAGTTTTCTGCATCGACTCCGCCGTCGTATCCTGGTGACCAGTCACGCCACAACATGTCGATGAATGCAAGATCATTTGACGGCACCACCAAGTCTGACAGTGGGTGTTGGAAGTAGAACATGTACCAACTGCGCTTCAACTGCTCTTGGTTGTTGATAAAGGCTACGTTCATGGCTCCACCTGGAGGAACGGCCATTCCGACCACTCTCTTCCAACGGTGAGGTTCTGAGCCGGCGGCGCCATACACCGTGGGGGCACCCCAGTCGTGTCCGATGATGACTGCATTCTCGTCGCCACCCAATGCTTCATGAAGGGCATTGGCGTCAGCGGAGAGCGCACCGGTTTGGTACAAGCCGTCAGACGCCAATGAGGTTGGTGCATAACCGCGTGTAAACGGCGCAACTGCCCTGAAGCCTGCTTCGGCAAGCACTGGCAACAAGTAGCGCCAGCTGTGGGCAGAGTCTGGGAATCCATGGAAGCACATGGCGAGCGGGCCAGTTCCACATTCCAAATAGGTGAAATCAATTCCGTTGGCGGTGACAGTGTTGGTGGAAATCTGCGGCGACATGTACTGAACGGTAGCCCGTGAGATGCGACAGGCGTCACCCGTTTGACACATGGGTATCGCGGTGAAGTTCCGTAGCGTTTCTCGCATGGGGGCAAGGCCATGTTGACTGTGACATTCCACGGAGTACGTGGGTCAACGCCGTGCCATGGGCCGTCCACTGCCAAGTACGGCGGAAACACGTCCTGCGTGTCGGTTCGTGCACCAGGTCGTCGCCCCATTCTGCTCGACTTAGGAACTGGTCTTCGTTACTTCGGGAAGCAGTACACCGCTGGAACTGAAATTCCGTTGAAGGCAATTGCATTGGTGACGCACTTGCACTGGGATCATGTTCAAGGCTTGCCTTTCTTTACTCCAATGTTGCATCCCGGTGCACGGCTCGAAATTTTCGGACCCCAACAATCTGATGGCTCCAGTTTTGCGAGTGCTATGGAAGAAGCAATTTCTCCTCCAACATTTCCTATTCGATTGAAAGATTTCCCAGGAAACTTCACATTCTCTGATGTTGCAGACACCGAGTGGGAAATGGATGAATACAAAATCATGTCGCGACTGGTTCCACACATTGGACCCACCGTTGGGTACCGCATTGAATTTGCAGGCTCCACCATTGCCTACATCTCGGACCATCAACAACCACTTGATGGTTCATTCCACCTTCCCGATGGTGTTCGTGAACTAGCTCAAGACGTTGATTTGTTGATTCACGATTCGCAGTACACGCCACAGGAATTCGCAGTCAAGAACAACTGGGGCCATTGCACCGCCGAATTCGCCATCAACATCGCGGCACAAACTGGGGCAAAGAGATTGGCTCTTTATCATCATGACCCCGATCGAACTGATACCGCTATTGACGCTATGGCAAGTTGTGGTGCTGGCCAGCCCATGGATATTTTCTTTGCGCGTGAGGGCGGAACAATTTCCGTTTGAGCGTGACTGGTCTACTCTGTGACCGTGACTTCACAAATTGATTCAGCCCTCTTCCGTGCCGTTCTTGGGCATGCACCTACATCTGTTGTTGTCGTGACGGGCTGCGACACAAACGGACACCCATTTGGAATCACCATCGGTTCGTTTGTATCTGTATCTCTCGACCCACCGCTTGTTGGCTTTCTTCCTGGAACGTCATCACGTTCGTGGAAAGCCATTAGCGAGTCTGGAAAGTTCTGTGTGAACATTCTTGGCGCAGATCAAGAAGAGTTGTGCTGGCGTTTTGCCAAAGAAGGCGACGACAAATTCGCTGGAATTGAGTGGTCAACATCTGCCAATGGCAATCCCGTTCTGAACGGCGTCATCGGAATCATCGACTGCACCATTGAGTCTGAATCGCTTGTTGGTGACCATTTCTTTGTTGTTGGTCGCGTCACCGAGATGAGTCATGCTTCAGAGGTTCAGCAGGCAATGGTGTTCTTCCGTGGCAAGGTTGTGAGCGCCACATATCCATCCGCATCGTGATCTCGCGACTACTCGCTGGCCTTGTCGGAGTGGTGATTCTCTTCGCTGGCGCAACCAAGTTGACGGGATTCACTCAATGGAAGTCCGATGCTCGCACACAGGGGCTATGGCCTGCTGTCGCATACGCACTGCCAGTGATAGAACTCACCATTGGAGCGCTACTCATCGTCCTTACGCCTACGCCACTTGTATTAGGCCTGGCATCGTTACTCGTTTTGATCTTCACCGTGTATCTCGTTGTCTTGGTGGCATCGGGCTCCACGGTTCCGTGTGCATGTTTTGGCGCCAAGTTCTCGCGGCCCCCATCTGGTCGCGACATCCTCCGCAATTGTGCGATGTTGATTGCGCTGTTCGTGTCGGCGGCGCTTATTTGATGCACGACATTGCAAAGACGAGTGTCTTTGCTTCGTCTTTCCACCGCTCGTAACGACCTGATGGTCCGCCGTGTCCGGCACCCATTTCGCAGGAGAACACAACAGTGGTGTTGGGGGACTCGTAACGAATCTTTGCCACCCACTTAGCGGGTTCGTGGTAACTCACGCGCGGATCGTTGAGGCCAGCGGTGACATACAGCTGCGGATATGGGGCATTGGTGGTGTTGTCGTACGGAGAATACGACGCAATGTATGACGCGAATGGTTCTTGGCGTGGGTCTCCCCATTCCTCCCATTCGGTGACGGTGAGCGGAAGTGAAGGGTCACTCATTGTCGTCACCACATCAACAAACGGAACCTCTGCAATTGCGCCGGTGAACACATCTGGATTCATGGTGATGCACGCGCCCACGAGTAGGCCGCCTGCACTTCCGCCGCGAAGAACAATCTTCTGTGGCGAACAGATCTGTGCCTCCGCTAAGCCACGAGCGGCATCGATGGTGTCGGTAAATGTGTTTCGTTTCTTTTCTAATTTTCCATCTTCATACCACTGGCGTCCCATCTCGCCGCCACCACGCGGGTGTGCAAGTGCCCAGACCCAACCACGATCCAATAATGACAAACGAGCAACAGAGAACCACGGCGGCAAAGACGCCTCATACGCACCATATGCATACAGCAGACATGGTGCAGAGCAATTAAGAAGAGTCTCGCGATGATGAACCACGTCGACCGGAACAAGAGTTCCATCTGTTGCGTTGATCCACAAACGTGATGACGTGTACGAGTCAAGGTCGCAGTGAGGTGTCTCGTTCCTCTTGAGAGTTATTAGTGAGGAATCTTTCAGCGAGTACCACGCAGTAGTGAGTGGCGTTGTGAGCGATTGGTACGAGAGTCGTATTCCATCTGTTTCATAATTCGGATTCACATCAAGTTCTGCTTCGTGTGGCTCGTCGCGAATGTGCAGTGGAGTGACGGTTCCATCCTTTGCAACAATGGAAATCACTTGTTGAGCATTTTCCCAACGCTGCATCACCGCAATATCTTGGAAGCAGTCAAACTGGGTAATTCGCTTGGACGGTGAATGGGAAATACATTCCGTCCACTCGCCTCCGCCAACGGGCATTGTCATGACGCGGAAGTCTGTGGCGTTGAGGTTTGTGGTGATGGCGAAGACATCGCCCCAGTGATCCACTTGGTATTCCACGTTGTCTCGACGTGGCGCGATGGAACGTGGTGTTGCAGTGGGGTCTGCTGCGTCAATCACCCAGCACTCGCTTGATGTCTTGCTGGAGGATTCAATGTGAATCCACTGCCCAGAACGAGAGAGGCCGACGCCAACAAAAAATCGTTCATCAAGGTCTTCAAGAACAAGGACATCGCTGGATGTTGGATTTCCAATTTTGTGACGCCACACCTGGTGAGGTCTCATGGCATCGTCTGGCTTTACATAGAAGAGCCAGTCGTTATTTGCGCTCCACGCAGTTCCGCCCCACGTGGTGCCAGGAATCTCGTCTGGCAAATCGGTCATGTTGACAAGGTTGCGAATACGGATGGTGTACATCTCGCTTCCATCAACATCGCATGACCACGCCAATAATTGATCATTGTGCGAAATATCGAAAGCATTCAGCGAGAAGTACTCGTGGTTTGCGGCTTCAACATTTTCGTCAAGCAGAACGTTCTGACCTGCGGTCTCTGGTGATGGACCTCGCGTATGAATGGCATACGACTTTCCAGTCTCGGTTCGCGATGTGTACCACCACGAACGATGTTGAACGGGGTAGGTCGAATCGTCTTCTTTGACCCGATTCTTAATCTCGTTGAAGACGGTTTGTATCTCGTCGGAAAATTGTTGGAACCATTCCTTGGTGTAATTATTTTCTTCGGCAAGGTACTGAAGTGTGCTGGAGTCGTTCTTGTCTCGGAGCCACGCGTATGGGTCGTGCACAGTTCCGGTGGGTCGGCTCCACTCATGGGGTCGTCGCGGAGCCGCGGGCGTGGCAGAAGTCATTCCTGCAGGCTAAGGCGCACCGGCAAGGTACCGTGGCGCCGTGCGCGTGTGGATTGACCAAGACCTCTGCACCGGGGATGGGTTATGCGTAGACCATTGCCCAGATGTCTTCGTGCAGCTAGAAGATGGCATCGCATACGTGGCTGAACGCGGGGAACCTCTCAATGACCCAGGTGGCTCGGGATCTTTGGCATATGTGGCCGAGCGAGATATTGCCGCAGTGGTCCAAGCAGCCGATGTCTGCCCTGGTGAGTGCATTTTTATTGAACTGGAACCCGTATTTGAGGAAATGACATCTGCGTAATTCCTCAAATATGACCCACCCTTCACTTAGGGTGGCCATCTATGACTCCACGGAAAAACTTCGACCATCTACCCAGCGGATTGGCTAAAGCGTTGGCGGTGGTTGGCGAATGGTGGACATTGCTCATTGTGATTTCCATTCACGAAGGCAATCATCGATTTGAAAACATTCAGTCTTCACTCGACATTGCGCGCAACATTCTCACCGACCGCCTCACCACTTTGGTGGACAAAGAAGTGGTGTACAAGGTGGAGTACAGCAGCAAGCCAAGGCGATTCGAATATCACCTCACCGAATGTGGCCTTGATTTAATTCCCATTTGTAACGACCTTGAGACATGGGGTAACAAGTGGTTTGACGATGACGACGATGGAACTGCCGGGGTTCTGGCAAAGGTGTAACTTCACATGAAGATGTCCCACTTAACCATGCACCGTGCGCTTGTTGTGTTTCCAGCACTTGCAATGGTGGTTGCCGTTGGATGCGTATCTGCAGCATCAACAGAATCGGATGCAGCTGTTGTGGTGAAGAAAACCACCACAACCGTGAAGCGAAAGACCACATCAACAACGAAGCCACCCAAAGGCAATGTTGCGCGCACCGCACTGTCCGTGTTGGCCACCATTCCGCAGGTAAAAGAACGCCCGCAGGGTTACAACAGGAATCTCTTCAAACATTGGACTGATGCCGATGGCGATAGCTGTAATACGCGTGAAGAGGTACTCATCGCCGAATCTAAAACTCCACCTCAAGTTGATGCATATGGATGCAGAGTGATTGCGGGTGATTGGTACTCCGAATATGACGGTTTGTTGCACACAGATCCATCAGATTTAGATATTGATCACTTCATTCCTTTGAAAGAAGCCTGGGATTCTGGTGCATGGGCCTGGTCGTCATCTCAGCGCGAGAAATTTGCGAATGATTTGTCAGATGCCCGGTCTCTCATCGCGGTCACAGCGGGACAGAACAGGTCAAAGGGAGACAAAGACTTGTCGAATTGGCTACCTCCACGAAAAGAGGCGTTGTGCACCTATGTGGCGTCTTGGGTGGCAGTGAAAGCGCATTGGAAATTATCTATGGACCCCAGCGAGTGGGGCCGAGCCAAGAACATCCTCACCAAGAACTGTCCTAAGGACATCATTGCGCCATGGGGGTCAAAGACTGCATCAACAACGAGTGGTAGCCCAGTTGGCACAGTCGCCCCAACGTCGCCCAGTTCTACCTCCACCACTGTTGCTGGTGCATTGCCGCTGGTGAACCCGGGTTCATGGTGTGCGCCGGAAGGCGCATTCGGTACTGGCGCAAAGAACGGGAACCGATACGTCTGCTCGAAGACCAAAGTAACGGGCGAACCATATTCAGATGGTCGAGCCCGCTGGCGACCAGTCTCATAGGCCAGGTGGGGCAGGGACCTCTGCCCGATAGCATCGTCTCTTATGTCGAAGAAGACCAAGAAGCGCAAGGCGCGCATGCGCCGCTCAAAGGCCAACCACGGCAAGCGTCCAAACATGGGTCGCGGCTAGTCCGTTTCTCTGAATGGCCCGCCTCGTCGCACTTCATGCAGGCGGACCGCGTATCGCTTGGCAGTCGCTCTTTCCAAGTTCCGATTTTTTGTCGTACCTCCTCTCAGATGTTCGTCTGATTGTTGATGAGGGCTCTTCTCCAGGATTAACGGGATGGACCATTGCCGCTGGTCGTGACGGTCACGTGTCTATTGATGGAATTTCCACCACGCTTGTCTCCTCCGCTCCAGAGATGCCCAAAACTTCACCTATCGGGAATCAACAAGCTGTTGGGCTTGACCATGTGGTGGTGAATACCGACAACATTGATCGCACCTGTGCATCGATAGAAAAAGAACTCGGGCTAGAAGTTCGGCGCGAACGTCAGTTGGGAAATGGCGCTGTGCAGCGATTCCACAAAATGGACAACACCATTATTGAAGTGGTGTCTGGACCGCATGTCACTACGTCAGGGGCATCGCTCTGGGGAATGGTGGTGAGCGTGGATGATTTGTTTGAGCTCTGTGAAGAAGTAGGCGAGAACATTGCGTCTCCGCCGAAAAAAGCCACACAACCCGGCCGTTACATTTCCACTGTGCGCGGTTCTGTTGGTTTGGGAATTCCGTTTGCGTTGATGACCCCACACATTGGTCAGGCAAACGACTAAGAATTTGAATCAGTCGTCGTCCTCGCCGGCGCTCTGTTTCAGGAAACGTATTCCGTCGGCGCATTCTTCATTCAGCGGGCACCAGCGACATTGGAAACTGGCACGTCTATCTGGCTGACGTGCTTTCAATGCGAGGTCTGCAATAAGCAAGGTGGCATTGGCGGTTCGGCGCACCGATGCCTGAAGCAACCCTTCGGTGACTGGTTCGTCTTCAAGTCTGGCTTCATCTAATGAATAAGAACCGAGGCTCCGTGGTGGTTGGCGACTACGCAGTGTTTCAACGAGAGCATAAAAACGAAGGTCGTCGCGGTGTGTTGGTGTGAGTCGGCCAGTTTTCAGATCAATGATGACTTTTCTTCCGGGTCCACCGAGAACGAGGTCCATTCGAGATGAGAAGATGACCGACTTATTGAAGAGCGAATATGACGCTGAATACTCCACCATGGGGCGCCACTGCGGTTTGATGGGCGGAAAGCATTCAAGAAAATTGGTCACGGCACCAAGGACAGCACCGCGAAGCTCTGCCATGTCGTGCGCAGGTAGTGAAATGAGAAATCCAGAAGCGCTTTCACGTGGGTTTTCAGCAACGCTTGTAATGGCGGCATCAACAATCTCGCCAGGAATAATTGGACCTCGCCAGTTGAGAAGTAGCTCAATTCCTTTGTGTGCGATGGTGCCGCGCACGGTATTGATGTTCCATGCAAACGCTTGCTGTTTGTTGAGGACGTGGTACTCCTCACATCCCAACACCGTTGCGATGTGATGCTTGTTGACGCGAAGCGGATTATCTGCGGTGAACAAACCCTCTAGTGGAGCAAGAGCGATGGAAAGTTGTTGCTCAATATCGGTGACGATGTGGTCGGGAAGCGGCTCCCAGTCGGCTGGAACACCTAAGGAATCAATAACGGCCTGTTGCAACGGATTGAGTTCAATTTCCACGACGAGTCAACACTATGTGTTGGGGCTGTCACCAAATGGCGTGCAACACCCTTTTGTAAGACTGCAGACATGTCCTCGTCCACCACTTCGAAGTTCACCGCAGCAGCCAGGGTGCTTGCTCAGCGCGTGACAGAGCTGGATTTGGTGGCCCCTGGTTTTCGCAGCCCTCCCCGAATTGTTGGAGTAAACAGAACGGTTCGCCGCTCCCGAGACGGTGAAGGCGGGGTTGTCGCGGTTCGCATCGCAGACCGTCCATTCACGGCAACCATCGGCGACATGATCGAGGGTGTCATCGTTGTCAACAACCTCGTGCCCACTGAAGCAGATCGCGTACGTACCTTGTTGTGGCGCACAATGCTGCAGTTCACCGTCGAAACAAGTCCAAGTCGGCCAAGTTCGCGCGTAGCCTAAAGAGGTTCCAGCCCGGATGGCGGAACTGGCAGACGCAGGGGGCTTAAACCCCCCGGGTGGCAACACCTTGCGGGTTCGATTCCCGCTCCGGGCACTCTTCGTCTTCAGTGCGGCCTGTCAAAATGCCCCAAATGTTTTTTATCTCGGATGGCATTTACCAATTCTTGCGTTGGTGCGCCCTTCAACACAATGGCCGATGCCTTTGACGAATATCCGTCTACTAGTACTTGATCTTCAAGAAAAAATGTAAGAAGAACAACATTGATGGCGGGGCAGTGGGACTTCATCCATTGCGTGATGTTGTGTCCGGTGCCATCTCCTAGTCGAACGTCGAGAACAGCGACATCAATGTCGTCACTTAACTCTTCCAAAGACTTAATGGTGGATGCCACTGAGTGTGTCGTTCGCACCACCGAGAGGTCGTCTTCATTATTGAGGACAGTCGCAAGGGCCTCTCGTACCATTTCGTGGTCGTCACAGATGAGCACACGAATTGTTATTGAGTCTCACCGTAGTCTGTAATAAGAGGGATGCCTCACAGATGTGTAAGAGAACGGCGATTCAATTAATGATTATTGAGTCAATTACATCAATCCGAGTTCCCGTTTCACTGGTGGACCCTTTGCGTACCTCGCATGGCACGCATTCTGGTCGCCTCGCTTCGCTAGTCAAAGTGGTAACGACCGATGGTGTGGTGGGTTGGGGCGAAGATGTTGCCCCAGATGGAGTTGCCTATGTAGGCGAGTCTCCAATGGAGTCATTTGCATCGCTTCGGATGCTTGCAGACCTTGTCGGCCACCGAACAATTGATGTGGAAGAGATGTTCTCTGATTCGTGGTGGGGTGTGACTGGTCATCACTTTGCGAAGCACGCGATTGAGTCTGCACTGTGGGATGCGCACGCTCGCACGAAGGACGTGTCATTGGCACAAGCATTAGGTGGCAATCGGCAAGCCATTACCCCTGGCGTGGTTGTTGGAATGGTTGATTCTCTCGAAGAACTTGAGGCGTCGGTTCGATCTCGCGTGGCAGAGGGGTATGACCGCATCAAATTGAAAATTCAACACGGCTGGGATGTTGACGTTGTTCGACATATTCGCAATGTGGTTGGTGACGAACTTGTGCTTCAAGTGGATGCAAATGGGGCATACTCGCGCGACGACATCAAGCACTTATGCCAATTAGACGAATTCAATCTTCAATTTATTGAACAGGCATTTGCTGCAGATGATCTTGAATCTCACGCGCATCTCGCGAGGTCATCGTCAACACCAGTCTGTCTTGATGAATCAGTGATGAATGCTGCAGATCTGATGGATGCTGTTGAAAAGAAAGCGTGCAGCGTGGTGAATATCAAGCCGTCTCGCGTTGGCGGTATTTGTGATGCGATCCGTCTCCAAGAAATCGCGACCACACATGGCCTTGACGCGTGGGTGGGTGGAATGCTGGAAACTGGAATTGGGCGAGCCTCGTGCTTGGCGTTGGCAAGCAGGACTGGGTTTACGCTTACGCCGGATCTCAGTGCATCGAGCCGTTATTTCGCCAACGATGTCACTGAGCCCTTCGTGTTGACCAACGGTGAAATCGCCATCCCAAAGGCGCCTGGCATTGGAGTTGTTCCCTTGCCCTGGGTCTTTGAACATCCAGATATAAAAATCGAGACACTCTTTAGCGCCTAAATCGTGGCACGATGTGAGCATGATTTCCGCCGACACCTTTTCGCTTGACGCAATGCTGGCAGACCTTGAGCTGTTGGTGTCAGCAGAGTCTCCGTCTCGCGACATTGAACGGCTCACGCAACATGCGGAACTGATTGCAGGGTTGATGGAGAAGATGCTTGGGCATCGGCCATCCATCTTCAACTCACCTGTGGGTCCGCACATCCATTGGGTGGGTGGGCCCGACCCGCGAGTTCTTATTCTCGGCCACCACGACACGGTGCACCCCGTGGGCACCCTTGAGCGACTGCCATTCTCTGTGGACGAAGGTATTGCGCGTGGACCAGGCGTGTTTGATATGAAGGCTGGCATTGTGCAGGCTCTTCATGGTGTAGCGGCTTTAGAAGACAAGTCGCATGTAGAAATTCTGTTAACTGCTGACGAAGAAATTGGTTCGCGAGCATCTCGTGCATTGCTAGAGGAGCGAGCACAAGCATGTGGTGCAGTGTTGGTGATTGAACCAAGCGCCGACGGCGGCGCATTGAAGATTGGTCGCAAAGGCACCGGCACTATTGAGATCACTATTGATGGCCGTGCATCTCATGCAGGCCTAGAGCCAGAGAAAGGCATTAATTCACTGGTGGAGTTGGCCCATCTCATTCCACAAATTGTTGAGATTGCACGACCAGAAGTTGGTACCACCGTCACGCCAACACTTGCCTCCGCCGGGACAGCCGACAATGTTGTTCCAGCAAGAACCACGCTTTCGGTTGACGTTCGTATTGCATTGCCGGAAGAAAAGACACGTGTCGAGACTGCATTTCAGAACTTGCGCACAACAGTGAATGGAACAAGCCTCACTTTGGGTGGTGGAATTGGTCGACCACCGATGCACGAGTCGGCTGCTGCAGAACTCTTCGCTGTTGCACAAAAGGCCATGGCCTCAGCAGGACTTCCTTCCGTGGATGGAGTCCTCGTTGGTGGCGGTTCTGATGGAAACTTCACCGCTGCACTTGGCGTGCAGACATTAGATGGCCTTGGTGCAGTGGGCGGTGGTGCTCACGGCGATGACGAACACGTTGTTGTTGACACCATGCCAACACGTGCTGCGATTATTAGTTTGTTGTGTCAGGATTTGTCGTCAATGGCTAAAAGGCCACCGCTTGGCAAAGTTCCTGCAGATCGATAAACCTCAAGTTTTTCGCGGCTGTCGTCAATATCAAGATTGCGCATAGTGAGCTGACCAATGCGATCTAACGGACCAAACGCTGCGTCTTCCACTCGTTCCATGCTGAGACGATCTGGCGCGTAAGTGAGGTTCGGGCTGGTGGTGTTCAAGATGCTGTAATCATCACCACGGCGCAGACGGAGTGTGACCTCGCCCGTGATGGCAGTTCCCACCCAACGCATGAGGGGCTCACGCAACATCAGGGATTGCGGGTCGAACCAGCGACCTTCATAGAGCAATCGACCAAGACGCCGGCCCATGGTGCGATAGTTCTCCATGGTTGCTTCGTTGTGAATGCCTGTGATCAAACGTTCGTAAGCAATGTGTATCAGTGCGAGTCCTGGGGACTCGTAAATACCTCGACTCTTTGCTTCGATGATGCGGTTTTCAATTTGGTCACTCATTCCTAGGCCATGGCGACCACCAATTTCGTTTGCTGCTAATACAAGGTCAACTTGTGTTGCGTACTCACGTCCGTTGATGGCGACGGGGAATCCTTCAACAAATCGAATGGATACATCTTCTGGTGCGATGGCAAGATCATCTCGCCAATGGGCAACGCCCATGATCGGCTCGACAATTTCCATTCCGTTGTTGAGTTCTTCAAGCAATTTTGCTTCGTGAGTTGCGCCCCAAATATTCGCATCAGTGGAATACGCCTTTTCTGTCGATGCTTTGTATGGCAAATTGCGAGCCAACAAGAATTCGCTCATCTCGGTTCGTCCACCCATTTCGCTCACGAATGTTGGGTCGAGCCATGGCTTGTAGATGCGAAGTGATGGGTTCACCATGAGGCCGTAGCGATAGAAGCGCTCAATATCGTTTCCTTTGTACGTGCTTCCATCTCCCCAGATGTCAACGCCATCTTCTTGCATGGCACGCACCAGCAAGGTGCCGGTGACGGCACGGCCAAGCGGAGTGGTGTTGAAATAGGTCTTTCCAGCAGTGGTGATGTGGAAGGCGCCACATTGAAGAGCAATCAGTCCTTCATGGACAAGTTCTTCGCGGCAATCAATGAGTCGAGCAATTTCTGCCCCGTACTCCTTCGCTTTGTGAGAAATGCCGGTTAAGTCGGTTTCGTCTGGCTGGCCCAAGTCTGCGGTGTAGGCGCAGGGGACTGCTCCCTTTTCGCGCATCCAGGCAACGGCGGCCGACGTGTCGAGACCACCAGAGAATGCGATACCAACGCGGTCGCCAATGGGGAGTTCAGTGAGGACTTTGGACATGCCTCAACGGTACTGCCGTGCCACTGCAACTAACGCAATAGATACAGAAAGTGTTGCAAGGGCTACCACCCCATACGCGATTGCAACGGCGGGCGAGGACGACAAATCAAATAGGGCACTGAGCGCCAACGCACCCGAGCAGACAACGCTGAGTGTGGGAAGCACTGTGGGCTTGCGAGATGCGCAATACAACGGAGCGGCAACAGTGAGAAGTGGCAGCACGATGAAGATGATGGGTGATGGATTGCTTTCGGGCCCAAGCCACCATGTTGAACGACCGATGGTGCGACTTGTTACCGCAATGGCAATGGTGCTGGCACCAGCGAGAATCCATGTAATGAACGCAACGGTTCGCCAACCGTCGGACAATTGTCCTGCATCGGACTGTGAAAGTTGTGGTGCCTCACTTTCCATAGCTCCACCGTACAGCGGGTTGCGATATGTGAGCCAGCAGTAACCTGACCATCTATGGAGAAATCCCCCTTCCAGAAGTTGTCTGTGTTCTTCCCGATGTGGAATGAACAGGACTACATCGAGCGTGCTATCGATGCGGCACGCGAAGAGTGTGAAGACTTGATGGCTGGTGGGGATATTGCCGACTATGAATTAATTGTTGTGGACGATGCATCCACCGATGCCACTCCAGAAATTGCAGCTCGATTGGCGTCAGAAGATCACAGAGTGCGTGTGGTTCGCCATCCAGAGAACAGAAAACTCGGCGGATCCATGAAGTCCGGATTCAGTGCTGCAACTGGTGACTTAGTTCTGTACACCGACGCTGACTTGCCATTTGACATGCACGATGTTCATAAAGCAATTCGATTACTTCGTTACTACGACGCTGATGTTGTGAGTGCTTATCGATTCGATCGCACGGGGGAAGGCTATGTGCGAACGGTGTATTCGTTCTTCTATAACTTGATGGTACGAGTTCTTTTCGGAGTGCGAATGCGCGACATTAACTTTGCTTTCAAGTTGTGTCGCACACGCATTTTTCAGCACGTTGAGTTAAAGAGTGAGGGATCATTCATTGATGCTGAGCTGGTGGTAAGAGCTCAAAAATATGGCTATTCGGTTATCCAGTTTGGCGTTGACTATTTCCCTCGTACGAGAGGGGTCTCCACGTTGAGTTCGCCCTCCGTCATTGTGAAAATTCTTCGCGAAGCACGCTCTTTGCGCCGCGAAATTCGCAGTATTTCTCCCGTTCAATAGGGGCGATGACCCTCTGACGAGGGGCGTTGGTAGCGTTTGGTACTCGTGAGCGACCCATTCGACCCCGAACTGAATGATTCGTTTCAAGCCCCGTTCAGCGACGCTCCCACTGCCCTTGACTCGCCGGTTCACGTTCCGTGGTGGGTGCAGTGGCGTCCCGCCATCATTGTTGGCGCGATTCTGTCCGCCGTTGCATCGGTGGTGTTCTTGGCAAACCAGACCCCAGGTGCTCCAGTTGTCATTGATACCACCACCACAGTTCCCACTGAATGCACCGAGGCATCGCCGGTCACATGTTTCTCACTGACTCGTGTCATTAAGAACGGTTCAAAAGGTGACGACGTTCGTCGTTTACAAACGCGATTGAAAGAACTGAAGTTTGATCCAGGCAAGATTGACGGCGTCTACGGCGGCGATACACGAATGGCTGTGTGGGCATTTCAAGGAAGTGTGCTGAAGTTAAAGGGCAAAGAAAAGGTGGACTTCGTGACGCCTGCGTTGTGGGATGTCATGCGTGGGAACGTTCAGATTGTTCCACGCCGTCAGCCTGGAACGCCAAATCATGTTGAGGTGTATCTGCCCGAACAAGTCCTCACCGTTTACAAGGGGTCCGAACTTGTGCTCGTGACACATATTTCATCCGGAACCGGACAGACATGGTGTGAACCAGTCACCATCGATCCAGGCGAAGAAGGAAACGAAAACGGCACCGAAGCTATTTATGAGGGATGGTGTGGCAACGCCATTACACCTGGTGGCCTCTACTACTTCTACAACAGAAAAGTTGGACTGCGTGAAAGCAAGTTGGGCACCATGTGGAACCCGGTGTATTTCAACTTTGGCATCGCTGTTCACGGTGCAATGAATGTTCCAAACGAGCCTGCATCGCACGGATGTATTCGAATTCCGATTTTTATTTCTGAATACTTTCAATCCTTGGTGAAATACAACGACCGAATTTATGTGTTTGACGGCGTGAAGGAACCGGAAGAGTACGGCTCACAACCGCCCGCGTGGGACAAAAAAGACCCCAATTTCACCACCACAACTTCCACGCCGACATCCACCACATCGCCACCCACAACGGCTCCTCGCCGTACCACCACATCAACTGTGACTCCAACAACCACGCCCTAGTAGGGTTGGATCCATGTCACAAGCAACCCCCTACGTTTTGTCTGACCTCCTCCCATTGCCAAAGGCCCTGAACCGTGCAGGTGTTCGTGATGCAGTGTTGGTTTTTGGTGGCGCATTGTTCACCGCATTGTGCGCCCAAGTGGTGATTCATCTTGGATTCACCCCGGTTCCCCTCACGGGTCAAACGTTTGCCGTGCTCACCGTGGGTGGCGTGTTGGGTTCTCGTCGTGCCATGGCGAGCCAGGCGTTGTACTGGGCGTTGGGCGCCGTTGGCCTTCCGTTCTATGCATCTGCAACGGGCGGTTGGGAACGTGCCACAGGCGCAACATTCGGTTACTTCGTTGGATTCGTTCTTGCTGCCGGAATCACTGGTTGGTACGCAGATCGTCGCAACGATCGCAACTATGTCACGTCGGCTTCGAGCCTCTTGTTGGCATCAGCTGTCATCTACATCTGCGGCGCACTGTGGTTGTCGCATTCGCTCAATATTCCATTGGCGCAAGGCGAGGGCAGTGCCATTGAGTTGGGTGTCAGTCCGTTTCTTGTTGGTGACGTCATCAAGATTGCACTTGCAGCAGCGGTTGCTCCGCTTGGGTGGGCTGCGTATTACTCGCGCCCCCGCTAAGGAAAACATATGGCGGAGAGCGGCGACCGACCCATCAGCGCAACGCGCAAATTGGGTCGGCCTGCCGATTCAGATTCGTCCACAACGCGTTTACGAATAGTTGAGTGCGCACAAGAAGTTTTTGCTGCCGAAGGATTCGAAGGAACAACAAATAAAGACATTGCATTGCGTGCCGGAATTTCTAGTGCTGCGCTCTACCACTATTTTCCTTCCAAATCAGACCTCTACGTGGCAGTCTGTTCATCAATTACCGATGTCTTTGTTGACGTCTTTGCGCGCGCTGAATTGTCGGCCAGCACACTTGAACGGCGCCTCACTACTTTGTTCGCAGAAGTGGGTGTGTTGGGTGCGTCGTCACCGTCGATTGTCGGGTTCATTACTGGCATTTCAACGGTGGTGAAGCGTCACCCTGAAGTGTCGCTTGGAACGGAAGCATTCGGTGCAGAGTTCCGAAAGATGGTGTTGCATCTCATTGAAACTTCCACAGAATCCGAAGCAATTCTGTGTGGTGCATCTCCCAGCGCATTCGCCGACCTCACCACGTCCATCCTTGGTGGACTAGGCCGTCTCAGCGCTCGTGGTGACCAGGATCGCCATATGGCGGCAGGCGATATGTACTTGCGACTCATTCGAACCGCATCACGCAAGTAGTTTGGGGTCGGTGAACACCGACACGATTGCATCTCTACAAGCCTCTGCGCGCAATGTTCCAACGCTGGCCGAGATGTTCGCCTCCTCACCGTCAAGGCCTCGTGATTTCACATTTGACGCACTGGGGCTGCATATGGATATGTCGCGTCAGCGAATTAGTGCGGAATTGTGGGCCAACTTGTTGGAGGCCGCAGTGGCGTCGGGTGTATCCGAGAAACTAGTTGACCTCTTTACCGGCGAGAAAGTCAACGTCACAGAAAATCGTGCAGCGCTGCACACTGCACTTCGCGCGAATCAATCGTCCAGCGCAGAAGCTGCGTGGGCGGCAGTGGAAATAGAGCGCGCACTGACGTGTGCTCAACATATCCGTTCACGTTCGGATATTTACGCAGTCATCAACATCGGAATTGGTGGAAGTGATCTTGGGCCGGCCATGGCAACTCGGGCATTACGGACTATGTGTGATGGACCCACTGTGAAGTATGTGTCAAACGTGGATGCTGCCGATTTAGACGATGCACTCCACGGCTTACAGCCCCGCAACACGGTCTTTGTTGTGTCATCGAAGACGTTTACTACCAGCGAAACCATACATAATGCTGCTCGTGCTCGTGCGTGGATGACTGAGGGGGGTGTGTCATGGAAAGAGCATTTTTATGCCTCCACATCGCAACCAGAAGTGGCCATCCAGTGGGGGATTACGCCAGACCACTGCTTTGAATTCAAGGAGTGGGTTGGCGGTCGTTTTTCAATTGCATCGGTCATTGGTCTTCCGTTGATGTGTGCAATTGGTCCAGAGTCATTCAAGGAGTTTCTCGCCGGGATGCGCGACATGGATCACCACGTTGCTACTACAGCTGTCTCTCAAAATCTCGCTGTTGTTCATGCATTGGTGTGGTTTGCCAATGCAGTGATTCATCAATATCCAAGTGTTGCTGTTATTCCTTACAGTCACGATCTCGCGCGTCTGCCTGCGTACTTGCAACAACTCGTGATGGAGAGCAATGGAAAGTCAGTACAAGTTGACGGCGAACAATTGACAACTAGTTCCAGCCCTATTGTGTGGGGCGAACCTGGAACAAATGGCCAACATGCTTTCTTCCAAATGCTGCATCAAGGAACGCAAATTGTGCCTGTTGAATTCATTGGCACAGTTGCTCCACTAGGAACAGATCCGGTCGCGCATGACATCTTGATGTCTAATCTCATTGCGCAATCGGAAGCACTTGCCTCTGGCGAACGTAACGAAAACCCACATAAGAATTTTCCAGGAAATCGTCCCAGCACGGTGATCATGTTGGATCAATTAAGTCCACGTTCATTGGGGGTTCTGTTAGCACTATATGAACTCTCCACTGCAGTGCAGGGGTGGCTACTTGGGATTAACAGTTTTGATCAATTTGGTGTTGAATTAGGAAAAACAATTGCTGGTTCTGTTTTTGCATCAATGACAAGCAATGACTCAACTCACGACCTCACTATGACACACCCCTTGCTGGAGTGGTATCTCACAAAAAGACACAACAACTCTTTGTAGAGAATGCGATTGCTCGGTATTGGGTCTATCCTGCCCGATATGGGGAGCAAGAAAATCACCGTTAATGCCACAGAGCGAATGCTCAATCTTGTCGCACTGCTCACAGAGTCCTCTGTGCCGCTCACGCTTGAAGACATCTCAAACAAGATGGTTGGTCAATATCCAGAAGCTGATGAAGCACGTCGAACTTCGTTCGAGCGCGACAAGCGTTCGCTTCGCGCATTGGGTTTGCCCATCACTACACAAACATTGTCTGGAAGTGATGCGGGCAAAACGGCGTACTCCATTGACCGTACGGAATATGCCCTCATTGATTTTGGACTGACCGAAGACGAATTAGATGCACTCCAACAAGCAGCTGCAGTGGTGCAGATCGGTACGCCTTGGGGAAAACAAGCGGTGCAATGGTTAGGTGGAGAAATTACATCTCCAGAAATGGCAACAGCCGTGAAAGTAGATGCACAATCTCGCGTGTTGCCGGTCTTGTGGGAAGCCATTGGGTCTAGCTCAAGCACGGGGTTTGCGTATCGATCACGACAGCGAATTGTTCACCCTTACGGGCTGCTTGCGCGTAACGGTTTCTGGTATCTCATCGGATTTGACACTGCACGCGATATGCAAGTCACATTCCGTGTCGATCGTATTGAGGGTGATATCACAGTGGGCGAGCCACAAGCATTTGAACGCCCTGCGGATTTCAATGTCATCACTGCTTTTTCGCGCGATGCCAAAGAGTTTGATGGTGGGTCGCAAGAAGTAGCTGTTGTGCGCCTTGATCATCGCGTCGCACCCGCTGCAGTGCGCGAACTAGGAGGCGACGCAATAGTTGCGCGTCGCTCTGACGGATCTATCGACGTTGAAGTGGCATGTGGAAACCGCACTGCATTTAAGTCGTGGTTGTACGCAATGGTGGACCGCGCAGAAGTGGTGTCGCCAGAACATGTTCGTCAAGAAATCATCGCTGATCTTCAGAAGATGGCAGGAGGTGCAGCATGAGCGCACGACGTGGACCCCGCAGAGCAGAAGATCGCGTCAAAGGGCTATTGGTGATGTTGCCATGGTTAATGCAGCGCAAAGAAGTAGCCATCTCAGAAATGGCGCGGCAGTTCAACATCAGTGAGTCAGATCTCATTGAAGACTTAGAGCTTGCGGCCATGTGCGGAACGCCGCCGTACACTCCGCTAGAGCTCACCGAAGTCTTCATAGACGAAGGCATTATCTATGTGGGTCGAAACAAACACTTCGAGCGCCGACTTGAATTGTCTTCGTCTGAAGCATTTGGTCTTAGTTTGCTGGCTGCAGCTGCTGAAGATATTCCTGGCTTCACGAAGCAGGAAGCTCTCACGTCGGCAGTCGGCAAGTTGCGCAAAATTCTCGGCGACGGCATCGTCGACGTGGATACGGAGTCGCCAATTTTTATCGAG
>JBMTEX010000004.1:0-50336 GCA_049433485.1 Ilumatobacteraceae bacterium | reverse complement strand
TCGGCACAACTACAGCACTCACCACTGTGGTGAAAAGCCGACTTGAACCCGAAGTACGCGGCCGTGTGATGGCGTTGTGGTTCATGTCGTTTGGTGGAACCATTCCCATTGGCAACGTGATCTTCGGACCCATCATGGACGCCATTGGCTCGCGACCAGTCCTCTACATCTCAGCCATATGGGCACTGTTCCTCGCATGGTGGTGCAATGTGGAACAGATTGACAAGCGTGACGCACTTGCGCGCTAACGCCGAACTACTTCAGTAATGCGTGCACTACTCGTTCCGTAGCCGCTGAACGAGAGCCTTTCACCAAGAGCAAATCCCACTGACGATCTCGCAATATGTGCAGCGTGTCATCTAGCGAAGACGCCGGCACGCCATATAGATCTGTCTCTAGCGAAACAATGTCAATCCCACATTGCTGTGCGAACACTGCAACCGATGCATGAGCAGCCACAGAGTCGGTAACTTCTGCCATCCGCCCAAGAACTGCAATCTTGTGATCGCCAGTTGCTGATGCCAATACTTTCAACGCAGCCACCATGGAAGATTCGTTTGCGTTATATGAATCATCAAGAATTCGACGTCCGAAAGAATCTATGAACCATGCCATTCGGCCCGTCTCTTGCATCTCTAGACCCACGCCTGAACATGCTGATAAGAAACTCATTCCGCAAGCCACTCCCACCAACACTGCTGCGGCGGCATTCGACACCATGTGCACACCAGCCAGCGCCGGCGTCACAGTTGCCGTCTCACCTCGAAACTCAAACGTTGCGGTGGCAATGCCCATCTCGTCCATTGATTCAAATCGCCACACCAAGTCCGACGATGGTGACGAACCAAACGTCAGAACGGGACAAGTTGCTCGGTTGAGAAGTGCTGGGAGCCAATCGTCGTCACTATTGAGAATTGCTGTTCCATGAGATGGCAAAGACTCAACAAGCTCGCCCTTCGCGCGAGCAATTCCAGCAGCACCCCCAACACGATCACCATGCGCATCGCCAATATTGGTTATGACACCAACAGTGGGAGATGCAATCGAACACAAACGTTCTATCTCGTGAAAACCACGCATTCCCATCTCAAGCACTAACGCATCAATATCGTCAGGTGCGTTCAAAATAGTGACTGGCACACCAATGTCGTTGTTCAACGAATGCACAGCAGCGTGCACCCGTTGAAACTGTTGTGACAACACAGCGCGCGCCAGATTCTTTGTGCTTGTTTTTCCAGCTGAACCCGTGATGCCGACAACGCGACCATCCACCCGTTCGGCCATCGCGTTGCGAAAGTGACGACCCATCTGAGCCAGAGCAACAGTGGTGTTATCCACCTCCACGCAGGTGATTCCTTCTACAGACCGTCCACGAGATACCACCGCCAAAGTTGCGCCATTGTCTCGAGCCGCCGATACAAAATCGTTTCCGTCTCGCTCGGCAACCACAGCAATGAACATCTCGCCTTGGGAAAGTGAGCGACTATCGAATGACACCCCAACGGCGCCACAGTCTGGCCCCACAAGGTGTCCGCCAGTGATGTGCGCCACCTCTGATGCAGTGATGCGCATACATCGACCCTAGCGGCGAGTACCGTCGTGTCGATGGACACCACCGACTCCCGCATCAATCTAGTGGTGATCTACGGCGGCCAATCTGCCGAACATGACGTCAGCTGCGTCACCGCATCACACGTTTTGCGTGCTGCAAACTCCTCGCGCTACCGCACCATTCCGGTTGCTATTTCCCGAGACGGTCAATGGACCTTGCCTCGCTTTGCCGAACTTCCTAATGGTGGTGTGAATCCGGAGCTGTTGCCTTCGCGATTGGAGGCCATAGGCGAGGCCACCACGCAATCAATCGTGGCCATCACATCTCTCAATGCCCCCACAGTGGTGATGCCTCTCGTGCATGGTCCCCTTGGTGAAGACGGAACTTTGCAAGGCCTTCTAGAAATCATGGGCGTTGCATATGTTGGCAGCGGCGTGTTATCGAGTGCCCTTGCCATGGACAAAGCAATGGCAAAAACAGTTTTTGCACAATCTGGAATTCCTCAGGGCAAGTACATGGTGTTACGAGATGACGCACTCACACCATTTGCTCTCACAGACGTTGCATCACATTTAGGTCTTCCTGTTTTCGTGAAGCCTGCCAACATGGGGTCTTCAGTTGGAGTGACTAAAGCATCTTCTCTCGACGAATTGCACACCGCAGCCCAGCATGCAGCCCAATACGACGAATGGATTGTTTTTGAAGAAGGAATCATCGGTCGAGAACTTGAAGTTGCAGTCATTGGCAACAGGTCTCCGCGAGCGTCTGTTGTTGGCGAGATCATCCCTGGTAACGACTTTTATGACTACGAAGATAAATACGTCTCGGATTCAGCCACTCTGATGATTCCTTCCCATCTCACCCAAGAACAAAGCGACGAAGTTCGTGCCCTTGCATTACGCGCATACGGCGCCCTGCGATGCGAAGGGATGGCGCGGGTGGATTTCTTCTTTGAAGAACATGGACGAGGATTTCTCTGCAACGAAATCAACACTATTCCCGGCTTTACCCCCATCTCGATGTATCCAAAAATGTGGGAAGCAACTGGCCTGTCATATGGAGATCTCATTGACGAGTTAGTGCAACACGCACAGGAACGTCACGCACGCAAAAAACGAAACACTTCTCGCTAATTCAATCAGCCAGCAGCAGGGATGTTTATTTTTTGACCCGCTAGCAATACAACAGACTGCACGTCAGGCCAGTTATTTGCAGTCAGCAAAGCTCCGATAGTGAAACAAGACTTGAACTTGTTCTGAATGAGCCACAGCGAATCACCAGATTGAATGGTGTAGGTCCCAGCAGTGTGGTTTTCGCATCCTGGCTTCACTGTCCCGCCGCTTGTGGAGCCACCTGGAACAGATGAGTTCGTTGATGGGTTTACAACAGCCTGTGGAGGAATTTTTATTTTAGTTCCGGGATACGGAAACTGCTCTGGGGTGACCCAGGCGTTGTACGCCAACAATGTGGTCACTGAGATGTTGAACTTATTTGCAACGGCAATTGGTGAATCACCCGCAAGTACTTCATACAGAATTTCCTCCCCCACCGCACCACTTGGAAGTGTTGTGGTGGTTCCTGGAGCCGTACTAGCCACCGGAGGAATTGTGGCGAAGTTTGTGGGGGTCACGTTCACAACAGTGGTCGCAACACCAAGGGTGTCTCCGCCACAAGCTGCGCCGACTATGGAAGCACACACAACACATCCAACAACGGTCAAGGATTTTCCAAGACGAGTACGCAGCGGGGTGTTCAACACAAGAATTAAGAGTAGATGGTGCGACACCTCAAAAGGTGGCGCTTCATCTACACCAGAGGACGCGCTGTCGGCGGAATTGGCGCAGGCAGTGACGTTTCTCCCATGAGATACGAGTCAACACCTGCTGCACAAGCCCGACCTTCTGCGATGGCCCACACAATCAAGCTTTGTCCACGCCCCATGTCCCCTGCCACAAAGACGCCAGGGACATTCGACTGGTAGTTCACATCGCGGGCAACATTTCCACGTTCATCAAATGCAACGCCCAACTGATCGAGCCACGAACCTTTTTCAGGGCCGACAAACCCCATTGCCAAGAACACGAGGTCTGCAGGAATCTCCTGATCAGTTCCTTCTTTCTTGACGAAGGATCCGTTCACGAATTCCACTTCGTGAATCAACAAACCTCGAACATTTCCATTTCCGTCATCGACGAATCGCTCGGTGTTGACGCTGTAGAGGCGTTCGCCGCCTTCTTCATGTGCAGACGACACCTTGTACACCATTGCGTACTGAGGCCATGGATTGTTAGCGCTGCGCGAGTCTGACGGGCGCGGCATGATTTCCAGTTGCAGCACTTGTTTTGCACCTTGACGTAGTGCCGTACCAAGACAGTCTGCACCGGTATCGCCGCCACCAATGATGACAACGTTCTTGTCCTTCGCATCAATGGAACTTGCAGAAAAATCTCCTTCTTGCACCTTATTGGCAATCGGCAGATACTCCATCGCTTGATGGATTCCTTTCAGTTCTCGGCCTGGCACATTGAGATCTCTCCATGAGGTTGCACCACATGCAAGAACAATTGCATCGTGCGAAGCACGCAGAACTTCAATATCGACTGCACCACCAACGTCGGCGTTAACGCGGAATTCTGTGCCTTCTTCCTTCATCTGATCAAGGCGGCGATCGAGATGCTTCTTTTCCATCTTGAATTCAGGAATGCCGTAGCGCAGTAGTCCACCAATACGATCTGCACGCTCGAGAACCACAACGTCATGTCCGGCGCGGGTTAATTGTTGCGCCACTGCCAAACCAGCAGGACCGCTTCCAATGACTGCGACACGCTTTCCGGTTTTGGTGGTTGATACCTGCGGAACAACCCAACCTGCATCCCATGCTCGATCAATAATTTCCACTTCCACTTGCTTGATTAATACCCAAGACGCATGCAGATTCACATGGAGCAGGACAGAGACGACCCGTGAACTCTGGGAAGTTATTTGTGGCGTGCAGACGCTCAATCGCTTCGCGCCAGTGTCCTCGATATACCAAATCATTCCAGTCTGGAATCAGGTTGCCCAATGGACAGCCGTTGTTGCAGAACGGAATTCCGCAATCCATGCAACGGCCCGCTTGGTGATTGAGTTGCGCTTGGTCAAACGGCTCGTACACCTCTTTCCAGTCCTTCAGACGAATCTGAACTGGACGACGTGTTGGACCACTGCGGCCCCACTGAAGAAAACCAGTTGTCTCACCCACGAGAAGCCTCCATCACCTTGTTTGCAGTCTCTGCTTCATCTAAGCCCGCTGCCTTCGCAGCAGCCATGACATCAAGAACTTTCTTATAGTCACGTGGCATCACCTTGCGGAATCGCGCAACCTCAACGGTCCATGCTCCAAGCAATTGTTCTGCAACAGCAGAACCAGTGAACTCACCATGACGAGCAATAGTGGCACGCAGCCATTCCTCGTCGTCGCCTGCCACATGCTCAAGATCAACCATTTCGTAGTTCACCAACGATGGGAAAACGCCGTCCGGGTCATACACATACGCAATACCGCCAGACATACCGGCAGCGAAGTTACGACCAGTTGGTCCGAGAATCACCGCGCGTCCACCTGTCATGTATTCACAGCCGTGGTCACCAACACCTTCAACAACAGCCGTTGCTCCGGAGTTTCGAACACAGAATCGTTCACCCACAACACCACGAATGAAGATCTCTCCACCAGTAGCGCCGTATCCAATCACGTTTCCTGCAATGACGTTTTCTTCTGCTGCAAAAGGAGCGTCACGGTGCGGATGCAAGATGATGCGTCCACCCGAAAGTCCCTTTCCAACGAAGTCATTACCGTCACCTTCAAGGCGAATTTGAATTCCCTTTGGCACAAATGCACCGAAGCTTTGCCCGGCAGACCCTGTGAGGTGAATATCGATGGTTCCGTCTGGAAGTCCTACACCACCCCACGCCTTGGTGACCTCATATCCCAGCAACGTTCCAACGGTGCGGTTCACGTTCTTGACGGGTATCTCAATTTTCACTGGGCGCGCGTCTGCAATTGCATCCTTGGATAGCGCAATCAGTTGATTGTCGAGCGCTTCATCTAAGCCGTGGTCTTGTCCCACTGAGTTAAACGGAGTTTGACCATATGGATTTAGCGGAGTCTCAAGAATTGGTGAAATGTCCAATCCCTTTGCTTTCCAGTGATCAATTGCTTTGCGAGAATCGATCATCTCAACATGACCAATCGCTTCTTGCAATGTGCGGAATCCGAGTTGTGCGAGATACTCACGAACCTCTTCTGCAATGTATTCAAAGAAGTTCACCACGAACTCTGGCTTTCCAGAGAAACGCGCACGAAGTGTTGGGTTCTGCGTTGCAACACCCACAGGACAGGTGTCCAAGTGACACACGCGCATCATGATGCATCCGCTCACCACAAGCGGCGCAGTAGCAAAGCCAAATTCTTCAGCACCAAGCAACGCTGCAATAACAACGTCGCGTCCAGTCTTCATTTGCCCGTCAGCTTGCACAACAATGCGATCGCGCAAACCGTTCAGCATCAATGTCTGTTGTGCTTCAGCCAAGCCAAGTTCCCACGGAGCACCAGCGTGCTTCAACGATGTCAACGGTGATGCGCCAGTACCACCGTCGTGACCAGAGATAAGAACTACGTCGGCCTTGGCTTTCGACACTCCGGCCGCCACCGTTCCAACACCAACTTCAGCAACCAGTTTCACGTGAACGCGTGCTTCTGGGTTGGCGTTCTTCAAGTCGTGAATCAGTTGCTTGAGGTCTTCAATGGAATAGATGTCGTGGTGAGGCGGGGGACTAATGAGACCCACACCTGGCGTTGAGTAACGAGTCTTTGCGACCCACGGATACACCTTGTGGCCGGGCAGCTGACCACCTTCACCTGGCTTTGCACCTTGTGCCATCTTGATTTGAATGTCGTCTGCATTGACGAGGTATTCGCTGGTGACACCGAATCGACCAGAGGCAACCTGCTTGATTGCGGAGCGCTTGGAATCACCATTCTCCAGTGGGACAAAACGCTCGGGGTCTTCTCCACCTTCACCAGTGTTGCTCTTTCCACCAATGCGGTTCATTGCAACAGCAAGAGTCTCGTGTGCTTCAGCCGAGATAGAGCCATAGCTCATGGCACCGGTGGAGAATCGCTTCACAATTTCCGACACTGGTTCCACTTCATCAATAGAGATTGCTGGACGCACTCCTGTGCGCAGTTCAAACAATCCACGGAGCGTGGCGAGTCGTTGCGACTGATCGTCAACATCGCGTGTGTACTGCTTAAACAAGTCGTATCGACCTGCGCGCGTGGAGTGCTGCAAGCGATACACCGTTTCTGGATTGAAGAGGTGATACTCCCCTTCACGACGCCACTGGTACTCGCCGCCCAACTCGAGTTTGCGGTGTGCACGAAGTTCTGGTCGCTTCGGATGTGCCGTGGCATGACGTTGAGCAACTTCGGCTGCAATTTCATCCAAGCCGATGCCGCCAAGACGCGACACCGTACCTGTGAAGAACTCGTCTACTAACTCTGTCGACAAACCAATTGCTTCAAAGATTTGTGCACCGGTGTACGACGCAACAGTCGATACACCCATCTTGGACATGACCTTCAAGACGCCTTTTCCAGACGCCTTGATGTAGTTCTTCACTGCCTTGTGTGGATCCATTCCACCGAGGCCATACATACCCGTCTCGTTATCGGCGGCAATCATGTCTTCGATTGATTCGAAGGCGAGATACGGATTAATTGCGCCAGCGCCAAAGCCAACAAGCAATGCCATGTGATGTACTTCGCGCGCGTCACCACATTCAACAACAAGCCCAACCTGAGTACGACCCTTCTCGCGAATGAGGTGATGGTGCACAGCGCTCGTCATCAACAACGATGGAATCGGTGCATACACATCATCGGAATTGCGGTCCGACAAAACAATGATGCGAGCGCCATCGGCAATCGCCTGGCTCACTTCTGCACGAATGCGGTCGAGTGCGGAGCGCAAGCCGGCACCACCCTCTGCCACGCGGTACAAACCACTGACGACAACGGCAGCCAAGTGTGGATGCGTGTTGTCGTCGTTGATGTGAATGATCTTTGCCAAGTCGTCGTTGTCGATGATGGGGAACGGAAGCACCAATTGACGACAACTCTCCGGGCCAGGCGCCAACAAATTCGCCTCTGGACCAACGCTTGTTCCCACTGCTGTCACTACCTCTTCACGAATAGCGTCGAGTGGTGGGTTGGTCACCTGTGCAAACAACTGCTGGAAGTAGTCGAACAGCAAACGTGAACGCGTGGACAACACCGCGATTGGCGTGTCTGTTCCCATAGAACCAATTGGCTCTGCACCAGACTTAGCGGTGGGAGCCAAAATGACTTTGAGTTCCTCTTCGGTGTAGCCAAACATTTGCTGGCGGCGCATCACGCTGTCATGGCTATGCACAATGTGCTCACGTGCAGGCAACGAATCGAGATGAGTGAGTCCGCTTTCCAACCATTCCTCATACGGATGTTCAGACGCCAACTGGAGCTTGATCTCGTCGTCGTCAATCAATCGACCCTGTGCAGTGTCAATGAGGAACATTCGACCTGGTTGCAAACGTCCTTTGCGCACCACTTTTGATTGGTCGATATCAAGAACGCCCGCTTCACTAGCCAATACAACGAAGTCCTCATTGGTCACCCAGTAGCGACCAGGACGCAAACCATTTCGGTCAAGAACTGCACCAATCAATGTGCCATCAGTGAATGCAACGTCTGCTGGACCATCCCATGGCTCCATGAGTGATGAATGGAACTTGTAGAACGCACGCTTGCGTGGATCCATCCGTTCATTGTTTTCCCATGCTTCAGGAATCATCATCAACAACGCATGCGGCAACGAACGACCAGCGAGATGCAGTAATTCAAGAACTTCATCAAAGCTGGCAGAGTCACTCATGCCTGGTGTGCAGATAGGGAATGCACGATCAAGACCTGGAATGAGGTTCGTTGCTAACAATGCTTCGCGAGTGCGCATCCAGTTACGGTTGCCCTGCACCGTGTTGATTTCACCGTTGTGTGCGATGTAGCGGTATGGGTGAGCCAACGGCCACGAAGGAAAAGTGTTGGTGGAGAAACGGCTGTGCACCAATGCAAGCGCCGACTCCATGCGGTCGTCACAAAGGTCGGGGAAGAATTGTTGCAACTCTGGCGTTGTCAACATTCCCTTGTACACAAAGGTACGCGCAGACAGTGAGGAGAAATACGTGCGCATGTCGCCGTTGATCTCATGCTCAATTCGCTTGCGAACAATGAACAACTTTCGATCGAGTTCAATACCTATTGCGCCCGCAGGGTCGTCGACGAAGAACTGTCGGAATGTCGGCATCACCTTGCGTGCAGACGCACCCAAACAATCGGGGTTTACTGGAACATCGCGCCAGCCAAGCGGACGAAGTCCCTCTTCTTTTGCAATTGCATCCACCGTTGCTGCGGCACGGTCTGCGTCTGCGCTTGCTTGTGGGAGAAATGCCATTCCGGTGGCGTATGCACCTGCGGCAGGAAGATTGACACCAGCAATAGCGCGGAAGAACGCATCGGGAACCTGGATAAGGATTCCTGCACCGTCACCGGTGTCTGGTTCTGCACCAGTTGCGCCGCGATGTTCCATGTTGGTGAGTGCAGTGAGACCCAATGTCACAATCTCGCGACTACGAATTCCCTTGATGTTGGCCACGAACGACACACCGCAGGCGTCGTGCTCGAAACGTGGGTCGTACAGACCATGAGCCTTGGGGAGATCGGGATTCATGTGCGTCTAGTCCTTTACAGAGACATGCTTGGCATGCCGGAGAAGCTGGTTCAGTTCTCCCGGGACGACGCTGGCCCGAGCGGAAATAGAGGCTATCTAGGCTGACAGCCCATCACAAAGTAATTATCGGGCCCTAGGCGGGGTCGATGTACTGAGGTGCCCGCTTCTCGAAGTCACTCATCACGGCCTCGCGCTGGTTGTGGCCGCCAATGAGGCTGCCAATGATGCGGCGTTCGGCCGCAAATTGGGCTGCTGCGAAGTCCAGGGTGAGGCGGTTCAGCAATTCCTTTGCCCCACGCACTGCATCTGGGCTGCGCTTCACAATCTCTTGCGCATATGCGAGGGCGTCTTCGCGCGGAGCGTCCGAGAGTCGAGTCACGATGCCAATTTCTTTTGCTTCGCGACCATCAAAAATCCGAGCCGACATCACGATGTCTTTCATGATGTCGGGCCGCACAAGACCCTGCATCAAGACGGTGCCCGCCATGTCGGGAACCAAACCCCAATACGTTTCACGAACACTGAACTTTGTGTCGGGATGTGCGATGCGAATGTCTGCACCAAGGGCAATCTGGCAGCCGCCACCCAACGCATGCCCATGAACTGCAGCAATGACGGGCACTGGTACTTCTTGCCATACCCATGCGGATTGTTGGCCCAAGTGAGTGATGCGACCTTCTTGCATATCCCCTGCTGTTGGGGCATTGCTGTTCTGGCGTTCACCAGAGGCCATGCCTCCCATGGAAGCCAAGTCAAGGCCGGCGCAGAACGATGCGCCTTCGCCCGACACCACAACAGCGCGAACTTTCTTGTTGGTTTTCAGCGACTCACCCGCATCGACAATTGCTTGAAATTGCTCGCCATCAAGTGCGTTGCGCTTATCGGGGCGGTTGAAACGTACATCGGCAATGCCGTCGGAAATGGAAATGGTGACCCTGTCGCTCATGGGCTCATCTTGTCACGAGTTGGACGCACTGAGATGACCGAAGGCGTGGCAGACTGCCCACTATGCATTTGAACCTCACAGCAGACGAAGTCCTCAAAACAACTCGCTCGGTGCGCAAGCGCCTCGATTTCGACAAGCCCGTTGAACGCGAAATCGTTGAAGAATGTTTGGAGATTGCCCTTCAGGCACCCACCGGATCAAACAGCCAGGGCTGGCACTGGATCATCGTTGAAGACCCCGCAAAGAAGAAGGCACTCGCCGACATTTACCGCAAGAACTGGGACTTGTACGCCAACATGCCTGGCCGCGAATACAAAGAAGGCGACACACGCGGTGAGCGCATGGGATTGGTTCGCGATTCTGCTGGTTATCTCGCAGAAAATTTTGAGAAAGCACCACTTCTCATGATTCCGTGCATCGACGGACGTCTCGATAACTTGCCAGCTTTTGCGAGTGCAGGCGCATGGGGTTCGTTGCTTCCCGCTGTGTGGAGTTTCATGTTGGCGCTGCGAGAGCGCGCTATGGGATCCGCATGGACCACCATCCACCTCATGAATGACGGCGAGAAGGAAGCTGCTGAATTGCTCGGCATTCCTTACGAGAAAGTCACACAGGGTGGGCTTTTCCCTATCGCTTACACCATTGGAACCGATTTCAAGCCTGCAAAGCGCGAACCACTCAGCAAGGTTCTCCACTGGGATAAGTGGTAATCGCATGAGCGACATCGTCACGTACGAACGTGTTGGTGGCGTTGGTGTCATCAAGATGGATGACGGCAAAGCAAACGCCGTCTCTATTGCGCTTCAAAATGGAGTCAATGCTGCGCTTGACCAAGCCGAAGAAGACAACGTTCCAGTCGTCCTCACCGGCCGTCCTGGCATTCTGTCGGCAGGTTTCGACCTGAAGACTCTTGCAGCAAGCGGACAACCAGCCGTTGACATGTTGAACGGTGGGCTACAACTATCAATGCGCTTGTTGAGCTTTCCAACGCCAGTGGTTGTGGCCTGCCCAGGTCATGCAATTGCAATGGGAATCTTTTTGATGCTGAGCTGTGACTATCGCATTGGAGTGCGAGGCAACTACAAGTACTCCGCTAACGAAGTTGCCATCGGCATGACGATGCCATTTTCAACTATAGAAATTCTTCGTCACCGAGTCTCTCCAGCAGCACTCACACGTGCGGTGGTGTTGGCAGAGGCATTCACACCAGACAATGCAGTGGAAACGGGAGTTCTTGACCTCGTTGTTGACGAGGCAGAGTTGATGAGCACGGCAATTGCAACTGCAGAGTCATTCACATCTCTCAACATGGATGCACACAAGTACAGCAAGCAGCGTTTGCGCGCAGAACTCATGGAAGCAATGCGTGTTGGACTTGAAAAGGACGACGACGGCTGGAAGAAAACTTTTCTCTAATTAGTCGACGAGGCGTAAGCCGCTTGGCGCAATTGATTGATCAACAAACGGAAGATCAACCACAAACTCTGTGCGATGAGCGGGAAACACATGCCGCGAGAACAACACTGTTTTGCCGTCCACACTTGAGGTCTTTCTCAAGCAACGCAATACGGGTGACCCCACAGGAATGTTCAGCAACTGAGCTTCGTCCGCCGTGGCAGCATCGGCACCGATTGTTTGCGTTGCACCGGCAAGAGGCACATCTAGCAATTCATAAAACGGCGAACGTTCAACATCCGCGCGAGACAAATTCTGACCCAAATCCGCTGGACACCACACCGTGACAATGGCGAATGGTTCACCATCTGCCAGGTTGACTCGACGTACACGCAGTACCTGTTGTGTTCCCAAGGCTTGCGACACATCTTTGGGCGCTTTCTCAAATGCAAACTCCAACACGCGACGTTCTGGCGCAGCGCCCGAATCACGCATTTGATCTTCGATTGTTGACAATCGAGCAAGTGGCTGACGCACCGTCTCGCCCGCAACAAACCAGCCGAACCCCTGACGTGAATCCACCAAGCCTTCGTCGCGAAGAATTTCGAGTGCCTTTCGAATAGTCACGCGACTGACATCGAACTCATGGGACAAGTCGGACTCGCTGGGCATGATGCGACCTGACGCATATGTCCCAGAGAGGATGCGGCCCCTCAATTCATCGGAGATTTGGTGATAGCGGATGGTACGCACTTGTATTATAGTTGTATACACCGAGACAAAAAGCAAGCGACACGCTGCACATAGGAAAGGTTGCCCCATGGCTGTGACTGCTGGAACCCCGATTGAACTAGTTGAAGGCGTGTACTCACGCTTGGTGGCAAATGCGAACCTCGGACGCGAGCGTCTCGGTCGCCCACTCACCTTGGCCGAAAAGATTCTCATTAACCACTTGGTCGATCCGAAAACACAAGAGATGGAGCGCGGACGTAGTTACGCCGACTTCAATCCAGACCGCGTTGCCATGCAAGACGCCACCGCACAGATGGCGCTGTTGCAATTCATGACGGCAGGCTTGCCTACTACTGCTGTTCCGTCAACAGTGCACTGTGACCACCTCATCTTGGCGAAGGTTGGCGCCAAGCTCGACCTGCGCGATGCAAACGATGTCAACCGCGAGGTGTACGACTTCTTGCGCTCCGTCAGCGCAAAGTACGGCGTTGGATTCTGGGGCCCTGGTAGCGGAATTATTCACCAAGTTGTTCTGGAGAACTATGCGTTCCCCGGCGGAATGATGATCGGCACAGACAGCCACACCCCAAATGCAGGCGGCCTTGGAATGGTGGCCATCGGTGTTGGTGGTGCAGATGCTGTAGACGTCATGACCGGATTCCCTTTCAATGTTCGTTGGCCAAAAGTCATCGGCATCAAACTCACCGGTGAACTCAGTGGTTGGTCAAGCCCGAAAGACGTCATCTTGGAAGTTGCTCGTCAACTCACTGTTGAAGGCGGCACCGGCGCAATTGCGGAATACTTCGGACCCGGTGCAGACACCATCTCTGCAACCGGCAAAGCAACCATCTGCAACATGGGCGCAGAAATTGGCGCCACATGTTCAGTATTCGGATACGACGCGAACATGGCCGAGTATTTGCGCGCCACGGGCCGCGAAGCAATTGCTGCTGCTGCAGACAAAGTGGCAACAGAACTTCGCCCAGATGATGGCGCACAGTACGACCAAGTCATTGAGATCGATTTGTCGAAACTCACACCGCTCATCAACGGACCACACTCGCCAGATCGTGCACACAAAATCGGTGCGGATGGTGTTGGCGCGGCCGCACGCGAAAACGATTGGCCGCTCAATGTGTCCGCAGCGCTTATTGGTTCATGCACCAACTCGTCATACGAAGACATCACTCGTGCAGCATCAATTGCGCGTCTAGCTGCAGCAAAAGGCTTGAAGGCAAAGACAGAACTACTCATTTCTCCAGGAAGCGAGCAGATTCGCGCCACCATTGAGCGCGATGGCCTGTTGGCAGACCTTGAAGCTATTGGTGCAACTGTTCTTGCTAACGCTTGTGGACCCTGCATTGGTCAGTGGGAGCGCGCAGCAGACAAGACTGCAAAACCAAACAGCATTGTCAACTCGTTTAACCGCAACTTCCCGAAGCGTGCAGATGGCTCTGCCAACACACTGTCATTCGTCACCAGCCCAGACACAGTGATGGCAATTGCATTGTCTGGTCGTCTCGACTTTGATCCACGTGTCGACACCATCACAGCGCCAGACGGTTCCGAAGTGAAATTGGATGCACCCGAAGGCGACATTCTTCCTGCAAAGGGATACGACCCAGGTGTTGACACCTTCACTGCCCCACCAGCAGATGGAAGCAGTGTTGTTGTTGAGGTCAGCCCAACATCAGATCGTTTGCAATTGCTGCAACCGTTCAATGCATGGGATGGAAACGACTACATCGAACTACCCATCTTGATGAAAGCTCAGGGCAAGTGCACCACCGACCACATCTCTGCTGCTGGTAAGTGGCTCACATACCGCGGACATCTCGAGAACATCTCTGGCAACTTGTTCATCGGTGCAGTGAACGCATTCGGTGGAGCAGTTGGCGAAGGACTAGACATCACCGACGGCGCTCGTCGTAGCTACCCAGACATTGCAAAGCGATACAGCGAAGCTGGAATTCGCTGGTGTGCAATTGGTGACCAGAACTACGGCGAAGGCTCTTCACGCGAACACGCCGCAATGGAGCCACGTTTCCGCGGCGGTGTCGTCATCTTCGCTCGTTCATTTGCTCGTATCCACGAAACAAACTTGAAGAAGCAGGGCCTTGTCCCACTCACCTTCTCGGATCCAGCAACATACGACCTCATTGAAGAAGCAGACCGCATCAGCGTTTTGAATCTTCCACCAGTTCCTGATCAGCCAATGCAGTGCCGCATCACAAAGGCCGATGGTCGCACCATCGACTTCGAAGCAAAGCACACATTCAGCCCAGAACAAGTGGAATGGTTCAAGGCTGGAAGCGCACTCAACATCGTGCGCCAAAAGGTCGCGAACGCAAAGTAACTAATCGGTACCCGGACGTCGATCATCTTCGGCGTTCGGGTCGCCGTTGTAATTAGACGGATAACTGCGTCGCAGTTCTTCTTCTGTTGGTTCGCGATACTCGCGACCCTCTGGCGGCAACAAAGCACTAATGGCGCTCATGATCGCGATGGTGTCGGCGTCAGGGTCGGTGTAGGACAAAGCCACTGGTTTACCCACCGTGATAATGACCTCTGGTGGTGACGTCACATTTGTAATGTTCGGCAATTTCGAGTTGCGCGGCCACACTTTTTCCGTTCCCCAAATACCAATGGGAATGACTGGTGCGTTTGTTTCGGCCGCAAGTCGTGCAGCTCCCCACCGACCTTTGAGAACTGGATCAAAAAAGGCACGCCCACGCGGGATTGTTCCCTGCGGCATGATGGCAACAAGGTCGCCAGCAATAAGTGATTCTGTTGCCGCACGCAAGGGCTCGTCGCTTCCCGTTCCACGTTCAACTCGGATTCCTCCGAGCGCTGTTGCAAGTGGACCGATGACGGGTGCATCGAATACTTCCTTCTTTCCAAGAAAGCGAACTGCTCGTCCCGTCTTCGCCACCGCAAGTGACACCGCTGCGATATCGAAATAACTTCGGTGATTACCACACAGAATCGCCGCGGAGTCGCGAGGAATATTTTCCGTGCCGGTGATTCGAAAACGTGCATACGGAAACACTTCGGGCCGCGCGAACTTCATCAGTGCTTGTTGTGCTTCCAATCCAACAACTGGAATTTTTGCAACACCAGCTGGAACATCTAAGTGCATCACTGGCCAGCGACGTGCAGCAGCCATTAACCGCAGGCGCCAATCTGGATTCACGCAGTATGGATTTCCCACAGAAGCAAGCAGTGGCTCATCAAACACGCTGTCGCTGTACGCATAGGACGACGTCATATCAATGCCGTTCTCCTCACACCACACCTTCACTGCGTCTTTTTTCCCTCGTGACCACACATACGGCCCTACCAACTCACCCGTATACACACCGTCTGCGTCAACGCCGTATGTTGTGGCGATAACAGCATCGAAACCCATCAACGATGCAAAAGGTTCAATGAGATCTCGCGGCGTGGTTGTCGCAAGCACAACCTGACGTCCACTAGAGCGATGTTCATCTAACACCTTCTGCGCATAAGGCTGCACCATTTCAACGAGATCTGGTGCTGCACGTTCTGCAGCTTCTCTCACAGCAGATTGAAGATGACCACGCATGGCGACCACTGCTTGGCGACCCAACACCATGGACGGAAGATTCTCACCGAATGTTTCGAACACTTGATACAACAGCGACTCGCCAGGAATGTTGCGCGTCACCACACCAGTTTCACGAAGCACGCGACTCACCACATGTGCAGAAGCACCAGACAACAAGGTCCTGTCGAGATCAAAAAATGCTGCCTGCTTCACGCGCGCAGACTATGCCCCTCAGAGACCGAATGGAAGAGGCGCCCCGGAAATGGGAAAGACCCCGCAGGGGGTGCGGGGCCTCTCAACCGAAACCCGATGGTGGGGGGACCATCTTGTGGGTTCTTTCGGCCGGCTAATGGGGGGCATTGCCGGCGCGATTTATGTTGGTTCAATTATGCACGTGAATAGGTGAACACTCAAGTTGAACGAGACGATAGTTGCTATCGTTTTTTGTGATAGTTGTCATATCCGCGAGGTCACCATGGAAATTAAGCAATTGCAAAGTCTGGCGGCCATCTCAGATCACGGCACATTCTCGGCAGCGGCCAAGGCACTCGACACCGTGCAGTCGAATGTGTCTGCCCACATCGCCCGCCTAGAGAAAGAACTCGGCGTGATTCTGGTTGACCGCAATAACGGCACACTCACCGACGAAGGTGAAATTGTCCTCACACGAGCCCGGCGCATCATCCACGAGATGGAAGACATCGACACCGATATTCATTCGTTGGGCGAAGACGCAAACGGCGATTGTCGCATTGGCACATTGGGAACCACTGCTCGCTGGTTGATGCCTCCCCTTTTGAACTCACTCACCCGTCATCATCCTTGTGTGAGAACCACCATCATCGAAGGCGCCACCAGCGCACTGCTCTTACGTCTCACAAGCGGCGAAATTGATGCAGCAATTGTTCACTTTCCCATTCTTGATCCATCGCTAGATGTCACAGAACTGTTTGCGGAAGAGCTACTGCTCCTTGCGCCGTTGAAACATGTATTGGCTGAAAGAACATCAATTTCGCTCGAAGAGTTATCGGAATTCCCTCTTCTTCTTGCACCTCGCGGGACTGCACAACGACGAATCATTGATCGGGCTGCGGCAACAAGAGGAATCGCACTGCGGTCACAGGCAGAAATTGATGGAGTGAGATTGATGGCCTCACTCGTGTTTGAGGGATTTGGACCAGCCATTGTTCCTGCCAGTGCGGCACCTGGATGGCTAAAAGGCAACTATGTGCGCGTGAGTGTTCCAGACCTACCTCGCCGCGTCGTCGGATGGGCGCAACGAGAACGGCCACGCCCTAATCGCGCCACGCTTGCTGTTCGAGACCGCGCCATTGAAGTGGTGAAGCGACACGCACCACGTCAGCCAGGAATTTCTCTTGATATCGCACCTCACCAGTCAAGAGGTCCGCGGCACCACCCCTCCGTCTAATCTGTTGAAGTGAGTGAACTTTCCACTTCTTCGCGTGATGTAGTTCTAGAACTCCAACACAATGTTCCAGGTGCCGCCACCGCATGTGTGTGCAGACTCTCCACGGGACGAGAAGTGGTGTGGTTAGAAGTAGATGGCGGACACCACAAAGGCGCTCTCTCTGCTGCGGCATCGCACGTGATTGCAACTGCAGCCTCAACCGCACGCACGAAAGGGCTCCCGCTCGTTCTGCAAATTGAATCCTCCGGCGCAGACATTATGGAAGGTATTCCGGCGCTACACGGCTGGGGCACCGCCGCAAAAGCATTGGCGGAATGTTCTGGCCATGTACCAAGCATCAGCATTGTGACTGGCCCGGCAGTGTCTGGACCTGCACTTCTGATTGGGTTGTCTGATTTCGTGGTGATGACACAAGATTCATATGCATTCGTGAGCGGACCCACCATGGTTGCCGAGTTCACGGGAATCTCCATCTCCACAGAAGATCTTGGTGGTGCAACAACGCATGCGCGTCACAGCGGCGCCGCCACCACAGTGGTGGCAGATCTCGTAGAAGCCACCGCGTGGGTGGAAGAACTTCTCGAGTATCTACCAAACAATGTAAACGAACTTCCGCCCCGTTTGGTGACCGATGACGACGATGAACGCCTCACACCTGAAGCTGGAGATCTCATTCCCGAAGTATCAACGGGAAGTTATGACGTTCGAAAAGTCATTGAGTCAATTGCCGACGACGGCGCATACATGGAGATGAAATCGCGGTGGGCAGGAAATGTCATCACTGCATTTGCACACATGGCGGGATACCCAGTTGGAATCGTTGCGAATCAACCCATTCATCTGGCAGGCACATTAGATATTCCAGCGTCACAAAAGGCTGCACGCTTTGTTGCATTTTGCGACGCGTTCAATATTCCTGTTATCACTCTTGTGGACACACCAGGTTTCTACCCAGGTAAAGACTTGGAATGGCGTGGCATGATTCGTCACGGAGCACAACTTGTGTTTGCGTACGCACGAGCCACTGTTCCGCGAATTTGTGTGATCTTGAGAAAGTCATACGGCGGCGCATACATCGTGATGGACTCGAAAAATATGGGCAACGACCTCTGCCTTGCCTGGCCATGGGCAGAACTAGCGGTCATGGGCGCCGGCCAGGCCGCCGCCATTTTGCAACGACGTGCCACCCCCGAAGAACGCGCCGAATTTGAGGCCGACTACACCGAACGACTTCTGAATCCCTACATCGCTGCTGAACGCGGATATGTCGATGCTGTGATCGACCCAGCAGACACACGGCGAGAGATTTGTGCAGCGCTTCACATGCTTCGAGATAAACGAGAAAAACTGGCGTCTCGCAAGCATGACAACATCCCCTTGTAGCTAGGTTCACACGGCGCGGAAGTGGGTGTCATCTTGGCTAGTCGTCTAACCTGACATGTGGGGGAAAACGGCCCCCGCTCCCTTTTGGGCAGCAGTCAAGGAGATCCCATATGGCTGACACCATCACAATCATCGACGACCGAACTGGAAAGAAGGTCACGGTGCCCATCACTGGCGGCGTGTTTTCATCTTCCGCTTTACGCGAACTAGACCCAAGTCTGTTCATGTACGACCCGGCGTATTTGTCCACTGCGTCGTGTGCGTCTGCCATTACTTATCTCGACGGCGACAACGGAGTTCTTCGCTATCGCGGTTACCCCATTGAGCAACTTGCTGAAAGTTCATCTTTCCTTGAAGTTGCATATCTACTTCTCAATGGCGAACTTCCCACCATAGATCAAAAGGCTAACTGGGAATACAACGTCACACGACACACGATGATCCACGAAAACATGCGTAAGCGCTTCGTTGATGGATTTCATTACGACGCACACCCCATGGGAATGTTCATCTCTGCAACTGCTGCGCTGGGAACGTTCTACGAGGACGCAAAAGACATCTTTGAGGCCGAATCATTCGACAAGCAAGTTCTTCGCTTGATTGCAAAAGTTCCCACCATCGCAGCTATGTGTTACCGATTTAGTCAAGGTTTGCCATTTGTCATGCCAAACAACTCGTTGTCGTATGGCGAAAATTTCCTCAACATGATGTTCCGCATTGGTGACGACTACAAAGTGAATCCAGTCTTGGCTCGCGCGATGGACATCTTGTTTATTCTTCACGCCGATCACGAACAGAACTGTGGCACTACTGCCATGCGTGTAGTTAGCTCTGCCAACTCAGACCCATACACCGCCACAGCCGCGGCGGCTTCCGCCCTCTATGGTCCGCTTCATGGCGGTGCCAACGAAGCCGTGGTGCGCATGTTGGCTGAAATCGGCGATGTGAAAAATGTTCCCGCTTTCATTGAAAGCGTGAAAGCTGGTGAGGGCAAGTTGATGGGGTTTGGACATCGTGTGTATAAGAACTTCGACCCACGAGCCACCATCATCAAGAAGACCGCGTACGACGTATTCGCAGTGACCGGAATGAACCCACTTCTCGATATTGCGCTCGAGTTAGAGAAGGCCGCACTAAACGATGAGTACTTCATCAAACGTAAGCTGTACCCAAATGTGGACTTCTACTCAGGCCTCATCTACCAGGCACTGGGCTTCCCTGTGGACATGTTCACCGTCTTGTTCGCCATCCCTCGCACCGCAGGCTGGTTGGCCCACATGAAGGAACTCTTGGCAGACAAGGAACAAAAGATCAGCCGTCCTCGTCAGTGGTACATCGGCGCCGATGAGCGCAACTATGTTCCCATCGCTAAGCGATAAGCAAAACACTTAGTCCGCGATGCGGACAACAATCTTGCCGACATTGCCGTTGGATGCCATAAATGCATGTGCATCGGCGATGTCGGCAAAGTTATATCTGCGATCAATAACGGGCCTTAGTTGACCCGTTTCAAACAATGGCATCACTTCTTCTGCGAATCGTTGCGTAATGGAGATTTTTTCGTCAAGCGGGCGCGGGCGCAACACCGTTCCTGTAATTGACGCACGCTTGGCCAATAACGCACCAACATTGAATGGGACTGGCTTACCAGCCATGACACCTACTTGAATAATGCGTCCCTTGACTGCCAGTGATGCAACATTGCGTTCTACATAGTCGCCACCGATGACGTCAAGAACCGTTGACACGCCGACACCGTTGGTTACGCGTTGCACTTCTTCCACAAAGTCCTGCGTTGAATAATCAACCACAACGTCTGCACCTAAATCTCGACACGCTTGTACTTTTCCAGATGAACACGTGACGATAATGCGCGCTCCAATTGCTTTGCAGATTTGAATAGCAGCAGTTCCCACGCCAGATGCACCGGCGTGCACCAGTGCCCATCTGCCAGATGTGAGACCGCCCTGCACCACCAACGCATCCCATGCAGTGATGAAGACTTCTGGAATTGCAGCAGCATCTTCAACAGAAACAGTGGATGGCACGCGAAGAACTTGACGTTCATGCACCACGAGTTGCTCGGCATAGGCCCCACCACTCACGACCCCCATCACGTTGTCACCAACTGAAATGCTTCGTTCCCGCTGACCAATCGCTACAACTACACCTGAAAACTCAAGTCCGGGAATCTCATAGTCACCCGGAAAAGGATCTGGATAAAACCCCATGCGCTGCAAAAGGTCGGCACGATTGAGAGCAGTGGCAACTACAGAAACGAGAATGTCCTCAGCGCCTACAACAGGTACTGGAACATCCTCGAACTGAAGTACTTCTGGACCACCGTGCTGTCGAAGAACGACGGCCTTCATGGCTTATGCCATCTTCTGCTGAAGACGACGATCAAGTGCCGCAAGGTAATCCTCGGTGGTGAGCCATGGTTGATCTTTAGAAATGAGAATGGCGAGGTCTTTTGTCATTTCCCCACCTTCAACGCTCTCCACACAAACGCGCTCGAGGTTTTCTGCAAACCCAATGAGCGCTGGGTTGTTGTCTAGCTTTCCGCGGTGCTTCAAACCACCTGTCCATGCGTACACAGATGCAATGGGGTTTGTTGATGTCTTATTGCCCTTTTGGTGTTCGCGGTAGTGACGCGTGACTGTTCCGTGTGCGGCTTCAGCTTCAACGGTGCGGCCGTCTGGCGTCATGAGAACTGATGTCATCAGACCAAGTGATCCGTAACCCTGTGCAACTGTGTCCGACTGCACATCACCGTCGTAGTTCTTACATGCCCACACGTAGCCACCTTCCCACTTCATGGCACATGCGACCATGTCGTCGATGAGGCGATGTTCGTAGGTGAGTCCTGCCTTTTCAAATTCTGCTTTGAATTCGTTATTGAACACTTCTTCAAAGAGATCTTTGAATTGTCCGTCATAAGCCTTCAAGATGGTGTTCTTGGTGCTCATGTACACCGGATAGTTGCGAGCAAGTCCGTAGCGGAACGATGCGCGAGCGAAATCACGAATGCTGTCGTTGAAGTTGTACATGCCCATGGTGACGCCACCGTCTTTACCGAACTTGGCAACTTCAAACTGCATTGGCTCACTGCCGTCTGCTGGCGTGTACGTCATGGTGACCGTTCCTTCACCAGGAACTTTGAAGTCTGTTGCCTTGTATTGATCGCCGTGTGCGTGACGACCGATAACAATTGGCTTTGTCCAACCTGGAACCAACTTGGGAATGTTGCTGCAGATGATTGGTTCGCGGAAGACCACGCCGCCGAGAATGTTTCGGATGGTGCCGTTTGGCGACTTCCACATCTTCTTCAAACCAAACTCTTCGACGCGAGCTTCATCCGGGGTGATAGTGGCGCACTTCACGCCAACGCCATGCTTCAAGATTGCGTGTGCGGAATCGATGGTGACTTGGTCGTCTGTGGCGTCGCGGTTTTCCATGCCGAGGTCGTAGTACTCGAGGTTGACATCGAGGTACGGAAGGATGAGGCGGTCCTTAATGAACTGCCAGATGATTCGCGTCATCTCGTCGCCGTCTAGTTCAACGACTGGATTATCAACCTTGATTTTCGCCATGAGAGTCCCTTTCGAATGGGGCGTGTGGGGACACGACCAATGTCACTTGTATTTGACTTGTACACAATAGCGCACCTTGCGGACCTGCCCCCTACCATCACTGTTGCTATGGATTTTGCATGGACCCCAGAACAAGTCGAACTGCGCCGTGAGGCCGCCGAAGTGGCTGCCGATGCGGTGAAGCGATACGGACGTCACAACGTCACGTGGATGAATGGATACTCCAAGGAGTTCTCACAAGAGCTCGCCAAGCGTGGCTGGATTGGAATGATTTGGCCGAAGGAGTTCGGCGGCGGTGGACGTCCACCAATTGACCGACTCATTGTTGGCGAAGAAATGATCAAAGCTGGCGCACCAATTGCTGCAAGTTGGTTTGGTGACCGCCAGATGGGGCCTGCCCTCATTCAATACGGCACCAAAGAACAGCAAGAAAAATTTCTTCCAGGAATTCTTGCTGGTGAAACAACGTGGTGCATTGGAATGAGCGAACCCAACTCAGGTAGCGACCTTGCATCGTTAAAGACTTCCGCTGTTCTCGATGGAGATGAGTGGGTTCTCAATGGCCAAAAGATTTGGACAAGCTTTGGCGCAGATGCCGACTATTGCTATCTCATCTGCCGCACCAGCAACGAAGGCCCACCTCACGCGGGCATCAGCGAAATCATCGTGCCGATGAAAACGCCCGGCATTGAAGTTCGACAGATCAAAGACATGACCACGAATCGACACTTCTGCGAAGTGTTCTTCACCGATGCCCGAGTTCCTAAAGAAAACTTGGTGGGCCAACCAGGTGGCGCATTTGGCCAGACCATGCGTCAGCTTGAACACGAGCGTGGTGGTATCGACCGCTTGGTATCGAACTATTCGCAATTTCAATATGCAGTGTCAAAATCTGACACATCGAATGCATTAGTTCGCCAAGAAATTGCGTCACTCGAAATGGGATACCGAATTGGTCGAATCTTGGTGATCCGCGAAGTATTGCGGCAGGCACCTGCAGGTTTCTCTGCCGCAACAAAGTGTTTCTGTACGGAACATCAGCAAAAAGTGGACGAGTTTGTATATCGCCAACTTGGCGCTGAAGGAATGATGTGGGACGACTGGACTAAAGGCCTTGCATACGGCCCCGGCTACACCATCATGGGCGGCACGTCGAACGTGATGCGTAATATTCTCGGCGAGAGAGTTCTTGGGCTCGCGAAGGGCTAACTCACACATAACGGAGGCACACCATGGCGGACCTGATTGGTCTTAGTACCCGCATTGTCGATTCAGGCATTGCGAATGAACCAGTAAACAGAACCACTGGAGAGTTGTCGGAAATTGCCGACGGCCTTGCCATTGTGGAATCGTTCAGCCATGTCGTCACCTGGAACTCTGGCGACGGATTGGTCTGCTTTGATACCAGCCACAAGAACACCGGCCAGCAAGTGGTGGACTCCATTCGTAGTTGGACAGATACACGATTCAACACGTTGGTGTACACCCACGGCCATTCAGACCACGTTGGCGGAAGTGTTGACTTCGGAGCCGATGCATTGCGGCGCGGACATCCTGCGCCACGCGTTGTGGCACACAAGAACGTTCAACGACGATTCGATCGCTATCGCTACACCGACCAATGGAACCGGTTAATTAATTCACGCCAATTCGGTGGCGTTCGAGGCGACCTCAACGCAATAACGAATGAATTGCAACCTCCACCTGGCGCGAAACGTCTGGACACCTTCATTCCTCCCGACACACTGGAAGCCACAGATGTTGTTGACAGATTCGCCACCATGACGTTTGGCGACACTGCTGTGGAGTTCTACCACGGTCGCGGCGAAACAGATGACCACTTGTGGTCTTGGTTTCCCGACAAGAAGTGGGTAGCAACAGGTGACTTCGTTATTTGGAACTTCCCCAACGCGGGCAACCCACAAAAGGTGCAGCGTTGGCCCATTGAATGGGCAGCAGCATTGCGAGCAATTATTGCAAAGGAACCAGAGCTACTTCTTCCTGCTCACGGTTTACCTATTGCCGGAAAAGAACGAATTGCGCGAGTGCTCGATGAAATTGCATCGGCTCTTGAGTACTTAGTGTCCTCGACAGTGTCCATGATGAATGATGGCGAATCACTGAACACCATTATTCACAGCGTGAAAATTCCCGAGGCAACTCTTGGCAAGCCATACCTTCGTCCGCTGTATGACGAACCAGAGTTTGTTGTTCGCAATATTTGGCGTCAATTTGGCGGCTGGTGGGATGGCGCACCCTCACGATTAAAGCCATCGCCAGATGAAGTGCTCAGCCACGAAATTGCAACGCTTGCCGGCGGTGCTGACGTACTCATGGCGCGTGCGAAAGAGTTGGCATCGTCTGGTGATCTACGTTTGGCATGTCACCTTGCAGACTTTGCTGGATGGGCAGCACCCGATGATCCAGACATTCACCGTGGACGCTCTGAGATTTATGAAACACGTCGCAAGAGCGAATCATCGTTGATGGCAAAGGGAATCTTCAAGGGCGCATCACGCGAATCTGATGCAGTCATCAAAGCTGCACTTGGCGAATAATTCTCTTACGAGATTGAAATAAGAATCAACGCTGCTGCGGCGAAAACTAGACCCACTGCTTGGGAGCGATGAATTCGTTCCTTGTCAACCTTTGTTGCCAACAGAAGTGTGCTTGCAGGATAAAAAGAGTTAATGGTGGCCACAATGCTCATTAAGCCTTGGCGTACTGCAAGCAGATAGAGCGCATTTGCTGCGCTGTCGAAAATTCCTGATGCAGCAACAACTCGTAGATTCGCGCGTGCCTCTGAGATCTTCTTCTTCGTTATTTTCATCACAACAAACATGTACGGCACTGAAGTCACTCGCATGGCAACAACCGGCCACAAACCGCTGTCGTCGCTGGTGTATCGAAGGATGACAAATAGCGAGCCGAACACTACGCCCGCGCCAAATGCCATGACCAACACATTGAACGGCGCGCGCCGATGATGCGGACCCAACACATCGCTCACCAACGCAATGGCAATCAGCGCAAGCGGAATTCCAAGCAATGCCAAGACTCCGGGACGCTCCCCTGTTGCAAGCCCCACCACTACAGGAACAGCAGTGGCTGTGACCGCAGAAATGGGAGCCACCACGGTCATGAACCCGCTACCCATGGCTTTATAGAACGCAAGTAATCCGGTGGAACCAGCAATGCCGCCAAGTCCTGCCCAGAACCAGTCAGAAGCAGGAGGCGTCGGCACGCCGGAGAGCAACACAAGAACAAGCAATACGGCGAAGCCAAAAGACTGGCCCACAAACGTGACGGTCATGGCAGAGACAGAACGTGATGCTCTCCCACCGCAGTAATCGGCTACTCCATAGACACCAGCAGCACACAAAGCCAAGATGATGTCCATGGAAAGCGAAGCCCTTCAGAGAGTTGGTGCACTGGTGCACGTTGCGATGCAACTGGTGGGCACGACGGGACTCGAACCCGGGACCTCTACCATGTCAAGGTAGCGCTCTAACCAACTGAGCTACGCGCCCATTTCTGGACGTAAACGAGTCTATCGGGGCTTCAAGCGGAGACTCACGTCGTTGGCTAGAAGTCGACCCTGACGTGTCAGCACGAGGCGATCGCCACTTCTTTCTACGATTCCCTCTAACTCCTCTTCATCAAGTGAGTCAAGCGGCACACCAAGAGACGTGCGAAGTGAAAGTTCTAACGCTTCACGTCGCCGCGTGGGGACATCAAGGATTTCGTCCGCAGCCTCTACTGAGACACCTTGTGACACACACGAGATATAGCGATCTGGAGTTCGTACATTCCACCATCGGCGACCATCTTCATGTGAGTGTGAGGCACATCCGAAGCCGCGATAGTTACCCTGCATCCAGTACACCATGTTGTGCCGACACTCATGACCTGGACGTGCCCAGTTTGAGATTTCGTAATTGTGGAATCCTGCGGCAGATAACAGGTCGTCGGTGACGATGTACTTGTCAGCTTGGTCGTCATCGTCTGGATGACGCGCCGGATCGTCTGCAAGCGGAGTTCCCGCTTCCACCGTAAGACCATAAGCAGAAACATGGGTCGGACCTAAAGCAACAATCGCCTCTACAGTTCGTGTCCAATCATCAACTGTTTCGCCGTGTGCGCCATACATGATGTCGAGATTGATTGAAGAAATACCTGCCTGTCGCGCTGCGTCGACCGCGCCTGCAACGTTCGACGGATTGTGAGTGCGACCAAGTGATGCAAGAACATGTTCCACCATTGCTTGAACGCCAATACTGACGCGATTAACGCCTGCTGCAGCGAATGTGTTCATCATGTGAACCGTGACGTCGTCAGGGTTACATTCCACAGTGATCTCGGCATTCGACGACACAGGAATTGCTCGAACAATTTTCGCGAGTAGATCAGGCGCAAGTCGCGTTGGAGTTCCTCCACCGAAGAAAACGGTATCTGCGATGGGTAAACCGTTCTCTACGGCGCGCTCTATGTCGACAACAACTGCATCGACATAGGCCTCCATGAGATGGTCGCGATCTGTCCATGTTGCAAAGGCGCAGTAGTCACACCGATGGCGACAAAACGGGATGTGAATATAAACCCCGAACTCAGCCATAACAGCAGTATGCCAACTTATTGTGCTGCAGGAGGCACGAAAAGCAAGCCAAGTTCACCCAACTTGTCGCCAACACTGTCCACTGGTACATCCAACATGACAGCAATCGCTCGTGTGTCATGAGCACGCACAGTGATGACTTTGCCATTGAAGTCTTGGCGTTGCACTTGAATCATTCGCAAGAATCGTTCCAACATTTCAAAATGTGGACCTGCCATTGTTGTCAACTTCGCAACATCAATGCGCAGCTTCTTTGGAGCCCCATCAACACTTGTTCCAGCATCACTCATGTGCTGTGTGTCGCGTGGCAGCAATTGATCAATACTGACGCCATAAAAGCGAGCCAAACGTTCCAAGCGTGGAACAGAAATTGCTCGCTCCCCTCGTTCATATGCACCAAGCACCGATGCTTTAAATTCGCTATCGCTCTGTGCTTCTACATCCGAGAGAGACCATTGTTTTTGCTGACGAATTCGCCGAAGGCGTTCGCCGACAAGTCTCGTAAAAGGTGAGTCATGAAGAAGTTCGTCGTCAGATAATCCAGCCATGGCACCACCCAGTGTGGTGCATTCAACGCCGCCAGTGTGCGACCATCTGCGATGCCGCCACAATTGCTGCAGTTTCGGCCCTCAGAATGTGCGGCCCAAGGTCGATAGTGGCAGGCGCCGACACCAATTCAGCCTCTGAAAAGCCACCCTCCGGGCCAATGATCACTGTGGTGGTGATGTCCCAAGACGCGGCGCCATCTGGCTCGGCGTACGCAACCCCGGGACCTGACACATCAGCCAAAGAGACTGGCCCCCTCACGTCTGGAAGAAAGACACGCCTGCTTTGCATGGCAGCCGCGCGGGCGATGCGCTGGTAGCGCTCCATGACATGTGCCGTCTTGTCGTGCGCCCATCGGACAACACTGCGCTCCACCGGAGCGAGCACCACTATTCGGTCGACGCCAATCTCCACCAATTTCTCAATGACGAGATCCGTTCGATCACCTTTCACAGGCGCGACTGCAACACAGAGAATTGGCGTCGGCGTTGCTTCTTGAACAACATCGCCAGCGACATTGAGCACACCAGACACCCATTCACACATGCGCCAACGGCCCAACCCGTCGGCACAACTGACCTGCTCACCGTTACGCAGGCGAAGAACTTTTTGCAGATGATGAAGATCATCAGAAGACAACTCTGGAGCAGAGATGTCCTCCACGAATACGTGCGCAGCAGTTCCACGCAGAAGTGGGTTCACGAAAATGCCGACTTAATGCGCGAGAACAAACCTTTATCTGCAGATGCCACCTCGTCGCCAGAAATTTCAGCTAGTTGCCGCAGAAGTTGTTCTTGTTCATCCGAGAGGGACGTGGGAACCGTGACAGAGACACGCACACGCAAGTTTCCACGACCGCGACCATTTAGATGTGGCACTCCCCGACCACGTGCCACAAATTCACGTCCATGTTGAGTTCCTGCAGGCACAACAAGATCTAGTTCGCCATCTAACGCGTCGAGAACTGTGTGCACACCAAGTGCTGCTTGAGTGATCGACAGCGGAAGGTGAAATACCAAATCGTCTTGGTCACGCGTGAAGTCTGGATGCTGAGCCACGGCCACATGAACGTATAAATCTCCAGGTTCGCCGCCGCGTGGACCAGCTGCACCTCTGCTGGACAAGCGCAATGTTTGACCAGACTGAATTCCGGCTGGGACATCAACGGTGTACGACTCACGTGATGCTTTCCGCCCCTCGCCAGAACACGACGAACATGGAGTGACAACAACTTGCCCGATGCCACCACAACGTCCACATGGCCCGGTTGTGACCATTTGTCCCAACATACTTTGACGCACTCGTCGCACTTGCCCAGACCCGCCACAATCAGTGCACTGCACCGGCTGCGTCCCTGCACCTGCACCAGTTCCATCGCAGTCCGTACATGCCACAGCGGTATTCACATCGACAGTGACCTGTTGGCCGAACATCACGCCGTTCAAATCAATACGTGCGGTGACCTCTACATCTTGTCCGCGCGGTGGGCCCGATGGTTGACGGGATCCACCAAACCCGCTGCCACCGAAGAATGCTTCAAATATGTCACCGAGTCCGCCGCCACCAAATGGATCGCCCATTCCGCCGCCACCCGACAGTCCGCTTTCGCCGAACCTGTCGTACCGTGCGCGCGTGTCGGGATCTGACAAGACCTCATAGGCACGACTGACTTCTTTGAACTGTTCTTCCGCAGCCGGGTCATCCGGGTTTGCGTCGGGATGAAGCTCGCGTGCCTTCCTTCGATACGCCTTTTTCAATTCATCTGTGCTCGCTGAGCGAGACACACCCAGGAGCTCATAGAAGTCGCTCATGATGCACCTTCAGAAATTCTGCGACCCAATTGTTCACTCACGACTTCCACCGTGTTTAAAGCTTGCGGGTAGTTCATTCGCGTTGGGCCAAGCACTCCAACCGAGCCAATGGTTTCACCATCGGCGACAACTGGCGCGACGATGACCGAGCATGCAGAGAGTTGTTCAATTCCGTGCTCGGCACCTATTGCAACAGATAAACCTCTATCGAGCAGGTCTTGCAACAAGGACACCACTACAAACTGTTGCTCAATTGTGGTGAGAACATCTCGAACAACATCTACGGCATCGAATGCATTTGCAAGCGATGCTGCACCACCAACAAATACAGGTTTGTCTTTGCGATGGCGCGACAGCGCATTCAATGTTGCATAGCACACTGCATCGACATGAGCATCGTTTGACGATGGAATGGAATCGATATCACCGAGGGAATGATCAACAAGGAATTTTCCAAGGTGCGACACGGCCAGTGGGATGTGGTCGTCGCTGATGTCGTCTGAGATTTGAATGGTTTCATTCTCAACACCATGATTAGACATCACCATGACAACAGTTGCCGTGCGTGGAGTGACACGGCTGATGTGTACGGCGCGAACCGTAGTTGTCTCTACTTCTGGACCCACAACAACGGCGGTGTGATGAGTGATGTTGGCCAACAATGTGGTGGTCTGACGCAAGAGGTCTTCTAACCGACCATGTGCAGCCTGAAAGAAATCACCCACTTGGGTGGCCTGTGCATCTGCCACTAACGACTCAGGCGTGATGGAATCCACGAAGTGTCGGTACCCCTTGTCTGTAGGAATACGACCAGCCGACGTGTGCGGTTGTGCGAGATAGCCGTCCTGCTCAAGAGCAGACATTTCATTACGCACTGTTGCCGACGACACCTTCACGGAAGGAAGGTTGGCAATGTGTGTTGACCCCACGGGTTGACCCGACGCCACGTATTCCTGGACAACGGCCCGAAGTATGGCGGTTTTGCGTTCATCCAACATCGTTTGCTGATTTTACTTTCCGCTCACCGATTTGTAACGGGCAAGCGCCTCTTCACGTTCAACAGAATGGTCCACCATCGGCGGTGGGTACTCGCTGGGAGCCAACAAGCCGAGTGCCCACGGTGCATGGATGCTCTTGTTGTCGAGATGCGCAATTTCTGGAATCCATTGACGAATGTATGAACCCGAGGGGTCAAACTTTTCACTTTGCGTTGTGGGGTTGAAGACACGGAAATACGGTGCCGCATCTGTTCCAGTACCGGCAGTCCACTGCCACCCATGATTATTCGACGCAATATCGCCATCAATGAGATGGTCCATAAAGAATTTTGCACCCCATTGCCATGGCAAATGCAGATCTTTCACAAGGAAACTGGCCACAATCATGCGAACCCGATTGTGCATCCATCCAGTTGACACCATTTGACGTATTCCAGCATCAACAATGGGGTACCCAGTCTGCCCCACACAGAACTGTTCAAATCTTTTCTCTGCTACCTCACCTGAATCATTCACTAATGCGTTCATTTTGGGTTGGAGATTTTCCCACTTTGTGTGTGGCAAGTGAAAGAGAACATCTGCATAAAACTCGCGCCATGCAATTTCACTTCGGAAGTGATCTCCCCCCGACGATGCAGGCAAGCCACGAAGAAGCTGACGAGGATGCACCACACCAAAACGCAGAGCTGCCGACAACTGCGATGTTCCGTCTATCCCGGGATTGTCTCTATCGGCTTTATATGAATCCAGCGCGTGTGTTGACCATTCGTTCCAGCGCTGCCACGTCGCATCTTCGCCCACGGGGAAAATGGTGGAGGCAGGCGCATCCATGGTTGGATACCCCTGGCAGAGCGGTCGAAAATCTGCCCACTTCACCTGTGGCGCAGACCGTTCTGCGAGCTGGACATGATTCATCCAACGCTTATAGAACGGCGTAAACACCTTCAACGGAGTTCCATCGTCTTTCAGAACCATTCCGGGATTCACCGCATATGGCGAATCTGCCTCTACGAACTCAATGCCTGCATTCTGAAGACGCTCACGTACTCGCGCATCTCGTTCACGCCCATACGGAGAAAAATCTGCAGTGACATGAACACTCTCAGCACCCACCGCTTGTGCAAATTCAACGACTTCAGAGATTGGATCTGCATGTCGCAAAACAATTGAGCGATTCGCTGAGAGATCAAGGGCGCGCAGCGTGGCAAACATGAATTGTGTTCGCGCAGCTCCTGCATTCTTGAAAGCGGGGTCAACAACAAACAATGGAACAACATTCCCCCGTGATGCTGCCGACGCCAATGCGCCGTTGTCTGCAAGTCGCATGTCACGACGTATCCACCACACTGCGTTTGTCATCTAGCTCTCCTCAACAATGGCAACACAGCGAAACTCAATAGTCCGCCGTAGGCAAGCGACCATTGGATGCTGATGTTGTCACCAATCCAGCCAGTAATTGGTCCGCCGATGGGAGTTGAGCCCAAGAACGCGACGGACTGCAATGCCAACATTCGACTTCGCATCTCTGGAGATGTTTTCTGTTGGCTGATTCCTGTCATGGACGCCACGAGACCCGTGCCACCAAAACCGAGCGGCAATGACACCAGACATGCCACCCAGAAGTTTGGGGCGAAACCAAGTGCAATACATGAGAACGCATTAATGGCCACCAATGTTCCGTACCACTGAACACCAATCACTCTGAATCGTGCAGTGCTGAGTGCACCAAAGATGCTCCCAACACTGACAATGGTGAGAAGAATCGGATATCCATTTTCTTGACCCCACTGCACGTCGCTCAACTTCGGCAATACCACGCTGTAGTTGAAAGCAAAGGTGCTGACTATTGCGAATACAATGAATGAATACCGCAAGTATGGGTCTCGCCACACGAACGCCATGGCTTCTCGAACTGGCTTAGCGGTGCGTGGTGCTGCTGGTGATGGAATCATTTCCGATCTGCGAAGCGCCAATAACGACCACAGCACTGCCACATAAGACAAAGCGTTCATTGCAAACAACCATGCAGTCCCCAACGGGCCAATCAACAATGCAGCTAGTGCTGGGCCAAAAATGCGCGAGCCCGTCATGACTGTTGTATTGAGAGACATTGCATTTGGAATTTCAGATGGCTCTACAAGTTCTGTGACTAAACCCCGTCGCGATGGATTATCAATCGCGTTCGCTACACCTAAGATCAGCGACAACGAATAGATGACGGGCAAGGAAACAAATCCACCAAAGTCCGCGATCGCAAGTAGTACTGCTTGAAGCAGCAAAGCAGACTGCGTCCAAATGGTCACAGTTCGACGGTCATGACGATCTGCGAAGCCGCCAGCCCATGCGCCAAGTAACAACATAGGCAAGAACTGAAACAATGTATTCAGCCCTGCATCCGTGGCTCGTTCGTTTATACGATAAATGAGAATTGAAGTTGCGGTGAACTGCAACCACGTACCGATGTTGGACAAAAGAAGCCCAATGAAATAGACCCGAACGTTGCGATGGTGAAGAGAGCGAAACGGACTTGCTTTCGCGGCCGTCTCATTCACGGACATCAGTCGTCCAACTTCAAGGCACTAATGAAGACGTCGCCAGGCACTTCCACCCGGCCGATGGCCTTCATCTTCTTCTTGCCTTCTTTCTGCTTTTCCAGCAGTTTGCGTTTACGTGTGATGTCCCCGCCGTAGCACTTCGCCAGCACGTCTTTTCGCTTGGCTTTGACGGTTTCACGTGCAATGACCTTGCCACCAATAGCTGCCTGAATTGGCACGTCAAACATCTGTCGTGGAATTAACTCACGCAGCTTCTCACACATACGACGGCCATAATCGAACGCCTTGTCGCGATGAACAATGGTGCTGAAAGCATCGGCAGCCAACCCGTTCAGCAATATGTCCACCAACACCAGATTGCTGGGGCGATATCCCTCAAGTTCATAATCGAGACTTGCATACCCCTGTGTTCGACTCTTCATCTGATCGAAGAAATCCACCACCACCTCGGCCAGCGGAATGAGATAGTGCAACTCCACACGCTCTGGAGACAGATACTCCAGTTTCACCATCTCTCCACGGCGTGATTGGCACAGTTCCATCAATGTTCCGGTGTAATCCTTCGGTGTGATGATGCTCACCTTGAAGAATGGTTCTTCAATGAAATTGATGTTCTGTGTGGGCGGGAGATCTGCAGGGTTCTCCACCACTACCACTTCACCATCAGTCTTTGTGACGCGATACGCCACCGACGGTGCAGTGGCAATGAGGGCAAGATTGAATTCGCGCTCGAGGCGTTCTTTCACAATTTCCATGTGCAACAACCCAAGGAAGCCGCAGCGGAAACCGAAACCGAGCGCGCCTGACGACTCTGGTTCATAAGTAATGGACGCGTCGTTCAGTTTGAGTTTTTCCAAACTCTCGCGCAAGTTTTCAAAATCGTCGCCGTCGATGGGATACAGACCACAGAACACCATGGCTTTCGGATCTCGATATCCAGGCAACGGCTCGGTAGCTCCGTGCGCGACTGTGGTGACCGTTTCACCACTTCGCGCCTCGGCAACATCTTTGATACCAGCGATGAGATAGCCAACTTCGCCCGGGCCAAGTTCTGGCAATGGCGTGGTGCCTGGACGACGCGCACCAATTTCAATCGCGTCGTGCGTGGCGCGTGCCTGCATGAACTGCAACTTGCTGCCCGTGCTGAGGCGGCCATGCATCACTCGCACACTGGAGACAACACCGCGATATTGGTCGAATTGAGAGTCGAAAATAAGAGCCTGCAACGGAGCATCAATGTCACCACTAGGTGCTGGGATTCTTTCGATGACCGCATCCAATAATTCGGGAACGCCATCTCCGGTTTTTGCGGAGATGCGAAGAATGTCCTCTGCTGGGATACCCAAAATGTTTTCAATTTCTTGTGCATAACGATCTGGGTCGGCAGCAGGAAGGTCGATCTTGTTGAGAACAGCCACAATCTCCAGGTCGTTCTCAAGAGCGAGATAGCAGTTGGCCAACGTTTGAGCCTCGATGCCCTGTGCCGCATCCACCACCAACACCACGCCTTCGCACGCAGCTAATGAACGACTGACCTCGTAACCGAAGTCCACGTGGCCCGGGGTGTCGATGAGATGGAACGTGTGCCCCTTCCAGTTGACTCGAACGTTCTGGGCCTTGATAGTGATGCCACGTTCGCGCTCGAGATCCATGGAATCGAGGTACTGGGCCTTCATGTCGCGGGCCTCCACTGCACCGGTCATCTCAAGGATGCGGTCAGACAGAGTGGACTTGCCATGGTCAATATGGGCAATGATGGAGAAATTGCGGATTTTTGAGATGTCCATGGGCATTGATGAGCCTACCTGTGGCGGTTGGTGACGGGGGTATGCCCCGATAGCCTTGCCATTCGTGGCAAACATCAAGAGCCAAAAGAAGCGCATTCTTACCAACGCAAAAGCAGCCGACCGCAATAAGGCTGTCAAGAGCGAACTAAAGACCCGTGTACGCACAGCTATCTCTGCTGTCGGAACCCCCGATGCAGATGCCAGCGCACGCGCAGCAGTGAAGCGCATCGATAAGGCCGCATCAAAGGGCATCATTCATCCGAATGCAGCTGCCCGCCGCAAGAGCCGCTTAATGAAGCGCCTCAACACCGCCAAGTAACTCTGCGCTGGCGTGTTTCTACTTTTTTTAACGGCTATACGAACGCGACCGCGAACTAGTAGCCGCGCCGCCCAACTTCGCTAGGCGCGCCACCAGAACTTCCATCACCAGTTCTGGTTCCCAATCTTTTCCGCCGCGTAGATCAACATCTGCAGTTGCAATGAGTGAAATTGCACGGGACACATCCGCGCTTCCTAACCGCTGATATTGCTCTAACACTTTTTTTGCAGTGAACTCTTTGCCGCCCAATATGGCAACAGCATCTGCGGCAGTGCGCACACCTCGCCCATCAATCTTCATCATCTGTGCGTATCGATTAGCCAACAGCGCAAGGATCTGAAGCGGATGAGAATCGGCCATCATGCGATGCAACATGACAAGGGCCGTGGACGCATCACCTTTGTCGATGGTATCGGTGAGATCCCACGGGGCAATACTTCCGGCCTCACCCAAGAACGCTTCAATATCAGTACGAGACAGTTTTGCGCCTTCACCGTATGTAGAAGTGAGAGTGGCAAGGAGCCCAGACACGCGCGCTTGGTCTCCACCAAACCATGACGCAATAAGTCGGGCGGCGTCTGCAGAGTATGTGAAACCAGCTTCAACAAGTTTTGATTCCACCCACTTAATGCGTTCACCTTGATTACTGATGACAACGGCACCAATAGTTTCAGCCTTCACTCTTTTTAGTGCATCGTTTATTGCTTTTAGCACTTTGCCAGTGGACGTGATGACAAGATCAACTTCTGGGATGCAGCCATCAATTGCTTCAACAAACGTACCCACGTGTTCTGCCGCAAGGTCTTGCAGATGACGAACGACAACCACTTTTCGTTCTAGAAAAAGCGACATTGTGGTGACTGCATCTGCCACTGCTGCCATAGTGAAAGTAGATTCCGAACAATCGAAATCATCCACCATCATGGAACGATCTTCTTCACCCACTAGTCGCGCGGTGAGTGCAGACAATTCGAGACTGATCAGTGATTCATCACCGGAAATCAAGTACGTTGCCATGCCTCTACCCTGCCACAGCGGTGGCTCGAAGTGCCCTATTTTTCGCCCAGCGACGAACAACCCACAGCAACACCACTACCCACAACGCGGTATTCGTATGCCCCGCAGGAGATAGACGAGAGGCAATCTGAGCAACCGTGTCCACCCATGCAACGGGAATGGAGAGTGCTGTTGATACGGGCATCTCCAAGAACGGGAACGCGGCCGCTAGGAGCGAGGTGGGAAGACCAACTGTCATCACGGCACCAGCAACAGGGAGGGCAAGCGGATTAGCAATGAGCGAGATCACTGGGACCGACCCAAACACACATAGCGACACTGGAAATGTTCCGAGCTGCGCCGCCAATGTGGACGCAAGGACACCTCGACCGCCGCAGATTTTTCCTAGTGGCGCAGACAACCATGCCAGACCTGCAGTAGCTCCAACCGATAATGCAAAGCCAATACTCCACGCAAGCATCGGATCAATCAACAAGAGACACACCACAGAAAGCGCCAACACCACTCGAGCGTTCATTGGATGACGGCGTAATGAATTAGTAGCCACTGCTGCTGCCATGAATCCGGCGCGAATCACCGACGGTTCTGCACGAGTCAACACGATGAACCACCCAATAATGCACATTGTGATGAGCCATTTCATACGCGGACTTCGTCGGCGCATGAGCGGCACGGCAACCGCTAGCAGATAGGCAACATTTTGACCAGAGGCAGCACACAAATGAGACAATCCACTTTCACGAAATCTCTGCACCATGGTGGGCGGTTGCAAACGATCATCACCAATGACGAGCCCAGTGAACAGAGACTTGTTCTCTCTTGACATTTGCGCCACCCCGGCTTGCATCGCAGCTCTGATGCGATTGGCAGTTCGCATCACCACTGAACCTTCTGCAAAGTGTTCGCTCATCTCTTTCACCGAGATGGTGCCAATAACGTGCCGGACGCGACTACTCCGTGTGAAATCACCAGACAAGGGAGAACATGTGCCTGCAAACATCACATGCTCTCCTGCGGCGCGTTGTGCGAGTCGACTTCCCGCAGTTCCGTATGCATACGCCGAGTACCTGTGGCCACTGAACTCAATGACGGCTTGCGTTGCACCAAACGCAAGCGATGGATCGCTGTGGAGTTGAGCAATGCCTGCGCATTCAAATGAATCCATAACAACCGGAACAGACCACACTGCCGCCCCACCAGATGCACCTGCCACACCCAGCGCTACAAGGATCCACCATTTCCTCGCCCTGACGACAACAAGAACGACGACTGAAGCCATGCTCCACCAGCGAAGAACAGCAAGGTGTGGAATGTGTTCGCCTGTCATTAAAGACAACCACAACAAGCCAGCACTCATGGTTGCCTGTGCAGAAGCGCCATGTAGATGCCCTCTTGAACCCAACGGCGCAACATACGATGACAGAGTGAGCAACGGCGCATCTACTTCCTCTCGGTCTCGTCGCGTTGCTCTTCCAGGGGGCGTCGTTGCTACCCGACGTTTCATTCGTCGCTCTGGTGGACTCATGGGTATCGGGTGCGCTGGCGCGTTATGGATTGCCAGTGTTGTGGTGTCATGGTTTTTACCTGCGCCCATTAATGGAACTGTGTCGTTCATCGGTGTTGTTCTGGCATGCCCCGTGATGCCCGCTCTTGGCATTCCGGCCACCGGCGGAAGCTCACGTGTCTTGCTGGCTATTGGAATCAGCGCTGCGTTGTGGTGGCTGATTGGTCAACTCACTGCTGCACGCGTAGCAAGAACTCCAGTGGTGGGATACCGCGAATGGCTTGTGTCATTTCTTGGCATGGGAATCGCCGTGTGGATTGGTGCATTAAGTGGGTTGCTTCTTGGTGCGCTTGCCCTGGGAGCGTTCTAACTCACGGAAATTTCTGCTCGCATGGCCGCCAATTTTGATGGCCCGATGCCCGGAACATTCAGAAGATCTTCCACCTTCGTGAACGGACCTTTTGATGTTCGATACGCAATAATGGCGCGCGCCGTTGCCGGACCAACTCCGGTCAATGTTTCAAGCTGAGCTGCTGTTGCCGAATTGATGTTGATTGTTTTTGATTGTGGTGCAGAACCCGTCACCGTGGTTGACGTGAGACGAGGTTGTGGCCGATGACGAGGCGCCACCGTGACCTTTGGTGTTACCCGCTGTCGAACAGGGATAAACACTTGTTCTGCGTCCATCAATGTTTGAGCCAAATTGATGCCTTCCAGGTCTGCTGTTGCAAGTGAACCCCCGGCAGCCGCAACAGCGTCTACTACTCGTGACGACGTTGGCATTGTGTACACCCCAGGTCGCTTCACTGCACCCACAACATGAACGTGAATGTCCGACGAACTCAATGGTGCCACTGCCGTGGTGACGGACGGAAGAGTGAACTCCACTGGCATAGGCGAAGGACGTAGTACAAACCACCCCACACCTACTGCAGCGAGAATGCCAGCGACCGACCCGACAATGCGTCGAATGCCAACAAATGCCACCCAGTGGCGAACGGTGGCAACATAACGGCGGTACGAATCCTGATTCATACGCCGATGTGCGCATGACACCGTTAGCGAAGGAAGACGTTAGAACAAACGCGCAGTGAGCAGTTTGCGATACTTCGCAGTACGTGGATCATCTGGACCCATTGATTCCAAAATGTCCAGAAACTCTTGACGCGCAGTTTCATCAGACTTCACTCGGTCGAGCAGTGCAACGAGTTCGTCATCAAAATTGTCCACAGGATTCAAAGAGAGACGTGCATTGGCGGCAATTCGACGTACACGATCTGTTTCTGGCAATCGGGCCAACAATGACAACGCTTCTTCGGCTTGACCTACACGAACAAGATGTTCAGCTAAGGAGCACACAGCATCTTCATTTCCAGGCGCAAGAGCTACTGCGTCACGTAACGATTCTTCTGTTCCTTGTTGCAGCAAATCACGAACACGCAAATCAGTCGGGTTCGGCAAAAGTGCGGATACAAGTTGCTCGATGACGTGCTCCGGTTTTGCCCCCATGAAACCGTCAATTGGCTGACCATCTTTATAAATGACCACAGTGGGGATGGATTTGATTCCAAACGCCTGCATTAATCCAGGATTCGTATCGGCGTCCACCTTTGCCAACACCACTTGCCCCTGAGTTGCGTCTGTTGCCTTTTCAAGAATGGGAGTCAACGTCTTGCATGGACCACACCACTCTGCCCAGAAATCCACAATGACAGGAGTGGCAAAGGATCGCTCAATGACCTCGGTCTGAAATGTGGCGTCAGTGACGGTGAGGGCCATACGGGCACGATACAGGTAGTTTTTGTGTCGTGACTCTTCCGAATGGCATCAGCGAAAACGTCGAAGGTTGGTTAGTGGCCAACATTCCTGGTGCCACCGCGCCGTTCCATTACACACAGATAGCTGGCGGCCACTCAAACCTCACTTTCAAAGTGGACGACTCCGCAGGACATTCATATGTGCTGCGTCGACCACCACTTGGACATCGACTTGCAAGTGCTCACGACATGACTCGCGAACATCGCATCATTGCTGGACTGGCATCAACAAATGTTCCAGTCGCCCCTGCATTGGGTTTATGTACCGACGAAAACATCAACGAGTTGCCCTTCTATGTGATGTCATTTGTAAACGGACATGTTGTTCGCGAAAAATCTGTCGCTCAACAACTTTTGGGCCCAAGCGGCTGCCGCCGAGCCAGCGAATCAATTGTTGACACCATGGCCGCAATTCACAATGTGGACTTAGTAGCGGCCGGTCTCAACGACTTAGGCAAACACGAGGATTACATTGCGCGCCAACTCAAACGATGGCATGGAAACATCGTGGAACAACGAACTCGCGAGCTTCCACTAGTTGACAGCGTGTACGAAGAACTCATGAAACGCATCCCAAAACAAGGCGCCGCCACGTTGGTCCATGGCGATTACCGACTCGACAATTGCATGGTCGATACAGAAGGAAACGTCATTGCAGTTCTTGACTGGGAAATATGCACGCTTGGCGACCCCATGGCAGACCTTGGTTTGTTGATGGTGTACTGGACCGGCCCACAAGATGATGCAAGCGCATGGGCGAACCCTGTCAATACCGCTGAAGGATTTATGAATCGCGCCGAATTAGCAGAGCGTTACGGAAAAGTGTCAGGGCGGGACATCTCACAGCTTGAGTTCTACGTTGCATTCGCATTCTGGAAACTGGCCTGCATCATCGAGGGCGTGTATGCGCGCTACCTCGGCGGAGCACTCGGCCAAAAAGATCCAGCCGAACTTGAACCATTCAGACTTCAAGTGGAAGGCGCATCACAACGAGCTGCATCCATTCTTGAGAACTTGCGATGAATAACTCAAGTGGCCTCCCCTTCACCGTTAATGGTCTCTTACCCGACCTGCAGTCGCCTGTGCTCATTACACAGTTTGCTGGCTGGATAGACGCAAGTGGTGCTGCAGCATCAGCAATGGAATTATTGGTGTCGGAATCACACTCCACTCGTCTCATCACATTCGATGCAGACACGTTTATTGATTATCGCGCACGTCGCCCTGTGATGGAATTGCGCGAAGGTGTCAACACAAACATTGAATGGAGTGTTCCCGAAATTCGCGTGGGGTGCGATGCAAATGGTCGCGATGTGTTGCTACTCACTGGACCAGAACCAGACATGGCGTGGAACTTCTTTGCGAGCACCGTTGGTGAATTGGCACAACAAATGAAGGTGCAGAAAATGGTGGGGCTCGGTGCCTACCCTTTTGGCGCACCACACACACGGCCAGTAGGAATTACTGCAACATCGGCAGACCCAGCGGTGATTGATCGTCTTGACTTGTCACGAAGCACGCTCGATGCGCCTGCCGGCGTGCAATCACTTCTTGAACACACATTGATGAAATGCGGCATTGAAGCCGTGAGCTTGTGGGCTCAAGTGCCGCACTATGTGGCATCAATGGCATACCCGCTGGCCAGCGACGCTCTCATACAAGCCATGTGTGCAGACACTGGACTGTTCATTGACTCATCTCGCCTCCGTCGTGAATCTGCGGTCCAGCGTGAACGTCTGGACCAGTTAGTGGCCAACAACCCCGAGCATGCTGGAATGCTTCAACAACTCGAAGCTGCCTACGACGAGATGCATGGAGCGCCAATTGACGACGGCGCCACTGATATCCCTACAGTGGATGAATTAGCAGCCGAAGTCGAACAGTTTTTGCGCGACCAACAACCAGGAGGATGACATGAAAGTTGATGGAGGACTTGGTTCCGATCTCACAAAAGTTCCGCAAGCGGCAAAAGAACTCGAAGCGGCTGGTTATGCCGGTGCATGGACTGCAGAAACGGCACACGACCCGTTCTTCCCTCTTCTTCTCGGAGCAGAGCACACATCAACACTTGAAGTGGGCACTTCAATTGCCGTTGCGTTTGCACGCAATCCAATGACGCTCGCAAACATCGGCTGGGACTTGCAGTCCTATTCAAATGGCCGCTTCATGTTGGGTCTTGGTAGCCAAATCAAGCCACACATTACGAAGCGATTCTCAATGGAATGGAGTCACCCCGCTGCTCGTATGCGCGAGATGATTTTGGCCATGCGCGCCATCTGGGATTGCTGGCAGAACGGAACACAGCTCAACTTCCGCGGAGATTTCTACACCCACACGTTGATGACTCCGTTCTTCACGCCAGACGCAAAAGAGTTGTCACCATTTGGTCCACCGAAGATTTACCTCGCTGGCGTTGGCGAATTAATGACAGAAGTTGCCGGCGAAGTATGTGACGGCTTCTTGTGTCATGGTTTCACCACAGAGAAATATCTTCGTGAGGTCACCATTCCTGCACTTGCACGTGGTCGCGCCAAGGCCGGCAAGACAATGGAAGGGTTCGAGATTGTTGGGCCGTCATTTGTTGTCACCGGCACCACTGAAGAACAAATGAAGGCTGCAGCTTCTGGCACACGCCAACAAATTGCGTTCTACGGCTCCACTCCTGCATACCGCGGCGTTCTTGAAGCACACGGTTGGGGCGGTCTGCAAGATGAACTCAACACGTTGTCGAAAAGCGGTAAGTGGCAAGAGATGGGCGAGCTCATCACAGACGAAATCTTGAACACGTTTGCTGTTGTTGGCGAACCGTCACAAGTAGCACCAGAACTCAGCCGTCGATATAGCGATGTGATTAGTCGCATCAGCTTCTATGCGCCGTACAAAGCAGATCCAGAAACATGGATGCCAGTGATTGACGCGCTGAAGATGGCCTAAATATCTCAGTTAAAATTGGGGCGTGCGCGAAGCGAGCGCTTCAGCTCGGCCATGCCAGACGTGGTTGCCAACGTCTCCACGGCGTCCCACAATTTCAATGCTTCATCACCGCGAGGAATTCCCGAGATGACGGGACCAAAGAATGAACCTTCATTCGATGAACCGGGGCGGAATGTGAGGATGGGGGTTCCTACATCTTTCCCTGTGCGTTCCAGCGCTAGTTCTGTTTCAGTGCGAATTAACTGATCGAACGAATCATCATTTGCGGACTGTGCCCACTCTGATGGCAGACCTGCGGCAGTCAATAACCCACCAATGTGTCCCACGGTGTCTGCAACAAACAGCGCACGCTCTTCACGATTGTGCAAGCTGGTGCCAAGCGCGGTGTACACAGCAGATACGGCATCGTTGCCGCGTTCTGCGCGAGCACGAGCAGCGACTCGAAGACCCGATGTTCCGGCTGCGTGAACTTCCTTGTACCCCTCGGGCATCTTGGAGTAATCCATCTTGTCTTCGTTTAGAAACTTCAACGAGATGAACTTCCACTGCACGTCGTACGAACGAAGTTGTTGTACTTCACGCACCCAACGTGACGTGATCCATGCCCATGGACACACTGGGTCGAAGAAGAAGTCAAGATCAGCCATGACTATGTGCGAGCGATCTCGCGCTCTTCGTAGGTCTCAATGAGGTCACCAGGTTTCAGGTCTTGGAAGTCGGACAAGCCAATACCGCACTCGAAACCTTCGCGCACTTCACGAACATCGTCCTTGAAGCGGCGTAGTGACTGGATGGAACCCTTCCAGATGATGGTGCCATCGCGCAAGAAGCGAACCTTGGTACCGCGTGTGATGACGCCGGTGCGGATGAAACAACCTGCAATGGCGCCAATCTTTGGCACGCGGAAAATTTCGCGCACTTCTGCTTCGCCAGTGACCACTTCTTCGAACTCTGGTGCCAACAGACCAAGCATTGCTCGTTCCATATCTTCCAAGAGCTTGTAGATGATTTCGTAGGTACGAATCTCTACTTTCTCGGCCTCGGCCAAGTCGCGAGATTTTCGATCTGGACGAACATTGAAACCAATGAGCGTTGCGTTTGTTGCAGCAGCCAATGTGATGTCGTTCTCGGTGATTCCACCAACGCCACGGTGCACAAATGCAACCTTCACTTCGTCGCGTTCAAGTTTGCGCAAGCTTTCCGTGACCGCTTCAAGTGAACCTTGTACGTCAGCCTTGATAACAAGGTTCAGTGTGGCTACTTCACCAGCTTGAATCTGACTGAAGATGTCTTCCAACTTCACGCCGCTCTGCACACGTGCATCGCCGCGCTGGTTGAGAACTCGACGTGTTTGACCACGGGATTCACCAACAAGTCGAGCCGTCTTTTCATCTGGTGCAGCGCGGAATTCATCTCCGGCTTGAGGAACAGTGGACAAACCAAGCACCTGTACTGGCGTTGATGGACCAGCTTCTTTTACTTGTTCCCCACGCTCATTGATGAGTGCACGCACTTTGCCCCATGCAGCACCAGCCACGATGGGATCGCCCACTTTCAATGTTCCCTTGTCGACGAGAACTGTTGCAACAGGTCCGCGTCCAATGTCGAGGTTTGCTTCCAGAACTACACCCTTCGCACGACCCTGTGGGTTTGCGGTGAGTTCTTCAAGTTCTGCAACAACGTTCAACTGATCGAGCAAGTCATCGATACCGAGGTTCTGCTGAGCAGACATTTCAACAACGATGGTGTCGCCGCCCCATGCTTCTGGAACAAGTTCGTACTCCGCTAATTGCGTGAGAACGCGCTGTGGGTCTGCATTTTCCTTGTCAATCTTGTTGACCGCCACCACGATGGGCACATCTGCTGCCTTCGCGTGGTTCAACGCTTCGATTGTCTGTGGCATGACGCCGTCGTCTGCAGCAACCACAAGAACAACAATGTCGGTGACTTGTGCGCCGCGCATACGCATCTTGGAGAAGGCCGCGTGACCAGGGGTGTCAATAAAGGTGATTTTCTTGCCATCTTTCAACACTTGGTATGCACCAATGTGCTGAGTGATGCCACCTGCTTCACCGGCAACAACATTTGCCGAACGAATGCGGTCGAGAAGTGTTGTCTTACCGTGGTCGACGTGACCCATCACTGTGATGACTGGCGGACGCAACTCTTGCAATGACTCATCGTCATCGTCGGAGTCGTCAAACAACGCTTGAAGTTCAGTTTCTTGCTGCTGACCTGGGTCGACCAACAGAATTTCTGCGCCGACTTCAAGTGCGAACAATTCCATTTGATCGTCACTGAGACTCATGGTGGCGGTGATCATTTCACCGTGTTCCAACATGTAACGAACAACGTCGGCTGCGGTGCGGTTTAGCTTCGGAGCGAACTCTTGTGCCGACCAACCACGTTCAATGATGATGGTGCCTTCAGGAACTGGTGCGTTGCTGTTGGAGTACTGAGTGAACTGCGGCTGCAACTCATCAAACTCGCGCCGGCGACGTGCACGCGACTTCTTACGAGGGGCGCGGCGTTGACCATTGCGTGGACCACCAGGACCGCCTCCGGGGCCGCCACCAGGACGTGGACCTGCACCGGGCGCACCTGCACCAGGAGCGCCACCAGGACGTGGGCCACCAAAACCGGGACGAGCTCCACCTGGGCCACCAGGACGTGGGCCACCCGGACCGCCTGGGCGACTGCCAGGACCAGGACGAGCACCAGGACCAGGACGTGTTCCCGGGCCAGGGCGACTGCCGGGACCAGGACGCGCGCCAGGACCAGGACGGAATCCAGACGGTCCTGCGGGACGCGAGCCTGGAGCGATTCGTTGACCTGGAGGTGGCGGAATGGGGCGACCTGAGGCAGACATTGGACCAGGAGGTGGCGGAATGGGGCGACCACCAGGACGAGCACCAGGCGGCATTCCCGGAGGAGTACCCCCTGGGCGCCCCTGTGGCGGTGCTGGGCGCGGTGTGGGCTGCTGGTTAATTGGCGGACGCGGCGTACCAGTGGTGGGGCTTGGTCGACCACTAGAGATGACTCGACTTTCACCAGAGGCGGCAGGACGTTGCGGTTCTGGCTGTGGTGCTTCTGGCTCCGCTGGCGCGGGTGCAGGCGTCTCTACCACTTCAACAACTGGCGCTTCAGGCGCAGGCGCTACAACTTCAGCCACTGGAGCTGGAGTGCCGACTTCATCTGGTTTGGCGTCAACCGTCTTGGCTGCAGCTTTCTTTGCAGGAGCTTTCTTCGCTGCTGCTTTCTTGGCTGGCTTTTCAGTGGCGCCATCGTCGCTCGCACCATCGGTCGATGTGGCTGCAGCCTTCTTGGCAGGAGCTTTCTTCGCTGCTGCTTTCTTGGCTGGCTTCTCTTCTTCCGGCTGTGCGTCACGAATGAGACCGTCGCGTTCTGCGCGACGGCGAACACGGTCGGCCTGTGCATCTTCCATTGTCGATGAGATCGCCTTGACGGGAACACCCATCGAGACAGACAAATCGAGAGCCTCTTTATTAGTGAGACCCAACTCTTTTGCGAGTTCGGAAACGCGAATCTTCTTTGCTGCCAAGGGTTAGGCCTCCGTGCTATCGGAATCAGTGGACGGTGCATCAGCCCATTCCTGTTGTGTCACAACAGAACCGTCAGTTGCATGGAACTGCAATTCGCCGGTTTCGTCGTTTGTACGCCATTCACCTTCGGCGTACTCTGCGCCACGTGGTGCACGTGGTTCAAAGATTCCCTGCGCTTCATTTGCAGCCTGTGTCTCTGACTTGATGTCAATACGTACGCCAGTGAGACGTGCAGCGAGTCGAGCGTTCTGCCCTTCCTTACCAATTGCCAATGACAATTGGAAGTCCGGAACAATCACATCGGCCTGCGTGCCGTCTTCGCTGAGTCGAACTTCAGTGACCTTTGCAGGCGACAACGCTTTCGACACGAAATCGTGCATGTCTTCTGAGTACGAGACGATGTCAATCTTTTCTCCGCGCAGTTCATTCACCACCATGCGAACACGACCGCCACGTGCACCAACACATGCACCAACTGGGTCGACGTTCACATCGTTTGATGCAACAGCAATCTTGGTGCGGTGGCCTGGTTCACGAGCACATGACTTAATTTCCACGATGCCATCGGCAATTTCTGGAACTTCAAGTTCGAACAAACGCTTAATGAGACCTGGGTGCGTACGGCTCACAACAATCTGTGGACCTTTTGCAGTCTTGCGAACTTCAACGATGTATGCCTTCACACGGTCACCTGATACAGGGCGCTCGTAAGGAACTTGCTCTGCCTGCGGTAACAGTGCTTCCACTTTGCCGAGGTCGAGCAATGCGTAACGACCATCTGATTGCTGGATGATTCCAGTAACCAAGTCACCCTCGCGGTTTGCGTATTCCTCAAACTTGCGATCGCGTTCGACTTCACGAATGCGCTGACTCATGACCTGCTTAAACGTTGCAGCAGCAATGCGACCAAGTTCGTTCTTGCTTGGCGTATCGTCGCGCTCGTTCACCCAGTTTCCGTCGTCGTCAACGTCGTATGCAGTGAACTTCATGTCGAGGTTTTCTGGATTCACCTCAACAATGACTTCGTCTGCTGCGCCAGGGCGCTTTTTGTATGCAGTTGCGAGTGCCTCTACGAGAACCTGCAACAGGGAGTCAACACTGATGCCGTGGTGATCGGCAAGCATGCGTACTGCTTCGGACATATCTAGGTTGCTCATTGTGCGTTGGCCTCCTCTTGATGTGCGGACGTATTTTTCTGGGATGCGCGCTTGTCACGTGCAGCCTTCGAATTGGGCTTGGGCTGTGATTCCCAAACAAAAACTGTTTTTGCCTTGTCAACAAGCGACAGTGGAATGTCCACCGTCTCGCCGGAATCTGACAAACGAACTGATGCGATGGTGTCGGTAGCACCAACGAGCAGACCAGCGAAGCGACGACGGCCGTCGAGATCTGTGCTGAGTCGAATGGTGACCTCTTTGCCCACTTCGCGAGAAAAGTGGTGCGGCGTCCGCAGTGTGCGTTCAAGGCCAGGGCTTGTGACTTCCAAGGTGAAGCGACCAGGCACAGCGTTTTCATTGTGGTCGAGTTCGCGGCCAAGAAGGCGTGTCACGAGAGAAATTTGGTCGATGTCTACGCCTGCTGGGCCGCCAGCGGGAGTATCGATAGTGACCCGAAGAATGCCGCCTGCGAATTCAAGGTCATAGAGCTCTAGGGAGAGGTCAGCCAGGATGGGAGTGAGCATGGAGGTGACGGTGTCGACGACATTGCTGGACATATGGCTCACCTCCCGCCAAAACTGGCTCTAACAGAACAAAAGGCACGGGGGTCACCCGTGCCTCCGGTTCACCGAACTTCAAAGGACGGCTCTAATGATAGCCATCCAAACTAAGGTTTCGCTCCGATGCTTCGTCTCTCTCACCTCTTCGTCCGCACCCTTCGCGATGACCCCTCGGATGCCGAGGTCCCCTCACATCGCCTTCTGGTCCGCGCGGGCTACATCCGCCGAGCCGCCCCCGGTGGCTATACCTGGCTTCCACTTGGGTGGCGGGTCTTACGCAAAGTGGAAAACATTGTTCGCGAGGAGATGGACGGCATTGGAGCACAAGAGGTTCACTTCCCTGCCCTCCTGCCCAGAGATGTCTACGAGGCCACCGGCCGATGGACTGAATACGGCGACAATCTCTTTCGATTAGTCGACCGTAAAGGAGCCGATTACTTGCTCGGCCCTACTCACGAAGAAATGTTTACGTTGCTGGTGAAGGACTTGTACTCCAGTTACAAGGACCTCCCTGTGTCTCTGTATCAAATCCAAACGAAGTACCGCGACGAAGCTCGTCCACGTGCAGGCCTGTTGCGTGGTCGTGAGTTTCTCATGAAAGACAGTTACTCGTTCGACATTGACAATGCAGGTTTGTCGAAGAGCTACAACGACCACCGCGATGCATACGAACGAATCTTCCAGCGCCTCGGATTGCCGTACGTCATTGTGAAAGCAATGAGTGGCGCCATGGGTGGGTCCATGAGCGAAGAATTCTTGGCACCAATTTCCGTTGGTGAAGACACATTTGTTCGTTGCACATCATGCGACTACGCAGCAAATACAGAAGCGGTAACTACAGGCGCACTTGCAGCAGACACATCGCAACATCCAGACACTTCTTCGCTGACAACTCCGAATTGCCCCACCATTGCTTCTCTCGTGGAGTATCTCAATTCCAATGCACCACGAACCGACCGCCCATGGGAAGCAAGCGACACATTAAAGAACGTGGTCCTCACGCTTCGCCAACCAGATGGTTCAACATCACCACTTGTTGTTGGAGTTCCGGGTCATCGCGATGTTGACATCAAGCGCATTGAAGCACAAGTGTCACCTGCTGAAGTTGAACCAATGGATGAAGCCACGTTTGCAAAATATCCAGCGTTGGTGCGCGGCTATATCGGGCCACAGGTTCTTGGCGAGAACAGCGCATCGGGCATTAGTTACTTGCTCGACCCTTCCGTTGTGCACGGCAGCGCATGGGTGACTGGCGCCAATATTACCGACACCCATGTTTTGTATCTGGTGAATGGTCGCGACTTCACCGCAGATGGAACCATTGAAGCAGTGGAAGTTGCTACTGGCGATCCGTGCCCGCAATGCGGCCACGCCTTAGAAATTGCGCGCGGCATTGAGATTGGCCACGTGTTCCAACTCGGAAAGAAATATGCCGACAAACTTGGCCTCACTGTTCTCGACCAAAACGGGAAACAAGTGGTGGTCACAATGGGTTCATATGGTGTGGGCGTATCGCGTGCGGTGGCTTCTATTGCAGAAGCATTCCACGATGAGATCGGATTGAAGTGGCCACGCGCTATCTCCCCTGCCGATGTTCACGTTGTTGTCACGGGCAAGAACGGTGACGACATCACGGTGGCAGGCGAACAACTAGCGCGTGATCTTGAAGCACAAGGACTAGAAGTTCTGCTAGATGATCGAAATGGCGTCTCGCCTGGCGTGAAATTCAAAGACGCAGAGCTCATGGGAATTCCAACGATTGTTGTTGTTGGCAAATCGCTGGCAGACGGAAATGTGGAAGTGCGTGATCGACACGCGGGAACGAACGAGGCAATCCCAGTTGCAGCAGCAGTGCAACATGTTGTCTCGATGGTGCGGAGTTAACTCGTGACACCTCGGCGCATCATGGGTGTCGAGAAGAACTACGACTGGGGCGACGAGATCACCATTCGTCACACACTGGGCAACCCTTCTGAACGAGGTACAAAGATTGCCGAATTGTGGTGGGGCACTCACCCCCAGGGACCATCGCACTTGGACACAATGCGCGGTGGTCCGCTTCTCCAAGATGTTGCTGGCGAGATGAGAATGCTGGTGAAACTGCTGGCATGTGCGCAACCGTTGTCGCTACAAACTCACCCCACAGCAGAACAGGCCCGTGAAGGGTTCGCCCGTGAAGAGGCACGTGGTATTCCACGTGATGCACCTCAGCGCATGTACAAAGATGAATCCGACAAACCAGAGATGATCATCGCTCTGTCGCGTTTCGAAGCTTTGTGTGGATTTGCACCCCTAGATAATTCCGTCGAATTCTTGAAGTCAATTGGCTGGAAACGCGAAGCGAAGCTTCTTGCCAGTGATGGAATCGCCGGTTATCTGAAGTGGGCATTTAAACAAGACAAGCGATTGAGTTTTTGGCGTGCTCCGAAGTGGATGAAGAATCTTCGCTTACGTCATCCAAATGACCCAGCACTTCGAATAGCACCTCTCCTTAACCATGTCGTGCTAAGTGAGGGTGAGGCATTGGCATTGCCAGCGGGAAACCTTCACGCCTACTTGCATGGTTTCGGGCTTGAGGTCATGAACTCCTCTGACAATGTCATCAGAGCAGGCTTCACGTCGAAACATGTTGATGTAGAAGAACTACTTCGTGTTGTCGACACAACACCATTGCTGGACCCAGTAGTGCACGTGGATGCAAATGGTATGTACCCATCACCATCATCCGAATTCGCAGTCGGCTTGGCCAG
>JBMTEX010000003.1:0-51413 GCA_049433485.1 Ilumatobacteraceae bacterium | reverse complement strand
GAAGCAGAAATTGATGATGTTCTGTATGGACGAGTACGTGAAGCATGGGACGGCGATGGCCCATGGGCTGCTACTAACGCAGATGGTGAATTGATTGCGGTGTTCGAATTGTGGAAAGACCGCATCGCCAAACCGACGGTGGTGTTTGGCGGAAGATAGCGTTACGCCCCGTGCGCGTTATCTCAGATCTCTCTGTGAGTCCTTGGCCAGATCAACGGGCTGTTGTCACTATTGGTGCATATGACGGGGTTCACCTTGGTCACCGTGCCGTTATTCGCCAAGTGCGCGAACGTGCCGAGGAACTTGGAGCCCTCAGTGTGGTTGTCACCTTTGATCGACATCCAGCAAGCGTTGTTCGTCCAGATTCTGCGCCACGGCTCTTAACCACGCCGGAACAAAAGATTGAATTGCTGTCACAGACAGGCGTTGATGCCGTTGTTGTGGTTCCATTTAGTGCAGAACAGGCAAAAGAGACACCAGTTGATTTTGTGACACGCGTGTTGGTGAATGCATTGCGTGTACAGGCCGTGATTGTGGGGTCAGATTTTCATTTCGGACACATGCGTCAAGGCAACATCACCTTGTTACGTGAGATGGGAGAGCGACACGACTTCACGTGCGAGCCCATTGTGCTGGTGCCACGTGCCGATGGCGTGAATGAACCTGTGAGCTCCACCGCAATACGTCGCGCTCTAGCTGGTGGTGAAATAGACAGTGCAACACGAATGCTTGGACGTGCACACGAAGTGCGTGGTGTGGTGATTGAGGGCGACCAACGTGGACGCACCATCGGTTTTCCAACAGCCAACGTGAATATTCCCTCGGGAATGTGTCTTCCTGCTGATGGCGTGTATGCAGGTATCTACAGACGCCCCGATGGAACTGAACATTTGTGTGCCATCAACCTTGGTCGACGCCCAACGTTTTATGCCAATCAGGATTATTCATTACTAGAGGCCTATCTGCTTGACTTCACCGGAGACCTGTATGGAGAAGAGGCGGCCGTTCAATTCGTTGCATTCCTGCGTAGCGAAAAGCAATTCGGCGGTCTTGACGAGTTGCAAGAACAATTAGTCAAAGACATCGACAGTGCGCGTGCCGCAGTATTGGCCCGACGCAGTAATTAAGCAACGCCGCCTGGTTCTAACAACTTGTATGCAGTGTTGCGCTGTGCGAGTTGTCGACGCAATGGCGCCACCACTTCGCTGAAACGGCCTTCGGTCATTGCTTGACCGTGATTCGCACCGGCAGCCCGTGAAATGTTCTCGTCCATCAGCGTTCCGCCAAGATCGTTGCAACCTGCTTGCAGCAATTGAGCAGTTCCGTGGGTTCCAATTTTCACCCAGCTTGCCTGCACGTTGTCGATGAGGCCGTCGTAGAAGATTCGTCCGATGGCATGCATCAAGATTGTTTCTCTAAACGTTGGGCCTCGACGTGACTTGCGTTGCAGATAAATGGGTGAGGCCATGTGAACGAATGGCAATGGAATGAACTCAGTGAAGCCACCAGTTTCCTTCTGCAGATCTCGCGTCACCATCATGTGTTTGGCCCAAGCGTCTGGATGTTCCACGCTGCCGTACATGATGGTGATGTTGGAGTGAAGTCCAATGGAATGGGCCTGGCGATGACACTCCAACCATTCCTCTGTATTCACTTTGTCTGAACACAAAATGGCTCGCACATTGTCGTCCAGAATTTCTGCTGCTGTTCCGGGCAGCGAAGCAAGGCCGGCATCCTTGAGGCGAAGAAGGTAATCGCGAAGTGATTCACCATTGCGGTGTGCGCCTTCGGTGACCTCCAGCGCAGTAAAGCCATGCACGTGCATGTCTGGAACTGCAGCTTTCACGGCGCGCGTGACGTCGATGTAGTAGTCGCCGTCGAAATCTGGGTGGATTCCACCTTGCAACGTGACTTCGGTGGCGCCTAGTTCCCATGCTTCACGAGCACGCTCTGCAATGTCATCGAGAGTGAGCAGGTACGGAGTGCCGCGCAAGTTCAGCGACAGTGGGCCTTTCGAGAATCCACAGAACTTGCACTTGTATGTGCAGACGTTGGTGTAGTTGATGTTGCGGTTGTGTACCCATGTGACAACGTTGCCCACGGCATTAAAACGCAATTCATCTGCGTAGTCGGCTATGAATCCCACTTCTGGTCCGCGCGCGCGGAACAGGTCGATGACTTCTTGCTCGCCAAGTTCCTGTCCGTTGCGATGACCTTCGATGATTTCGGCAACACGACCACGGGCAACAGGCCGCGGATGTGGAACTAACGACATTGGCTTCACGTTCGAACCTGAGTACCACTGAGTTGACTTGTGTCCAACCAGAACTACTTCTGCACCATCGTGAACAACATCTGCTGCAGTGACTTTCTCTGGCCAGATGGCACCTGGATCATCTCTGCCAAGTCCTTCGGCATCGGTGCGATCCATCACGGGGAAGTGCAGATTGGTATCCAGCCATGTCTCTGGCGCAGTGGCGAACTCTGGATAAATAGTGAGACGTGGTGCAAGTGCAAAGCCACGATCTTCGGTGACGTCACGCAAGCGATCAAGTGCGGGCCACGGACGTTCTGGGTTGACATGGTCCGCAGTGACGGGGGAGACACCACCCCAGTCGTCAATGCCTGCATCAAGAAGCACACCAAAATCGTCGGACAAGTTCGGTGGTGCTTGAAGATGAATATCGGGCGGAAGTATCAAACGTGCAACCGCAATGGACCACAAGTATTCGTCTTCTGGGCACGGGCGTGCCTTGTGCATGGCGGTGCCGGCTTTTGGCAAGAAGTTTTGAACAATGACTTCTTGCAAGTGGCCGTACCGAATGTGTGACGCAGCAAGTAGAGCCAAAGCTTCCAATCGGTCGGCACGATTCTCGCCAATGCCAACGAGAATTCCCGATGTAAATGGAATGGCAAGTTCGCCAGCAAGACACAAGGTGTCAATACGTCGCTGTGGTTCCTTGTCTGGTGCACCGCGATGGCACTCCAAATCATCACGCAATGACTCCAACATCATTCCTTGCGATGGTGAAACACGACGAAGCATTGCTAACTCGTCTTCATACAGAGCGCCAGCATTTGCGTGTGGCAACAAGCCTGTTTCTTTCAATACCAACTCTGCCATGTCGTGCAAGTAGTGAACGGTGGAGTCGTAACCGTTGTCGCGTAACCACTGGGCGGCAACGTCGTATCGAAGTTCGGGTCGTTCACCAAGTGTGAACAATGCTTCGTGACAGCCTTGGCGCGCACCTTGACGCGCAATAGTCAAAATGTCTTCTGCCAACAGGTATGGCTTTTCCAATCGTGCTGGCGGTTGAGCAAACGTGCAGTAGCCGCACTTGTCGCGACACAACATCGTGAGTGGAATGAAGACTTTCGGTGAGAACGTGACTCGGGTGCCATGTGCGGCATCACGAACGGCGCGTGCGCGGGACATGACGTCATCAAGTGGGGCATCCACCAGATCGGACAAGAAATCCTGAGAGAAAGGAAGCGACGAGAGAAGGTCGTCGCGAGAGAACTGGCGCAACAAGAACAACACCTTTCAGGCGAGTACGGACGGATGAGTTTTGCCAGTGCCGGTCGAACGCCTGGGGGCGAGTTAGAAAGTGCCTCCACGCGGTCGTGTTGACCGAGCAGTCCCTATCTTACGCCTCAAGGTCAGTGGAATCTGCGTTGGAGATGGCCTCAAACATGGCAGACACGTTGTGGCTAGTCATCGGCACGCGATGACCCGTGCGGCTAATGAAGCTGAGCTGTACTCCGGTGGCGGGGTCAACGGCAGCAAAAACCTGTTCGTGGCCTTCGTTATCCACCACAATGTCGGTGAGGCGGGGGATTCCTGCTGTGTCAAGTGCGTCGCGAGTAATGCCAGCATTGAACACTTCGATGGCGATGTGTTGAACACCGGATCCGTGTTCTGAGAGTCGACGATGTACGGCCGGATTGTGATTTGGCCCCACGAGAACAACGGTGACACCACCAGCCACTGCATTAATGACTTCGGAATCATCTGTAGACGTGGTGGTGAAGCCAAGTCCGTTAAAGAATTCGCGCGCAGCCTCTACATCTGCAACAGCGACAACAACGTGATCAATGCGCACGGCAACAGTGTCAAGTTCGCTTCGTGTACGCGCACCTGCATCTTTTGTAGGTGTTGGTTCGGTACGTGATTCGGCGGCTTCAATGCGATGCGTCTCGGACAGCAAAGTACGAAATAGTTGTTCTGCAAAATCCGCATCGACTCCAGCATCAATAGCCCATTGGCGACGCGTCTGCAGTACGTCGCGTATTCGCTGTGGCTGAATAATGGAATCTCCAGAATTGCCTTTGGTTTCTGCGACTTCGCGCACGATGTTGATGCGTTGCGATAGCAATTGCACTAATGCTGCATCAAGTTCATCAATGCGCGCACGGAGATGGGAAAGATCAGCCATGTTTATTTGTCTGCATTCACGAGTCGTTCAACATGTTTTGCAAGGACATCTATTTCAATGTTCACTGCGTCACCAACTTTTCGGTGGCCAAGCGTGGTGACCTCCGCGGTGTGTGGAATGACTGCCACTTCAAACGTGTCATCGGTGAGGTTAAACACGGTGAGGCTGATGCCGTCTACGGTGCAGCTGCCTTTTTCGACCACGTACTTCATTAAGTCCCGAGGAATCCGCACCACAAGTTGAGGGACGGGGGAGACAATTTTGCCTACCGCGTCAACGTGGCCGAGAACAATGTGGCCACCAAATCGGCCGTTGGCTTGCATGGGTCGCTCGAGGTTTACGGGGTCGCCCGGTTGCAGACGGCCAAGGTTGGTGCGGGAATAGGTTTCCTCGGACACGTCGGCCACCCACCAGTTGGGTCCTTTTTCCACCACGGTGAGACAACAGCCGTTCACGGCAATAGACGCCCCAATTCCGGAGTCTTCCAGCACGGTGGAGGCGGAAATGGTGAGTTTGGCGCCATCTCGGGCGGCGACAGAGCCCTTTTCTTCAACAATTCCGGTGAACACCCTGAGGAGACTAATAGCCAGATGGGGTTGTAGGCACTGGGGAAAGGCTCCTAGCCTTGAAGAGTCTCCGTGGGCCCTGGCGCGCGGACGATGTTTGTCTCAACAGTTGAGACAAACGCCCTCTCGGACAAGAAGGAAAAGAGGCCTCCAATGTCGAAGAACGACACTATTGCAACGTACCGTCAGCACGGCACAGACACAGGTTCGCCCGATGTGCAGATTGCGCTCCTCACAGACCGCATCAACCACCTCACCGCACACCTGCAGACCCACCCCAAAGATCACCACAGCCGTCGTGGCTTGTTGATGTTGGTTGGTCGTCGTCGCCGCATGCTCGACTACGTCCGCGACCGCGACATTGCTCGCTACCGCGAACTCATTGCAAAACTCGGCCTTCGCCGTTAATTCAGTTCTCCGCCAACAGTTCACATTGTTGTCGGTTGTCAGTCGAGAGTTCCGCGCCACATATGTTTGCGCGCGGGGTTGACGACTGGGAACCGGCGTTTGTTGGCGGACAACACAACACAACATAAATAAGGGAGTTCCCATGGCTGACGCTATTCGCGTATCCGCACCCGTGTCGGGTTCAGACAAGACCATCACGTTCGAGACCGGAAAGCTTGCAACACAATCGCAAGGCGCCGTGATCGCAACCATTGGTGGCACCACCGTTCTTGCTACTGCAAACGCCGCCCGTGGCGTGCGCGATGGCATTGACTTTTTCCCACTCACCGTCGATGTTGAAGAGCGTGCATATGCAGCAGGAAAAATTCCTGGCGCATTCTTCCGCCGCGAAGGTCGCCCATCCGAGCAGGCGATTCTCACCTGCCGTTTGATTGACCGTCCACTTCGTCCTGCATTCCCAGACGGCTACCGTAATGAGACACAAGTTGTCATCACTGTTGTTGGTGTCGACATGGAAAACCCACACGACGTCATTGCTATCAACGCATCATCTGCTGCACTCATGGTCAGCGGTATTCCATTCGAAGGCCCAATCGGTGCAGTTCGTATGGCGTTCTCGCAAGATGGCGAGTGGGTGCCACACCCAACATATGCAGAAGGAAACAACGGAACATTTGAAATCGTTGTTGCCGGTCGCGAACTCGACAACGGAGACGTCGCCATCATGATGGTGGAAGCAGGCGGAACCGAAAAGGCTTTCGAGTTCTACGCAGAAGGTGCACCAAAGGTGTCAGAGCAAGTCATTGCAGACGGCCTTGAAGCATCAAAGCAGTGGATCAAGGAATCAATTGGATTGCAGCGCCAACTTGTCGCCAGCATCATCGCAACACGCGGACCAATTGCACCACTTGAGTACACACCAGTTCTCGACTACACCGACGACATCTTCGCCGCAGTTGAGAAGGTTGCAACATCAAAGTTGGCAACTGCCATCACCATTGCATTGAAGGCAGATCGCAACGCTGCAACAGACGCAGCGGCCGCAGAAACTGTTGCTGAATTGTGTGGCGAAGGTTCACCATTCGCTGGTCAAGAAAAGGCTGTTAAGGAAGCTGTTCGCAGCCTCACCAAGAAGCTTGTTCGTAAGCGCGTTGTTGAAGAAGGCATTCGTATCGATGGCCGCGGTCCACGCGACTTGCGTCCGTTGTCTAGCGAAGTGGGAATCTTGCCAGCAGCACATGGCACTGGCTTGTTCCAGCGCGGTGAAACACAAGTGTTGAACGTGTGCACACTTGCAATGCCACGTATGAACCAAATGTTGGACACGCTTGGTCCAGACAACGAGAAGCGTTACATCCACCACTACAACATGGCTCCATGGGCAAATGGTGAAACTGGTCGCGTTGGTTCGCCAAAGCGTCGCGAGATTGGTCACGGTGCACTGGCAGAGCGTGCGCTTCTTCCTGTTATCCCAAGCCAAGATGAATTCGCATATGCCATTCGTTTGGTGTCTGAAGTGTTGTCGTCAAACGGCTCCACCTCCATGGCATCGGTGTGTTCCTCCAGCTTGTCGCTGATGGACGCCGGCGTGCCCATCAAAGCTCCTGTGTCTGGTATCGCAATGGGTCTCATTTATGCAGAGGGCAAGTACCTCGCGCTCACCGACATCCTCGGTGCAGAAGACGCATTCGGTGACATGGACTTCAAAGTTGCAGGAACCGCAGATGCAGTCACCGCGTTGCAGTTGGACACAAAGATCGACGGCATTCCAGCCGACGTTCTTGCATCTGCATTGCAGCAGGCACGCGATGCACGTATGGCAATCCTTGAGTCAATGAACTTGGCAATCGCTTCACCACGTGCAGAAGTTGGCGCAACTGCTCCGAAGATTGTTTCGTTCAACATCCCAATGGACAAGATCGGCGAAGTCATCGGGCCAAAGGGCAAGGTCATCAACACCATTCAGCAAGAGACTGGTGCAGACATTGCAGTGGACGACGACGGCGCAGTAGGAATTGTCACCATTGGTTCACCAGACAACTTCCGTGTGGAAGAGGCCCGCGATCGCATCCTTGCAATCGTTGATCCTCCAACAGCAGAGCTGAACGCCATCTACAACGGTCGCGTTGTCAGCACCACAAAGTTCGGCGCATTCGTCAACATCCTTCCTGGACGTGACGGCCTCGTTCACATCTCGAAGTTGGGTAACGGCCAACGCGTCAACAATGTTGAAGATGTCTTGAACTTGGGTGATGAAATTCGCGTTCGCGTTGATGACATTGACGACAAGGGCAAGGTCAGCCTCACACCAGTGGACGATGAAGGCAACGACATCCCAGGTGGTGGCGGCGGTGGTGGCGGCGAACGCCGCGAACGTCGTGACCGCGACGACCGTGGTGGACGCGACCGTGACCGTGGCGGTCGTGGTGGACGTGATCGTGACGACCGTGGTCCACGTGAACCGCGCGAACTACGCAGCGATGCACCGAAAGAAGTGTCATTCGAAGACGAATTTGAAAACGAACTTCGCTCAGAACTCGGTGACCTTGGTCCCGATGCTCGTAGCGACCGTAATCGTCGCCGTCGATAACGCCCTCCAACGACTACGGTGACTTCCATGATTCGAGTGGGAGTTGTCGGAGCCGCAGGAAAAATGGGTGCAACGGTGTGCGACGCAGTCGCCGCCGCTGATGGACTACAACTTGCTGCCGCTGTCGACGTTGTCGATGGCGGCGGTGTTGTTCATGGACTCACCATTGCATCCGACTTGAAAGCGCTCGCTGACGTGCAGTGTGACGTGGTGGTGGATTTCACTGTTGCCGATGCTGCGCGCAAGACATTGCCGTGGCTTGCACTTCACGGCATGCACGCAGTTGTTGGAACCACCGGGTTTTCAGACGACGACATCGCATCGTTTGGCCGGGCCTTCACTGGAAGCAATTGTTTGATCGCGGCCAACTTCGCAATTGGCGCAGTCCTCATGATGAAGTTTGCCGAACAAGCGGCTCCATATTTTGAGACCGCTGAAATCATCGAGTTTCACCACAACGCAAAGCAAGATGCACCAAGCGGTACAGCAATGGCCACAGCGCAACGCATGGCATCAGCCAGTAGTGAATGGGCTGCAGACCCAACAAGACATGAAGTGATTCCTGGTGCTCGTGGCGGCGTTGGCCCCGGCGGAATTCACGTGCACGGAGTTCGCATGGTGGGTATGACAGCGTCTCAAGAAGTCATCCTGGGAACTGCTGGTCAAACGCTGGTGATTCGTCACGACAGCAACGATCGCGTGAGTTTTATGCCAGGTGTTGTGTTGGCATGTCGCAAAGTGGCGTCGCTGGGCGATCGTCTCACCTTGGGTATCGATTCGCTGCTGTAAAAGCAAAAGTGCCTGTCCCGCCGAAGCAGAACAGGCACTTCTTGAATTTGTTAACTAATCAGCCCAGCGCTTTGATTGCTGCGTCGTAGTTTGGTTCGTTTGCAATGTCTGACACCAATTCAGTGTGAAGGACTGTGCCATTCTCATCTGCAACGACAACTGCGCGTGCGAGAAGGCCGTTGAATGCGCCTTCGTTCAACAACACGCCAAATGCGTTCCCGAATCCGCCGCGGAAGGCAGATGCATTCTGAACATTGGAGAGTCCTTCAGAACCACAGAAGCGACCTTGAGCGAATGGAAGATCGTTCGAGACGCAATAGACAACTGTGTTGTCAAGCGATGATGCAATCTCGTTGAAACGACGAACGCTTTGTGCACACGTTGGTGTGTCCACGCTAGGGAAGATGTTGAACACCACGCGCTTGCCAGCGAGGTCTGCATTGCTGAAGTCCTGCAGTGTTGCTGCGGTGAGGGTGAATGAAGGAAGCGATGCGCCCGGTGCTGGGAGATCGCCAACGGTGTTGACGGGGGTGCCGCCGAATGATGTCTGTGCCATGCCCGAGAGCATACGGCGCAGATGTACTCATGCTTCAGGGGCGCCGGGAGACTTTCGTCGAGATGTTTGGAAAAAAGTGATGGCGAAAAGCAGGCCAACGATCCACCACTGGTATTGGTCAATCCAGTCGAGAGTGGCGCGAATTTCATCCTCGAATGCTTTTCCGCCGTACCAGAGAACGATGAGGCGGAAAATGATTCCTGCAATGACCGACGCAAAAAACTTTCTGGGCGCCATCTTCAGGTGTCCCACCAACAGGCAGACAATGTTTGAGCCAGGCATGAAGAACACGGCCACCCAACCCGCACGAATAGTGGCAGCTTCGGTCCAACGATAGATGCGTGGCATTTCACCTACTTGAGATTCAGTCCATCTGAGAGCGCGCTCGCCAAAGAGGCGACCGACGTAAAAGAGTGCGGCAGCTGCAACGAGAAGTCGAACGAAGCCAATAAAGAAGAATGGGAGCGGGTCTATGTAGGGAACCGAACCGAATAGGTTTCGGTTGCGAGAGCTCAGAGCAAGGATGAGTGCAGGCTGGTCGTCCACCAGTGCCGGGCCAATATTTGTGCCAATGGTGCCGATGGCGAACAAGAAAGATGTGAAGACCACCAGCAGTTTGCGCATCTGTAGAACGGTATCGGGTTCAACCTTTCGACAGACGGCAGGTAGTTGCTACGGTTTCCAGCACGAGGCGGATCTCCGCCCTACCAAAGGGGACTTTATGAAGGGCTTAATGCAGCCAACTCAGTTGACCATCAATTACCTGTTTGATCGTGCAGAGAAGTATCACCCCGATAAGAACATCATCACTGCAACAGCAACTGGAATTGAGCGCACCACCTATGGAGTGTGGGCAGATCGCACACGTCGCCTTGCCACAGTTTTTGATCAGTTAGGTATCTCAAAGCATGGCCGTGTGGGAACGTTCGCATGGAACACGCAGCGTCACCTCGAGTTGTACTTTGCTGCGCCATGTAGCGGTCGCGTTGCCCACACATTGAACATTCGTTTGTTCCCAGAGCAACTCACATACATCGTGAATCACGCTGAAGACGAAGTGATCTTTATTGACACATCTATCTATCCGTTGATTGAGCCACTGTTGTCCACCTTCACCACGGTGAAGCATCTGGTGTTTATGTACGACGGCAAAGGTGAAGTGCCAACGTCGGTTCCTGGCTACACCGTGCACGAATATGAGGCGTTGCTTGCAAATGCAAAGCCTGCACAATGGCCCACCGACATTGACGAAAATCAAGCAGCCGCTATGTGTTATACCTCCGGCACCACGGGCAATCCGAAGGGTGTGGTGTATAGCCATCGCAGTACATACCTGCACACGATGGGCACCATGATTGCCGACTCTGTTGGTGTGTGTGAGTCCGACATCATCTTGCCGGTTGTTCCCATGTTCCACGCCAACACATGGGGTCTTGCACACGCGGGCGTTGCTACAGGTGCAGACCTTGTGATGCCTGGCCCAGATTTGTCTGGTCCTGCGGTTGCGAAATTGATTGTCGATGAAAAGGTCACGGTTGCAGCTGGTGTGCCCACTATTTGGATGGCTGTGTTGCCTGAGTTGAAAGGCAAAGATACATCTGCTCTACGTTGCATTCCATGTGGTGGCTCGGCTGTACCGAAGGCACTCAGTGAGGCGTATCGCGAACAAACTGGTCTTCCTATTTTGCAGGCATGGGGAATGACCGAGACAAGCCCCATTGCGGCGGTGTGCACATTGTCGAAGGCAGATCGTCAATTGCCACAAGAAGAGCAAGCCGAATTGCGCACAACAGTTGGCCTCATTGCATTCGGTGTTGAGATGCGAGTTGTTGAACCCGGTACCACCACGCCATTGCCGTGGGATGGCGAGTCAAGTGGTGAACTGCAATGCGCTGGACCATGGATTGCGTCCAACTACTACAACGACCCACGTTCCGGCGAAAGCTTCACCGAAGATGGTTGGTTGCGCACAGGTGACGTTGCTGTTGTTGACGCAAAGGGCCGTATTCGTCTCGTTGACCGCACCAAAGACCTCATTAAGTCTGGCGGCGAATGGATTTCTTCGGTGGACGTTGAGAATGAACTCATGTCGCATCCAAAGATTGCTGAAGCTGCAGTGATTGGTGTGCCGCATCCGAAGTGGAGCGAGCGCCCACTTGCATGCGTTGTGGTGAAACCCGGTGAGACGCTCACGAAGGAAGAAGTCATCGAACACCTGGTGCCACGTCTTGCGAAGTGGCAGTTGCCTGATGATGTGGTGTTCATCCCAGAAGTTCCAAAGACTTCTGTTGGAAAGTTCTCCAAGAAGACACTGCGCGATCAGTTCGCTGACCACGTCTTGCCAGACGCCTAGGACAAATTACAAACGGCCCGAGGCGATGATTCGCTGAAGGAAAGCTTTGGCGCGTTCAGATTGCGGGTTGGCCAGAACTTGGGACGGTGGCCCTTGTTCCACAATGCGCCCGCCGTCGAGAACACACACCACATCACTGCTGTCGCGCGCAAAGCCCATCTCGTGGGTAGCTAAGACGATGGTCATGCCGCTTTCTCGAAGCTCACGCACAACATCAAGCACCTCAGCAACAAGTTCAGGGTCTAGCGAGCTAGTGATCTCATCGAGCAAGAGAACTTCTGGCTCCACTGCAAGTGCACGCACAATGGCAACTCGTTGTTGTTGACCGCCAGACAATTGATCTGGATAGGAATTTGCTTTGTCCGCTAATCCGAATCGATCGAGAAGCTCCAATCCTTTCAGGCGTGCTTCAGGCTTCGTTGCTCCTCGAGTTTTTGTGGGGGACAAGATGATGTTGTCCATGACTGTCTTATGCGGAAACAAATTGAAACTTTGAAACACCATGCCAACACGTTGACGAATGGGGTTTGCATCCATTCCGGGTAGGGAGATGTCTTCTCCATCAAGAAGAATCTCACCGTCGTCAATTGGTTCCAACAAATTGAGGCAACGCAACAGTGTGCTCTTGCCTGAACCGCTTGGCCCAATCAGAGTGACAACGGAGCCTTGTTCAATGTCTAACGAGATGCCGTCTAAGACGGTGTGATGACCGTATGACTTCACCAAGTTGCGGATAACCATTTTCATGATCGCACTCGGCTCCCTGTAGTGCGACGACGTTCGCGCTCAATGAGATAGTCGGTGGTACGCGTTAATGGAATTGTGATACACAAGAAAATCACGGCAGCCGCCACATAGGGCGTGAAGTTTGCAAACTTTGACTTGTCCACTCCTGCACGGCGGAGAATTTCAATAGGTCCAATCAAGCTGACGAGCGCAACGTCTTTTTGCAACGACACCATGTCGTTCATAAGTGGTGGAACAACGCGGCGAATGGCCTGAGGTATCACCACATGACGCATGGTTTGCCAGTGGGAGAGGCCCAATGAACGTGCTGCGGCGCGTTGTGATTCGTGCACGCTTTCAATTCCAGCGCGGAACACCTCGGCCACATACGAGGCATATGTGAGAATGAGAGCGATGGAGCCCCACAACAATGGGCTATTCCATGGGCGGTCTATGCCAAGCCCTGGAACTCCAAAACCAATGAGATAAATCCACAGCAATACCGGGACGCCGCGCATGATGTCGGTATAGGCGATAGTGAAGACCCGAAGAGGAAAAAGAGCGGGCGAGCGAGAGTTGCGCGCCATGGCCACCAGCATGGCGAGAATAAGAATTGCTGGAGCACTCCACAAAAAGATCTTGATGTCGAGAACAAAGGCATCAAGCAACCGAGGGAATGAATCCCGGAAGACCTCGCCATTAAAGAACGAGGTTCGGACGCGATCCCACCTTGGCATCTGGGGAACAAGAAGCACAATCGCGGTTACCACAATCAGCGAACTGACTGCGGCAACCGCGATACTGCGACGTTTACGAGTTTTCTCGTATGCGGCTCGCCGATTGATTGTAGAAACCATGATGTTCGACAAACCGCTACGACAACTAGTTATTCGATAACTGGAATGTTGGTGCTTGTTGACAACCACTCAGCGGTGATTGCTGCAAGCGTTCCGTTTTCTTTCAATGTTGCAAGTGCTGTGTTGACGCAAGTAGCGAGCGCATTGTCCTTGTCGAAAACAAGGCCAAACTCATCTGCGGCAACACCGTCTTCTGCAGGGAACTGACCAAGAACGGCTGAACCGTCAATTTCCACTGCAGAGACGTACAGCGCTGTTGGCAAGTCGAAAACTGCAGCATCAATCTGCTTAGCTTCGAGTGCTGCCTTTGCGCCTGCATTGTCGTCATACACGAATGGCTCTTGGTCTGGCTGAATCACATCGGTGATGTAGGTGAGGCTGGTGGTGCCAGCTTGTGCGCCAAGCTTCAACTTCTTGATTGCGTCAAGAGTGGTGGCGCCTTCTGCAGCTGAATCGGTTAAACCGACAATTGCTTGGTTGGTGGTGTAATAGCCATCGCTGAAGGTGACTGTTTGCTTGCGCTCGTCAGTAATCGAATACTGCTGCAAGTTGAAGTCGAAGTTCTTCGTTCCTGGCTGGATTGCTTCGTCAAACGTTGTACGAACCCATTTGACGTCTGCATCTTCAAAACCAAGTTCTGCGGCTACTGCGTAAGCAATCGCTGCTTCGAAGCCTTCCTTTGACTCTGGCTTATCGTCAATCACCCATGGTGAGTATGCGGGATCGCCGGTGCCAACGGTGAGAACGCCTTCTTCAAGGGTCTTACCTGCTGTGCACTCTGCAGCGGATTGTGCGGCGTCACCTGATGGTGACGTGGTGTCTGATGATGAGTCACTTCCACCGCACGCTGCGAGAAGCAACGAACCAGTGACAGCAACGGTAAGCGCGAGTTTGCGCATGAGAGGGTCCTTTCAAAGGGGATAGGGCACTGAGATACTAACGCTGAGTAATTCCGACCAAACAAGTCGGAATTAAACTTCTTGACCTGAGACACAAAAGCCCGTACTGTCTCACAGTGATGGATGTCACACGAGTGGTCATTTCCTATACGGAGGCAGAAAACGCGGTGCTGGACGCCACCGTCGCGTGTGTGGAGCGTCTCGGGTTTCAGAAGGTCACCATGGACCACATCTGCGCCGAGGCAAACGTGTCTCGCGCCACCGTGTACCGCATGTTCCCCGGTGGGCGTGATGTGTTGTTCGAATCAGTTCGTGTGCGTTCGTTGGCCGATTTCTTCACTGTGCTGCGCGCTCATGTGGAGGGTGCCGACTCGCTCGATGAAGTTCTGGTGCGTTGCGTCACCGTTGCGTACGCCGAGTTGATGGCCGATCAGCACTTGGCCACCATGCTGGCAACAGAACCGGGCGAGACACTGGGTGACCTCACGGTGAACGGGGTCTCTCGCATTGTTCGGGTAGCCGCTGAATTCATGGCGCCATTACTCCACGCTTTCGTGCCTCAACAACAAGCTGAGGAGATTGTCGAGATTATGTGTCGTCTCGTGATCTCAGCGTTCCTCTCGCCATCGCCACTTCTTGATTTCTCAAACGAAGACGTCGTGCGCCGATTAGTGCGCACGTATCTCAATACTCCAGTTGAATTTCATTCGGTCACAACAAGGTAAAGGTAAGAAAAATGAGCATTGACGAAAAGAGCAATTCAGAAATCATCGGCCGCGATGAATTGAATGACATCGAAGCAATTCTCGCTATCACCAACACAGATGTTGATGAGGTAGAGCACATTGTGAAGAACAACGCAGACAGCATTTTCACGTGGGACTACACCCTTGCCCGTCCTGCGCTTCGCAAGTTGTATGAAAAGGCAAAGACCGGTCAATGGAACGGTGCCACAGACCTTGATTGGGACACAGACGTCGACATTGAGAAGTCGGTCTTTGAAGACAGCCAAATTCTTGGCTCTGGCATGGAGCAGAACTTGTATGCAGATACATCGCTCGGCAAGTGGGGCGACAAGGAATGGTTGGAATTCGGCATCGAAGGACGCAAGTGGCAACTCAGCCAGTTCTTGCATGGAGAACAAGGTGCGCTCATCTGTACTGCGAAGATCACAGAGACGGTGCCTTGGTACGACGCAAAGTTGTATGCAAGTACTCAGGTCGTTGACGAGGCACGTCACGTTGAAGTCTTCGCACGTTACCTAGACGAAAAGATGGGTGGCGGCTATCAGGTCAACACGCACTTGCGTCTTCTCCTAGACGACATCATTAATGACAGCCGTTGGGACATGACTTACCTGGGCATGCAAATCATGGTGGAGGGCCTTGCGCTCGCTGCGTTTGGTTTCCTTCACGCAACAACCAACGAGCCATTGCTGAAGAAGCTTCTACGTTACGTGATGAGCGACGAAGCCCGTCACGTTGCATTCGGTGTTCTCAGCTTGCAAGAGGTGTACAAGGAAATGTCCGACAAGGAAATGATGGACCGCCAAGAGTTCGCCTACGAAGCAAGCGTTCGCATGCGTGACCGCTTCCTACAGCAAGAAGTATGGGATCGCATGGGTGTGAACACCAAGGAGATTGCTCCCATGATGTTGCAGGACCCATCGCGTCAACTCTTCCAGCAGATGCTGTTCTCAAAGATTGTGCCGAACTGCAAGAAGTTGGGTCTGCTCGACCGCAATGATAAGTGGTTGCGGCACAAGTTTGAAGAAATGGGTGTTATCCAGTTTGAGGACTGGCAAGACACCGGTGAAGAATTCACAGAATTTGAACTCGGCAAAGAGATGCCAGCACCGGGACAACAGTAAATAATCCTCGTTCTCTAGAGCCCGTCCCTATTTGGGGGCGGGCTCTTTGGCTGTCATGGGTCATAATGAACGCATGGCCATTTTCGGACAAGTTCTCACGGCGATGATTACGCCATTCGATGCGCATGGCGCGCTCAACATTGATGAAGCGGTTCGCCTCGCAAAGTGGCTGCAAGACAACGGTAATGACGGTCTAGTGATTTCGGGGACAACGGGTGAGTCATCCACATTGACTGACCAAGAAAAACTTGATCTCTGGGAAGCTGTTATCAAGGCAGTCACAATTCCGGTGATTGCAGGTTCTGGTTCAAACGACACCGCACACTCGGTTCACCTCACCAAAGAAGTCACCAAGATGGGTGCTGCAGGAATTCTTGCTGTTGGCCCGTATTACAACCGTCCGCCGCAATCTGGAATGGAAGCACATATCACGGCAATGGCTAACGCCACATCGTTACCAGTGGTGGTGTACGACATTCCTGTACGAACCGGTCGAAAGATCAGCACCGACACATTGGCGCGGTTGGCCAACAATGTGAAGAACATCAAAGCGTTGAAAGATGCTGCGGGAAATCCAGCCGAGACAGCAAACCTGATGGCTTTAGTGCCACAAGATTTTGAGTTGTATTCAGGTGATGACGGACTCACACTTGCGTTCCTGGCATATGGGGGAGTTGGTGTCATTGGAGTCGCTACTCACTGGAGTGGCGTCGAGCACAAGCAGATGATCACTGCATTCAAGAATGGCGATGTTGCGCAAGCGCGCGCCATTAATGACATTTTGTTAGAGAGCTACGCATTCGAAACCGGCGATGCACATCCGAATCCCATTCCGTCAAAAGTCATGATGAATACTCTCGGTTTCAACGTTGGCGAATGCAGATTGCCAATGGGGCCACCGCCTGCAGGTCTCGATGCTCGTGCTCGCGAGGTGTACGGACGCCTGCAATCGGCACGCGCTGAACTGCTCGGCAAGTAATTATGGCTGCGCCGGTCCGTATTTATTTCTTGGGTGGCCTCGGCGAAATTGGCCGTAACTGCATGGTGTTAGAGCAAGACGACAAACTCTTGCTTATTGACTGTGGATTGATGTTCCCCGATGCAGATATGCACGGAATTGACCTCGTGTTGCCGGACTTCACGTTTCTTATTGAGAACAAAGATCGCATTGTTGGCTGTGTGGCAACGCATGGTCACGAAGACCATGTTGGTGGTTTGCAGTTCCTCTTGCGCGATCTGGAGTTTCCTATTTATGGGTCGGCGGTCACGCTTGGTCTTGCGCGCAACCGCATTGAAGAAGCAGGCTTACTGAAGAACACAGACTTAGTCACGGTACGCGACGGTGAACGAATTGCCATCGGCCCCTTCGACGTTGAATTCTTGCCAGTGACGCACTCGGTCCCGCATGCGCACGCCATCATCGTGCACACTCCGCAGGGAGTAGTAGTTCATTCTGGCGACTTCAAACTAGATCTCACGCCAGTGGATAATCGCCGCACTGATCTTGCGCGCCTCGGTGAATTGGCGTCCACTGTCGGTATTCGTTTGTTGATGTGTGACAGCACGAACGCCGAAGAACACGGCCATGCGCCCAGTGAAAAGAGCGTTGGAGCAGTGTTGCGCCAATTGTTCTGGGAGCATCGCGACCGACGAATCATTACTGCATCATTTGCAAGCCACATTCATCGTGTTCAGCAGGTGATTGAGGCCGCTATCGACCACAACCGCAAAGTGTGTTTGATGGGTCGCTCCATGCAGAAGAACATTGCGCTTGCGATTGACTTGAAACTCATCAATGTGCCAGCAAGTGTTTTCGTTGATGTGGAACATGTGGACGATTACGCGCCAGAAGACATCTGCATTATCTCCACTGGTTCACAAGGCGAGCCGATGTCGGCATTGTCATTGTTGTCGCGCGGTGAAAGCAAGTGGTTCACGGTGGGAGAGCACGACACCATTATTTTGTCCAGTCACGCAATTCCTGGAAATGAAGGAAATGTGAATCGTGTGATCGACGGTCTGATGCGCGCCGGTGCGAAAGTGGTGCATAGCGGGATCGCCGATGTGCACGCCACTGGTCATGCACAAGCAGACGAACTGAAGACCTATCACTCCATTCTTCGGCCCGAGTGGTTCATTCCCGTCCATGGCGAATTCCGTCATATGCGTGCACACGCTGAATTGGCAATTGTCATGGGCGCAGACCCTGATCGTGTTCTGCAGGCAACTGATGGCGATGTGGTGGAAGTGTCAGATGATGGTGTGGCGTTTGTAGGAAAAGTTCCCGCCAACTATCTCTATGTGGACGGAATTGTCGGCGACGTTGGCCAAGGGGTTCTTCGTGACCGTCGCGTGTTGGCAGAAGAAGGCGTGGTGGTCATCGTGGCAACGGTGGATACCCAGAACCATCGAGTCATCAATGGGCCAGAGATCATCACACGCGGCTGGGTGTATGCCCCCGAAGCAGATGATTTGTTGGACGAGGCAGAGGCACATGTGGAGCGCGCATTGGTGAAAGCTCTCGATGAAGGAGTGAGTGACATTGATGCTCTCGAGCGCGAAGTTCGCCGTGCGGCCGGCAAGTTCGTGAATGAGCGGACCAAGCGTCGGCCCATGATTGTGCCCGTGGTGATGACCACATAGGCCCTCTCGCCCAAGCCCTGTATGGGTATCCCGAACACCCGTTCACCCCACTAGTACCGTTTCATACATGTCTGGCAAGGGTTCTCGTTCGTCATCTGGCGGCTCTAAAGGGTCGTCCCGTGGTGCTGTGAAGACGCCGCCCAAGGGAAACAAGCGTCCGGCTGGAAAGTCGGGCGCAGAGAGCGCATCTGAATCTGCTCGCGACATCGTCCGTGGCCGCGAGGTGGAGTTCTGGGGTATCGGCCTCATCAGCACCGGCATCGTGTTGGTGTTGTCCATGTACCTGCACATGGCGGGGCCACTTGGTGAAGGTATCGACACTGTGTTTGGTTGGTTGTTGGGCCTTGGTCGTTTTGCGCTTCCAGTAGTTGTTGTAGGTATTGGTGTTGCCATGGTGCGACGCCGCAGTGTGGAACATCGCGTGCGCCTCGCAATTGGTTGGACAGTTGTGGTGTTGGCCGTGCTCGGTCTTCTGCATGTCATTAACGGCGCAGACGAAATTGTCGCCGACGTTGACGCCATGTCGCAGGCTGGTGGTTGGTTTGGCGCCATTGTTGGTGAACCACTTGAGTCAACATTGAGCTGGGCAGGCGCGCTTGTAGTTCTCTTCGCGATTGGCCTCGCTGGTGCAATGTTGATTACCGACACCACTGTTCCCGAATTGATTGCAATCGTTCGTCAATGGTCAAACAAAGCTGGTGGCAAAGCTGCATCAGCTGCGCGTACTGCAACCACGAATCGTGATCGCAGTTCTTACGACGATCTTGTGGAAGTGCCTGGCGAAGATAATCGTCCTCGTCCTTCAAAGAAGCAAAGCATTTACGACGAGGCAGACGACGAAGATCTTGCACCACAGAAAGAAAAGCCTGTTCGTAAACCACGCGTCACGTCAACCTAAGCAAAGACGCCAGAGTTCGTTGGTAAGCCAGGAACAAAGTCAAAGAACAGTGACGATGAGTCGTCTACACCAGCGGTGTCGTCAACACCAGGCTCGTGGACACTGCCGCCAACCGATGTATTGGGTCTCACTGAAACTTTCCAGGTAGATAAAGCACGTGTTGCAGAACGCGGTCGCCTTCTTGAAGAATCGCTTGCATCACACGGCGTGGAAACTCGCCTTGTGGGAATGACTGTTGGTCCTACCGTCACGCGTTTCGAGCTTGAACTTGGTTCCGGTGTGAAGGTTGCCAAGGTCACCAGTTTGAACCGTGACATTGCGTATTCAATGGCTGCAACTGACGTGCGAATCCTTGCGCCAATTCCAGGCAAGTCTGCTGTTGGTGTTGAAGTACCAAATGAATCGCGTCAGTTGGTGTCGTTGGGTGACCTCATGGTCAGTGCTGAAGCTCGTGCTGCAACACACCCGTTGGATGTTGCTGTTGGTAAAGACATCGCGGGTCGCGCGGTGTTTGTGAACTTGGCAAGCACACCACACATGTTGATTGCTGGTGCCACTGGTGCTGGTAAGTCAAGTGGTATCAACTCCATCTTGACCTCGTTGTTAATGCGCAGCACACCAGATCAAGTGCGCCTCATTCTCATTGACCCAAAGCAAGTGGAAATGGGTCAGTATGCACGCTTGCCACATTTGCTCACTGCGCCAGTGACCAACCCGAAGAAGGCTGCGAATGCTCTTGGTTGGGCCGTGAAGGAAATGGAACGTCGCTACGACCTATTGGTGGAAGTGGGCTTCCGCGACATCGGTGGCTACAACGCAGCATTCGACAAGGGTGAAATCAATGATCCGAATGCTGAAGAGGGAACAAAGAAGTACGAGCGCCTTCCATTCATTGTTGTCGTTGTCGACGAATTAAACGACCTCATGATGGTGGCGGCACGCGACGTTGAAGAATGCATCACGCGTATCGCACAGAAAGCTCGTGCCGTTGGTATTCACCTCATCGTTGCAACACAGCGCCCATCGGTCAATGTGATCACCGGAGTTATTAAGGCAAACATTCCTGCACGTATGGCATTTGCCGTCAGCAGCCTTACGGACAGCCGAGTCATCTTGGACCAACCAGGCGCTGAGAAGTTGGTGGGTAAGGGCGACATGTTGCTCATGCCTGGTAACACCAATGTTCCACAACGTATTCAGGGCTCATGGGTGGACGAAGAAGAAGTGCGCAAAGTTGTTGCTCACTGGCGTCGTCAATCACCAGAAGTTGTGTATGTGTCCGGCATTGAAGGCGAAGAGGGCGGCGGTTCATCTGCGGGCGGAAACGGGCCACTCTTCGGCGGATCGGGAAGTGAAGACGATCTCATTCGGCAAGCCATCGATGTTGTGGTGCGTTCGGGCCTCGGTTCTACTTCCATGTTGCAACGCAAGTTGAAGGTGGGATTCGCCCGCGCGGGCCGCATTATGGACGAACTGGAAGAACGTGGAATTGTTGGTCCAGCACAAGGCTCGAAGCCACGAGATGTTCTAATGACAGTTGAGGAACTCGAAGCATCGGAGGGCTGACATGGCCACAGCGGCACTAACACAAGTCTGTGACGGATTGTTTTTTCCAGAGGGGCCTGTGGCAATGCCAGATGGCTCCGTCATCGTCACTGAAATGTTCGGGTCGAAACTCACACGAGTTGCGCCCGACGGAACAAAATCCACCGTTGCAAACATTGTTGGTCTTCCCAACGGATTGGCGCTTGGGCCTGGCGGATATCTCTATTTGTGCAACAACGGTGGTGCATTCACTCCGATGGAATTGGGTGGACTTGTGTACCCAGGTGAATTTGATCCGGATAAATACATCGGTGGTCGCATTCAACGTGTTGATATCAACACTGGTGAAGTGGTTGATCTGTACACGCATTGCGGAGACATTCCATTGCGTGCGCCTAATGACTTGGTGTTTGATGAGCACGGCGGTTTCTGGTTTACCGACCATGGAATTCGTCATCACCGCACTGCAGATAGAACCGGCATCTATTACGCGAAAGCAGATGGCTCATTCATTGAAGAAGTGGTGTTTCCTGTGGACTCGCCCAATGGCATCGGTCTATCGCCCGATGGCAAGCGTGTCTATTGGGCAGAGACCCACACCGGTCGGGTGTATCAACGCGAGGTGATTGCACCGGGCAAAGTTGCGGCCATTGGCATTGAAGTTCCCACTATGTTGTGTGGCTTGCCTGGTTATCAGCTCTTTGATTCACTCGCAGTAGATGGCGAGGGGAATATTTGCGTGGCCACGTTGGTGAACGGCGGTGTCACGGTGATCTCCCCCGATGGCGAGGTTCGCGACTTTATTGAGGTGGACGATCGCATCACCACCAACATCTGTTTCGGCGGGGAAGATTTTGGTACGGCCTACATCACCGCATCCAGCACGGGCCGTCTCTTGGCCATGAAGTGGCCATACAAGGGGCTGAAACTTCACTGGCAGTAGGCTCGTCTCTGATGGGGCAGCGCTTTTATATCGAGACATTGGGATGCCCTAAGAATCAGGTCGACTCAGAAAAAATTGTGGGGACACTGTTGGCCGATGGGTTGACCCCCACCGACGATCCTTCCAAGGCCGATGTTGTCGTTGTGAACACTTGCGCATTCATTGAAGATGCTCGCAAGGAAAGCATTGACACCTTGTTGGCTCTCGACGACCAACGCAAACGCTCCTCTCGTCTTGTTGTCACCGGTTGCATGGCAGAGCGTTACGGCGAAGAACTTGCCGAAGCACTTCCCGAAGCTGACCAGGTGGCCGGCTTCGGAGTTCCTATTCAGTTAGGCAAGAAGCCGTTATCGGTGACAGGTGCGGTTCCAACTTTTGACCTGCTGAATCTCCCGCGACCAAAGTCTGCGGCGCCATGGGCCTACATAAAAATTGCAGAAGGGTGCGACCGTAACTGTGGATTTTGTGCCATTCCCTCATTCCGTGGACCTCAGCGAAGCCGCGACGTTGCATCCATTCTGAACGAAGTAGAACAAGTAGATGTACGAGAAGTAGTTCTCGTTGCGCAAGATCTTGCAAGCTATGGAAAAGACCGGCCAGAAGAATTGGGCGCCGGTTCCATCGTGCAGTTGGTGCGTGATGTGTCAGCAAAAGTGGATTGGGTGCGCTTGTTGTATCTCTACCCAAGCGATTTGTCTGACCAACTCATCGACGCCATTTTGGACACCGGAGTACCGTACTTTGACTTGTCGTTACAACATGTGAGCAAAGAACATCTTCGCCGCATGCGTCGATGGGGTGACAAAGACAGATTCCTTGAACGAATCGAGCGAATCCGTACCATCGCCCCAGGTGCAACATTCCGCAGCAACTTCATCGTGGGCTACCCAGGAGAAACTGAAGAGGATCACGATCAGTTGTTGGACTTTGTTCGTGACGCGCAGCTTGATTGGTGTGGATTCTTTACATTCAGCCCAGAAGAGGGAACTCATGCATTGAGTCTTCCGAATCATGTTGAAGAATCTCTGATGAATGAACGCATTGCAGAGCTGCGCGAGATACAAGATGCCATCACGGCAGAGCGTCGCGATGCGCTTCTTGGTGAAACCATCACTGTGTTGGTAGACGAACCGGGGATTGCTCGTTCCTCCCGAGAGGCTCCAGAAATTGATGGCGTGGTGCAAGTGCCAGAGTCTCTAGAAGTTGGGCGTTTCCATTCAGTTGTTGTTGAGCAAGTGTTTGGCCCAGATCTCATTGCAGTGCCAGTGGAGAACAGTTATGGCCGTTGACGAGACCGCCATCGTCACATGGGCCAACATGGTCACCGTTGGTCGTGTATTGGCCTCGCCATTTCTTTTTGCCATGATTCCCGATGAGCGCGTGGGGTCGTGGGCTGCTCTCGCCGTGTGGATTGTGTTGTGCGGCAGTGACGGGTTTGATGGCTACCTAGCGCGTAAACATGGGATTACACGAAGCGGCGCGTTCTTAGACCCACTTGCAGACAAGATCCTGGTTCTCGGTGCAATGTTTACGTTGGTGAGTCGGGGAGTCTTCTGGTTGCTGCCGGTGGTCATCATCGCCGCGCGGGAAATCATCGTCAGTTTGTATCGCGTGTTTGTTGGTTCCAAAGGTGTGTCTATGCCAGCCAGCAAGTTGGCAAAAGTAAAAACATTCAGCCAACAGCTAGCTGTGGGATTCGCTTTGGCTCCCATCACCATCAATGACGCAACGTGGACCTTCATTGTGTGTATGTGGATTGCTGTTGCGCTCACGCTTCTTAGCGCAGCGCAGTATGCGTGGCGGGCTACGGTGTCGTCTCGATGACTCAGACGTATTCAGCGAGCGACATCGCTGAGATTCAGCGCCGCACTCTGCGCACGTTGACTCTGGGGCAGATAGTTGGTTCGGCGGCGTTGGCTGCCTCGGTCACGGTAGGCGCATTCGTTATTCAAGAAATCTTGGGAAGCAAAACGCCGTGGGGCGGGTTAGCAACGGCTACCACAACAACCGGTACGGCAGTCATGTCACAAGTGTTGTCGCGTTACATGATTCGCAAGGGCCGTCGTCCGGGATTACGCAATGGGTATGCGTTGGGAACCATTGGCGCATTACTTGCAGCAGTGGGAGCAGAGAAGTTCAATCTGGTTCTTTTCTTGCTTGGGCTCTTTCTCTTTGGAAATGGACAAGCTGCTAATTTGTTGGCCCGCTATACCGCAACCGACCTTGCATTGCCTGAAGAACGCGGTCGTGCAATGTCGCGCATTGTCTTTGCGTCCACGTTCGGTGCAGTGTTTGCGCCATTGCTCATTGGCCCCGCTGAGGCAGCTGGTCAGGAATGGTTCAACCTGCATAAATACACAGGCCCATGGTTGCTGTCCGCGTGTGTGTTGTTCTTGGCGTTTTGCAATATCGCGTTGCAGTTACGCCCCGACCCTCTAGTGGTGGCCGGTGGAATTCGTGCTCGTTCCGATGCCAAATTGCCCAGCATCACCGAAGCATTGTCGGTGATTATGTCCACCATGCGCGGTCGACTCGCGCTGTCCAGCATGGTGGTCTCACAGGTGGCAATGGTGGCTGTGATGACAATGACTCCAGTGCACATGAAACTTCATGGTCATGAGAGCGTGAGTCAATACGTGGTCTCGCTGCACATTGCGGGAATGTATGCATTCAGTCCGTTCGTTGGAAAGTATGCCGACAGAAAAGGAACCGTGGCTGCAGTCATCCTTGGTGCTGCGTTGCTGGTGTTATCTGGCGGGCTTTCTGCATTGAGTGGTGAATCGTGGCCCATCTTGTTCCCGTCATTGTGGCTATTGGGAATTGGTTGGAATTTCGGCCTCATTGGTGGATCATCCATGTTGATTGAGTCGGTGCCGATGGAAAAGCGCGTCACGGTGCAAGGTTCTGCGGATCTGATGATGAGTTTCTGCGGAGGAATGGCCGGGCTGTCGTCTGGCTTCATTCGTCGTGCTGTTGGTTATCACCTGCTGTCACTCTTTGCACTTATTTTGTGTGGCGTGTTGTTGGCATTTGCTGTGTACGTACGTACAGCTGAACAATCGCGGGAGTCTGTGGCGGTATGAAGTGCAACGTTGTTGCCGTAGGAACCGAGTTGTTGCTGGGACAAATCATTGACACCAATTCGTCCTACATCGGTGAACAACTGGCTGCTGCAGGAATTGCATCTCATCTGCAATTAAAGGTGGGCGACAATCTCAATCGCATTGTTGAGGCATTTCAGATCGCACTCAAAGATGCAGACGCCATCATCGTGTGCGGAGGATTAGGTCCTACACATGACGATCTCACCCGAGAAGCAATTGCTGCAGTCATGGGAACAGAACTTCAACACAACGCAGAGGTGGCGGCGGTGATTGAAGAGATGTTCGCTCGACGCCAGCGCAAGATGGCGGCAAATAATCTTCGTCAAGCACTGGTGCCCGTAGGCGCCACCGTGATTCCTCAAACACGTGGCACCGCACCTGGGTTGATGTGTCCAGTAGGAGACAAAGTCATCTATGCAATGCCAGGAGTACCACACGAGATGCATGACATGTTGTCGCGTGCTGTTCTGCCTGACTTGTTGCAACGGAGTGGTGAGCAGTCAGTCATTGTAAGTCGAGTATTGCGCACATGGGGCGAAGCAGAGTCTGCATTGAATGAACGACTTGACCCTGTCATTGATGAGCTTGAAACATTGGGGAATCCCACTCTTGCCTTCTTGGCTAGCGGTTGGGAAGGCATCAAAGTTCGCCTCACCGCAAAAGCCAACGATGCATCTTCGGCAGAATTGTTGTTGTCGACGTGGGAACAGCGTGTTCGCAATCTGGTGGAGGATGTTGTCTTTGGCGTGGACGCGGACACCATGGAATCTGTTGTATTGCAGATGTTGCGCAAACGCGGCGCAACATTGGCGGTGGCGGAGTCGGTGACAGGCGGATTAATTGGCGGTCGCATCACGAATACTCCAGGGTCATCGTCGGTGTTTCGTGGCGGAGTCATTAGTTACGCAAGCGATGTAAAGTTTGATGTTCTGGGCGTCGCGCCTGGTCTGGTTGTTTCAGAGAGTGCTGCTATCGAGATGGCGCGCGGTGTGCGGCGAGTATTGAATAGTTCAGTGTCGCTTGCAGTCACTGGTGTGGCGGGGCCAGACGAGCAAGACGGCAAACCAGCTGGCACGTTGTGTATGGGGGTGGTGTTAGAAGACGGCTCAGAGCACTCCACAACATCCGTGTTGCCGGGACAACGAGATCAAATGCGTCAGTTCAGCGTTATCACCGCACTCTCGTTTCTTCGCTCACTCCTGTTGAAAACTCCTCGGTAGAGTGGGGTTATTGCCTCCGTAGCTCAGTTGGATAGAGCATCGGACTTCTAATCCGCAGGTCGCAGGTTCGATTCCTGCCGGGGGCGCCAGACCGTGAATCGTGGGAATGACCTTCCCAACCCTTACAATTGCAGGGTGGATTTTAAGAAAGATGACATCGTCATCTACCCCCAGCATGGAGCCTGCAAAGTAAAGGGCACAAAGAAGCAAGACTTCTTTGGAACGGGGAAGAAAGAGGAATACCTCATCCTCGAGACCATCATCAATGAAATGACCTTGCGTGTGCCGTTGGCCAAACTCGACGAGGTCGGAGTTCGACCACCAGTGTCGCCAGACGAACTTGAAGACCTTGTTGCCGTGTTGTCGAAGGCAGACCCGCGCGTGCCATCTAACTGGTCACGTCGATTCAAGAACCACCAAGAAAAGTTGAAGAGTGGCGACGTGTATCAGGTGGCAGAAGTGGTTCGTAACCTCGCAGCGCGTAACCGCGATGCATCGTTGTCGGCCGCAGAGCGCACCATGTACGAGCGCGCTCGCACCAACCTCATCTCTGAAATTCAGCCTGCACGTAAGTGCACCAAAGAAGAGGCTGAAGAGTTCTTGAATCAGGCGCTTGAAAAGGGTGTCTTGAAGCCTGCCAAGGTTGCCAAGAAGAAAGTGGAAGCCGAGAAAAAGGTCGTTGAGTCAGACGACGACGCCGACCTCGACGACGATCTGTAGTCCCATGGCCCGCGTTGGCTTTTGTGGTTTGGGTGTCATGGGCTTTCCCATGGCCGGGCATCTTGTAGCAGCGGGTCACTCCGTGTCTGTGTTCAATCGCACTGGTGCAAAAGCATTGGAGTGGGTTGCTACGCACGGTCATCAAGCTCTTCCAACGCCTGCCGAAGTTGCGGCCGAGAGTGATGTGGTGTTTCTGTGCGTCGGTAACGATGACGATGTTCGTCAGGTGATGCTGGGTGAAAACGGAATTCTCGACGGCGCACACGAAGGCCTCATTGTTGTTGATCACACCACCACCTCTGCTGTGTTGGCTCGTGATATGTACGAAAGTTGTGCGGCCTACGGAGTGGTGTTTATCGATGCGCCAGTGTCTGGTGGACAAGCTGGTGCAGAAAACGGAACTCTCACCGTGATGTGTGGTTCTGTATCGCCGGCAGAGTTCGACGCTGTGTCTGGAATTATCAGTGCATATTCGCGTTCATGTGTTCGCCTTGGCGGTATTGGTTCTGGTCAACTCACAAAAATGGTGAATCAAATTTGCATTGCAGGTTTGGTACAAGCGCTGTCTGAAGGCCTGGCTTTCGCTGACAACGCCGGTCTTGATGCGCATGCAGTGCTTGATGTCATCTCCAAAGGTGCCGCACAAAGCTGGCAGATGGAGAACCGCGGTCACACAATGGTAGATAGCCAGTTTGATTTTGGTTTCGCTGTTGAGTGGATGGTGAAAGACCTTGCATACGTGGCGGAAGAAGCACAACGTAACGGTTCACAAATTCCTGTGACTGAAACGGTTCTCGGGTTCTATAGGGAAGTAGCGCAATCTGGTGGCGCCAGAAAAGACACCAGCAGTCTAATTACGCGCTTGCTGTAATTAGCCTTCAAGCACCACCGAGGCAAACACGTCGAGAACTGTGCTCACCTGTTCATCTGTGATGACTAGTGGTGGGCAGAACGCGATGACTCCTGGAATTGCTCGTGCAATGACGCCGCGCGAAATCATCTTGTCTCGTACTGCTGTTGCATCCATTCCATCCGGAAGTTTTCCTGCCCAAATTGCACCTGCACCGCGGTAGCCAGTGAGAGTTCCATCGGCGGTGAGGGCTTTCAAACCGTTCTCAATGAGACCACCAACATGAACTGCTCGTTGCAGTAGGTTTTCGCGTTCCATGATGTCGAGGTTCTTGAGTGCTGCGGCACACACTGTTGCGTGGCCCGAATATGTGTAGCCAGTGCGCAAGAAGAATGATGGGTCTGTTGTGAGCGCAGAGTTAACAGCTGCGCCGGTGATGACGCCACCGAGTGGTTGATACCCGCTTGTGACGCCCTTGGCGAATGTGATCATGTCTGGGGTAACGCCGTAGTACTGCGCGCCAAACCATGTGCCCAATCGGCCGAAGCCAGTGATGACTTCATCGAAAATGAGATACGCACCGTTGTCGTCGCACAGTCGGCGAAGTTGGCTGAGATATTCAGACGATGATGGCCACACACCACCTGCGCCCTGCACTGGTTCAGCAATGATGGCTGCAAGTCGGCCCTTATTTTCGTTTACCGCAAGAGCCATTGCTTCAATGTCGTCTGCATCTACTTGAATAACACCTTCTAGCAGCTGTCCGTATCCCACTTTGTTTAAGGGAAGACCTTGTGCACTGGTGCCGCCATAGTTAGTGCCGTGATATCCACGGTCACGCGTGATGATGACGCTTCGTTCAGAGTGGCCCGATTGAATTTGTGCGGTGCGGGCAAACTTCATTGCAGTGTCGATGGACTCCGACCCACTGCCGCACAGGAAGACGCGCGCATCAGCAACAGGGGACAGCGAGGCGATCTTGTCTGCCACTGCTTCGGCAAGCGGATTAGTAAATGGATCAAACGTTGAGTAGGTCTCTAGAGCGCTCACCTGCGATGCGATGGCTTCTGCCATTTCTTGTCGCCCGTGGCCAATTTGGCAGTACCACAGGCTTCCAATGGCGTCGATGTACTGGTTTCCCTTGTCGTCCCACAGTTGTGCCATGTCTCCACGAACAATGTTGATGAACGAATCAGATGATGGTTTTGCAAACGAGTGAAGAAACCGACTTGGCATGTCTCAACTGTACGCCACCACCTCTGGCGGTGTCACTTAGAGGCGTTCAATAATGGTGGCAGTGCCCATACCGCCGCCAGTGCACATGGTGATGAGACCGGTGGTTTTGTCTTGACGCTCTAGTTCGTCAATCAATGTTCCAATCAGCATTGCGCCCGTTGCGCCAATGGGGTGGCCAAGTGCCATAGCGCCGCCATTCACATTCACCTTGCTGGGGTCAACACCCGTGTCTTTGAAGAACTTCAACACAACGGCCGCAAAAGCTTCGTTGACTTCAAACAGGTCGATGTCGTTGAAAGTCATTCCTGCTTTCTGCACCACGCGTTGTGCTGCTGGTCCGGGCGCGGTGAGCATAATGACGGGCTCTGTTCCGGCAACGGCGGTCATGATGATGCGTGCACGTGGCTTCAGTCCGTGTGCCTTTGCGTATTCAGGTGATGTCACTAATACAGCTCCTGCACCGTCGACAACGCCGGATGAGTTTCCACCATGATGAACATGGTTGATTGCTGCAAGTTGTGGGTACGCCTTCAACGCAGTTTCGTCAATGGATAAACCGTTTGGATCTTTCTTGTATGCGCCCATTTGTTCAAAACTTGGAGACAGTTTTGCAAGGTCGGCCATGGTGGTGCCAGCACGCGGGTGTTCATCGACCGCTAGGGCGAGTGTTCCGTCGTCATGGAAAATGGGAATGAGGGAACGTTCAAAGCGCCCCTCGGAAATAGCAATTGCTGCGCGACGCTGGCTTTCAACAGCAAGTGCATCGCACTCTTCGCGGGAGAAACCTTCCAATGTTGCAATGAGGTCTGCAGAAATACCTTGCGGGACCATGTCGAACTGTTCACGAAGGTGTGCATTGTTGGCGGTGAAGCCATCAACATGCATGGGGGATGGGCGCGACATTGATTCAATGCCACCTGCTACCACCATGTCTTGCATGCCGGACAGCACGCCCATTGCTGCGAAGTTCACCGCTTGTTGACCCGAACCACAGAAGCGGTTCAAGGTGACGCCTGGGGCATCGAGTGACCAACCAGCATCGAGTGCGGCCATGCGGGCAATGTCCATCGAATGGTCGCCGCTTCCGGCGCCACATCCCATGACGACATCGTCAACATCGCCAGTGTCGAAACCGACGCGATCGCGAAGGCCGTTCAGAACCTGAGCCAAGATGCGTTGCGGATGGACGTTGTGCAGGGCACCTGTGTCTTTGCCCTTTCCGCGTGGTGAGCGAACGGCGTCAATAATCCATGCTTCGCGTTCCATGATGTTCCTCCAATTGCGTGTGGCTACTGCAGCCAACCTCCACGTGGACTAAACCTTATGGCACGGCATTTGGGCCGAAATCATTGGGGATGCATATGAGCCAGTTCGAGACCCTTGACGTATCGGTTTCCGGGGAAATTGGAGCGCTAGAACTCAATCGTCCAGCGCAACTGAACGCCTTATCTCGACAGACCTTGCAAGATCTGACTGCTGCCGCTCACTGGTTTGATAGCCAACGGCACGTAAAGGTTGTTGTGGTGTCTGGCCATGGGCGTTCCTTTTGTGCAGGATTCGACCTCAATACTTTCTCCACGCCAGATCCGAACTACTCCACCCGTGACATCGCAGACATCGGACGGTTGATGGCCGAGGCAATCTTTGGAATGAATGCTCTGACAATCGCTGCGATTCAGGGGAACTGCATCGGTGGTGGGTTAGTACTTGCGAACAGTTGTGATTTGCGTCTTGCCGAAGAGGACTCGCGATTTGTGATTCCCGAAGTAGACCTTGGCATTCCTCTCACGTGGAGTGGAATCCCACGCCTTGTGCGTGAGATTGGACCTGCAGCAACCAAAGAACTCGTGCTGACCTGTCGTCCGTTTGGTGCAGACGAAGCAAAATCGTTGGGATTCATCAACACCATTGTTCCGAAGGGCACAGTAATGACAGCGGCACAAGAATTGGCAGAACAGCTTGCGTCAAAGTCTGCGTATGTGTTGCGAACAACTAAGCAACAAGTCAATGCAGCATTAGAAGAGATGGTTCACAGCCGCGACTTTGCATCGGATGCAGACATTTTTGCTTTTGCAGTGCATGACCCTGAGAGTCGTGCAGTCGGCGAACGATATTTGCAATCAAAGAAGAAAGGGAACAAATGACAAAGGTATTTGTACACGGCAATCCAGAGTCGGCAGACATTTGGTCGCCGTTGGTGGAACTCTTACAAGAACGTCGCATAAACGATATTGTGCTGTTGTCACCGCCCGGATTTGGGTCGCCAGTGCCAGCGGGTTTTACATGCACACGGCGTGAATATGTCCAGTGGTTGGCAAGCGAACTAAAAGCGATCGGTGGAGATATTGATCTGGTGGGCCATGACTGGGGAGCAGGCCATGTGTTTGGCGTGTTGGCGGAGTATCCGGGAATCGTGCGCACGTGGGCAGCCGACTGCATGGGGCTACTACATCGCGATTACGTGTGGCACGACGCGGCACAGGGTTGGCAGACACCAGAGCTTGGTGAGCAAATGATGAAAGGTCTTGTTGACCTCGATATCGATTCATTCATTGGTGCGTTCGGTGCATTGGGCATTAACGAAGACGTAGCTCGAGCCATGAAGCCGCACATTAACGACGTAATGGCAGACAGTGTTGTTCGTCTATATCGAGATGCCGCACAACCGGTCATGCGGTTGCTGGGGGAGAAGTTCGTCAGCGAAAAACCAAAGCGAGGATTAGTCATCATTGCCGAAAACGACCACTATGCCGGCCCGCACGAAACACATGAAGAAGTAGCCACTGCTGTGGGTGCAAAAGTTGCCCGTCTTGAGGGCTGCGGTCACTGGTGGATGATTGAAAAACCACAAGAGGCGGCACGCATGCTGGCCTCACACTGGATTCGATAATCCGCCGTTTCTAATTGCCAGAATATGCGCGAACAATTGGTTCAAGTTCTGCTGGCGTTGCACCGTGCATGATGACCCCATCGCATCCAAGTGCGAATTGATTCTTTATTGCAGCAACACATTGTTGCGGTGAACCTTGCGCTGAAGGTGCAAGCCACTCTTGCGGAATAAGTGGCGCAACACGCTCAAGATCTTCAGTAGTTCCTTTGGCGTCAAGGGCACCAGGGAACGTACGAACAAAATCATCGTTGCGGAATCTCTGCAGGACTGCTGGGTCCCAGTTGTTCGTTTTCACCATGAGGTCGCCGTATGCCTGAAGATAGGTAGCTAAACGGCCCACAGTTTTCTTCAGCCGTAACTCTGGCGAAATGTGATCTCCAATAGTTGCAAAGCATGACCACACCTTCACGTCGTCAGGGTTTCGCCCTGCTTTCTCTGCCGATGCCTTCACGGTTTTCACAGCACGTTCTGTTGTCTCGTCTGTAAAGAATGTGTGGAGAATCACATTGTCGTATGCACGGCCCGCCATTTCCAATGTGTTGTGTCCAAACACGGTGATGCTGAGTGGAATATGAAGATCAAACGCAGGGTCAAGACGCAACACTGGATAATTGCCAGTGAGGTCGGACCAATTCATTACCGTTTCGCCCTTCCAGAGTCGACGCATGAGATGTGCAAACTCTTCAAGTGATGCAGTGGTGGCCATGGGTATGCCGTATGCCTTAAACATGGCTTCAATACCGCGACCTAGACCCAAACTGAATCGACCGTCGGACAAGAGATGCAAGGTACTAGCCCACGAGGCTGTGACGAGCGGATGTCGAGTGGTGTGATTTGTGGCGGCAGTAATGATGTTCAGTGAGTTGGTGGCCGCAACAGCTGCGCCAGTGAGCGCGCCAGCTTCTTTAATGTTGAAGCGTTCAGAAATGAATGCAGTACCGAGGCCCAGTTCTTCGGCCCGTGCCAATTCGGCAAACATGTCGCGCGGAGATTGTGGGGCTCCAGCCAAGGTATAGAAACCAAGTTCTGGGTGGGCAGGACTCTTCGTCATGGTGTGACAGTACTTCGCGCCTCGTCTACATGGCAGACTCGAGATGTTGCCGTTGGAGGAGTGGATATGAACCGCATCGAGATTGAGAAGAAACTCAACGAAGACCGTGCATGGTTGCTGGAGACATATTCTCAGCTGACTGATGAGCAGTTATTCAGCGATCTCACACCAAGTGAACACAACCCATCTAATTATTGGTCTGCTCTTGATCACCTGGCTCATCTCGCGTTGATTGAGCACAACTTTGCCGCAATGATTCGCCGCCATTTCTCGGGCCATTCCAATCCCGTTGGCCTTGCCAACGACGACGCAGGTCAGCCGCGTACGCGAGATCAAATCATGGCCTCTGTCCATGCAATGACAGAAGAGTGGCAACTGCAGCACCACGGAAAGTCATTGCATGAAGTAGTGGCATTGGGCGCCCGTGCACGTGCGGATTCACTTCAACTTCTCAGCGAGTTAACAGATGAACAATTAGAAGAAGTGTTGCCCGGTGCGCCGTGGGCCGACGGAACGGTGGGTGGAGTCATTGCAGCAAACGCAGATCACGGACGAATGCATTGGAAGTGGGCTAAGGATGCTGGTGTTCTCGGACATAGCCATTAACTGAAGTCAATGCCATGACTGATTATTCACACGTATTCGCTGACACCGTAGGTTTGTTGGAAGGAATGGCAACAACTCGCGCCATTCGTCGTTATCTGCCCGAACCCATACCAGACAGCGTGTTGCGAGACATCATGTTTGCGGCAACACGTGCTCCAAGCGGATCAAACAGGCAACCTTTTCGGTTCATGGTGTTTACGGATTCAGAGAGAGCGCGTGAAGTGAAGGCGCTCATTGCACGTGGTGCGCAAACGCTGTGGAATGACAAGCGAAATACCGATGGCTACGACGAAACAGTTGCTGTTGATGAATCATCACCGAAGGCGCGAATGGCGCGCACAATGCAGAACTACGTTGACAACTTTGAAGAAGTCCCTGCATTAGTTCTTGCATTTTTGGTGAGATATCGCCCGCCGACACCAACCGAAGGAGCATCGGTGTATCCATCGTGCCAAAACATCTTGTTGGCAGCGCGCGCGTTAGGTTACGGAGGAGTACTCACGGGCTTTCATGGGTTCGTTGAACAGCAGTTACGCGAACTTCTCGGCATCCCCGACGATGCCTTTATTGCGGCAACCATCACGCTGGGCAAGCCAGCTGGCAGTCATGGGCCGGTACGTCGAGTGCCTATGAATGATGTTGTATTCGCAGACGAATGGGGGGTTGGGGCGCCGTGGGCGATGGACCCACCAGGTACTGCAACGCTGTCCCGCGGGGGATTCTCGTCGTAACCGTGTTCGGTGGCGGGGGAGTTGACCTGTTGACCTATTCTCTACAAGCAGTCGCAAACACGTGGAGGACACAATGGCTCACGACATGACACTTCAGAATCTTTTCTCGGTGAAGGGAAAAGTTGCCCTCGTTACTGGTGGATCTCGCGGTATCGGCGAAATGATTGCGGCTGGCCTGTTGGCTAACGGAGCAAAGGTGTACATCTCGTCCCGTAAGGCACAACAGTGCGACGAAGCAGCACAGCGCCTCATGCAGAACTATGGCGGCGAGTGCATTTCTATCCCCGCAAACGTGGCAGACATGGATGGTATTGACGCTCTTGTTGCTGAAATTTCAAAGCGCGAGAAGCATGTTGACATTCTCGTGAACAACGCAGGCGTGTCATGGGGTGCACCGCTTGAAGAGTTCCCTGAAGTTGGTTGGGACAAAGTCATGGACACCAACGTCAAATCAATTTTCTTCTTGACTCAGCGAATGCTTCCGTTGATGACCTCTCGTGCCACAACAGAAGATCCATCACGCATCGTCAACATTGGTTCCATTGATGGACTCAGTACACCAACTTTTGAGACATATTCGTATGGCCCCTCGAAGGCGGCAGTGCACTCGTTGACGAAAGTGTTGGCCGCTCGTTTACGCAAGCGCAACATCATCGTTAACGCGATTGCTCCGGGACCGTTCCCCACATACATGTTGTCCACAGGTGTGGGCGGCGGCGGCGACGTCGAGGCAACCGACTGGTCATCTGTTGGTCAGATGAACCCCAGCAATCGAGTCGGCTCGCCGGAAGACATTGCCGGCCTCACCATTTTCTTGTGCTCGCGCGCAGGTGCGTTCACCGTTGGTGAAGTCATCTCGTGTGATGGCGGAACTCTGCTGGGCCGTTAATTAGTTGACGCGTCGTTCGCGGCCTTCCCAATACGGTTCACGCAAATCTTTCTTCAGAACTTTTCCGCTTGGATTACGTGGCAAGACATCGATCCACTGAACTTGTGTTGGGCACTTAAACCGAGCCAAACGTTCACGTGAGAAGTCGATGATGTCTTGTTCCGTGACATCGGAATCTGGAGTTTTCACAACGACAGCTAGTGCGGTCTCTCCCCATTTTTCGTGCGGAATTCCTATGACCGCTACATCTGCGATGCCGGGGTGCGACATCAAAACGTTTTCCACTTCCGCTGGATAGACATTTTCTCCACCGGACACGATCATGTCTTTCACGCGGTCATGGATATAGACGTACCCATCAGCATCGATGTATCCGGCGTCACCAGTTTTGAACCACCCATCAGGCGTAATCGCTTTTGCGGTGTCCTCTGGTCGTTTCCAATAGCCCAGCATGACTTGCGCTGAGCGACACCAGATTTCTCCTACTTCTCCCACATTGCAGTCACGATTGTTGTCGTTGTCTACGATTCGAATTTCTACTCCTGGTCCTGGAATTCCACAGCTGCGAAGACGGTGTTTATTTGTTCCAGAGGGATTGTGGTCATCTGGCGGCAAGTTGATCACTCCACCGGTTGTCTCGGTGAGTCCGTAGGCCTGCCAGAACTTGCACTTCAGTAATTGAACGCTTTTTGTGAGTACGTCTTCGCTGATGGGAGATGCGCCGTACACCATTACTTCAAGACTTGAGAAGTCAGCATCTTCAACTCCGGGCACCATATTCATGAATGCGAGAACTGCTGGTACAAGGAATCCATGTGTGATTCGCTTTTCGCCAATCAGTTTGATGAGCGCAACGGGGTCCATTATTCGCACAATGACGGTGCTGCATCCCATGTACATTCCTGCCATTGCCCAGCCACCACCGCCAATATGGAAAAGCGGCATTGCTGCGAGATTGACTGAATCTTCTTTGAGTTCCCAAATTTCGCGAATCATCGGAGCGATGGCGAGGAAGTTGTTGTTCGACAACATGACTCCTTTGGGGAGTCCAGTTGTTCCACTTGAATACAACTGAAATGCAACATCATCAGGCGCACTATTTGCATGAGGATCGCCGAGAGATTGTCGCGCCACCCATGAATTCCAGTCTTCATAGCCACCGTGACCACCAACAACCAGAATCAGTTTTGTATGGACCAACTTGTCGGCAATTGCATCGAGAATGCCGACAAATTCGGCTCCGACAACGAGAACTTTTGCCTCTGCGTTGTTGACGATGTATTCCACCTCAGGTGCCGCAAGTCGCCAGTTCACATCAACACTGACTGCGTTAATAAGTGCTGCGCCGAATGCAATTTCAAAATGGGGAATACCATTCATGTCGAGTAATGCAACTCGGTCACCGCTGCCTACTCCGGCTGCAACAAAACCCTGTGCAACTCGTTGTGAAAGTTCATACATCTCGGCCCAGGTGAGAGAACGTTCACCCTCGGTGAGACATGGAAGTTGGGGTCGACCAGTTCCGTGGGTGCGGACAATGTCCGCTATGGATGAAATTGTGGATGTCGTCATGGAGTCCATAGTAGAAGACCGAATGAGACGCCTGTCACAGTTTGGTCGGCTAAACGGCTAAATTGGCATCGATTGAGGGGGCCGAATGATTCAGCGATTGCGGTGGGCTGCATATAGCTCGATTGGTGCCGGGTTAATTCATGCCATCGCTGTTGGTTTGCATGCAGAACACGCATCGGCCGCTCGGTCTTTTCTGGCTTTGGCTGTTTTACAAATTGGGTGGGGCATGGCCTCGCTGTTCAGTTCGCATTGGCAAGTTCGCCTCGCTGGTCTTGGGATCAGCGTCGTTGCAATTTCGGGATGGGTGCTCACACGCACGTCGGGGATCGCATATATCGACGGTCTGCAAACCCCAGAAGATCCACAGGCTGCTGATTCGCTGTGTGCGTTCTTGGCAGTTGTCGTTGTAGGTGCAATCTTGTGGGCAACACAGCGCGGCGATGTACCAGTGCGACGCACAATGGGAATGAATGCGGCGTACACATGTGTTGCGATTGGGCTTGTTGGTGCATGGTCGGCAACAGGCATTGTTCATGTCCATGGAGAAGTTGAACTTGTGGACGGTGGTCTCACCATTGATGCCAACGGTGTCATCATTACTCCCAGTCAACAAGAAGCGGTAGTGGAGACCAGTGATGCCAGCACAACAACTATTGCTGGCTCAACTGCGGCTACAAAAGAGTCGCGTTCGTCAGGGAAGAAATCAACGACAACATCTTCAACAACAACAACAACTTCCTCCACAACAACCACAATTCATAGCCACGTACAAACTTCAGATCAAGCAAAAGCAGCCGCATCTGGATGGCCCCGTGCCTACGACCCAAATCAACCGGTGAACCTAACAGGGATAGAAGGTTTTACGGCCGAGCAGGGTCAACGTGCACTGGCACTACTTGAGAACACCAAACGAGATCTGCCGACATATGCAAATTATGCAACGGCCATAGCCGCTGGTTACTTGTCTATTGGAGATGAATCCTCTGGTTACGAACACCTCATCAAGTATTCGCTACTCAATGACAATCGCTTTCTTGACACGACAGCTCCAGAATCACTGGTCTACAAAATTGTGGGCACCACAAAGACCTTGGTGTCTGCAATGTTTATCGCACCACCAGGAACGGCAATCAATGACACCACGTTGGTGAATTACGGTGGTGGTTTATTGCAGTGGCATGTGCACGACAACTTGTGCTGGCGAAATGTGAACGGTGTACCTAAAGTCATCGGTGCACTAGATGCAAACGGAAACTGTCCACCAAATTCTGTACTTCAAACTGGTGGTGCACCAATGGTTCATGTTTGGATTGCAGCACACCCTTGTGGTCCGTTCGCTGCATTAGAAGGTATTGGTGCCGGTGTGGCAAATGAACCTGACAACATTCGGGTGGACAAGTGCAATGCAGCTCACTAGAGCGGCGGGCTGACTCGTTCGAGCACAACCCGAATGCCTCCCATGTCGGGGCGAGTCCATATCATGTGGCCATCCTCGTCTAACCAACGGCGAACTTCGATTCCTGGTAGTCCAACTGGTCGTAAGACGAAGGAACCATCTTCATATGAAGCAACAACATGTATAGGAGTGGTGAAATCAAAAACCGATACGTCGTGAACTCCATTTTCTTCAGTGCCGTCGGCGCGCGCATCTGCGATGGTTCCACCTCCACAATCAACAATTCGATTGCCGCATTGTTCAATTCGTTCTGAATAGGAAAGTAGGCGATCATCTGCTGCCACTGGTTCTCCGCCCCGCGTGGCGCTCAAAGCTCTCCAGATTCCGCGAAGGTCGGGTGCACCATCAACGAGTGGTTCAGTGCAGCCAGCGAGAATGAGTGGCGGAAATTGACTCCCATAGCCACCGTTTGGCGTGTGGGCGATAGGAATGTCGTTGGCGTTCATTGATCTCAATTCTGATCGCGAGCCCACTCGGGGCTCAAGTAATAGTCGTAATTTCGTCGTTGGCGACGAAGTGCAGGCAAGATGTCGCGATAGGCGGACCGCATGTTTGGATACGGCGCGGGCAAATCCTCTTTCACAAGATCGTGCAGTTGTGGAAGGACGTGATAGGGAACTGCCGGATACATGTGATGTTCAAGGTGATAATTCATGTTGAGATACAAGAAACGCAGGATTGGACCCATATAAACAGTTCTTGTGTTGAGTCGATGGTCAAGCACGTCTTCAGCAAGTCCGGCATGTTGTGTCGTGCCAAAAACTACGAGCAACCAACGTCCGTAGAGCGAGGGTAACCCAAACAACATCAGAGGTAGAAGTGACTGAACCACAATGGACCACGCGATAATTGCGAGAAAGAGCGTCACATGGATCCGTCCCCAACGAATGGCATTCGATGCCTCTCGCTGTGGCACAAAGGTTGCGGCCTCTGGGGTGAGTCGTCCCACAATGTTGTAGGCATATTTTCGAAATTCAGCTTTCGTGCTGAGGATGCCAAACATGTCCAAGAAGATTTTCCAAAATGGTGTAGGGCGAGGGTACGCAATTTCAGGATCTCGTCCCACGATGATGGTGTCGGCATGATGTCGATGATGACTCCATCGCCATGACACTGGTTCGCGAATATCCATAAATGATGCGATGTAGTAAATGACATCATTTGCTCGTTTCGACGAGAATGCAGTGCGGTGCCCGCATTCGTGCCATCGCGCATCTGATGCTGATCCGTACAACGTTCCATAAACGAAGGCTGCCGGCAAGGTCCACCAAGACAACCATGTGAGACACAGCCATGCGCCACTTACGACAAGCAACACGACCCATAAGGCGGTATGGAATAACGCTGGCGAATTTCTCCGTGCCATGAGGGGAAGTAGATCTTCACGGCGAATTGGCGACAAATACCACGAAGCACCAACAAGGCCTCGGTCGATAGCCACTAGTCCTTCGGGTCCAGTCAACGCATAATTCCGTTGCGTCATCGGGTCGCCTGCCATGGCTGAACATTAGTCAACTGAATTTGGTCTTATCTTCGCTGAAGGTCATCAATGACCAAACAAACCCAGGTCAATTACCATGATGCTGTGAGGTTGTCGGATGATGTTGAACCAGTTATTGCTTGTACCAGAATTGAATTACATCACCTGTCTGCGCATCGACTCGTAGCACTTCACAACGGCGCATCGCACGAAGAAATCTTTCGAGATTGTTCGTACCGAAATCCGCACGGCGTACTGACATCGGAACCATCACCGGTGAGATGGAGGGCGCCGCAAGTTCAAGTCGATCCGTCTACAAATAAGTGGTTCATCCGGTGGGTGGTGTTGCGAGAGTCGTCTGAAGTGATTGGTAGTGCCAGTTTTCATGCGCCGCCCGACAATGAAGGAATGTTGGAAATTGGACTTGGAATTCACGATGAGTTTCAAGGTCAAGGTTTTGGATATGAAACGGTGCTCGGCATGTGGTCATGGGCGGCCCAGCAGCCTGGTGTCCGCACGTTTCGCTACACCGTGGACCCGGATAACACAGCGTCCGTTCAGTTGGTGCAACGATTCGGATTCGAACGTGTGGGCCAACAGATAGATGATGAAGACGGTCCAGAGGACATATATGAGATATCGGTGGACGAATTTCGTACACGTTTCATGCACGAATAAGGGTCAAATGGAGCGGGTGACGGGAATCGAACCCGCATAGCCAGCTTGGAAGGCTGGAACTCTAGCCATTGAGCTACACCCGCGTATGGTGAGCCCTCAGTCTACAGAGGGACTTATTCCTGCCCACCTTTGGTGCGACGGGCTCGCACAATGAGGGATACGAATCCAATACCTGCCGCGGCAACCACGGCATATTGGAGATAGTCGCCCCATTTCCCAGCCTTCTCCCATTGGTCGCCAAGGCCCCAGCCCACGGCCACCCACACGATGTTCCACACTAGGGATCCGGCCGCGGTGAGGAGGGTGAACTTGGCCAGGGGCATCTTGTCGCCGCCGGCGGGGATGGATACAACGGAGCGCACCACGGGAATGAGTCGACCGAACAGCACCACATAGGTTCCGTAGCGCTCGAACCAGACAAAGCCTTTGTGAACATCGGACTTCTTCAGGCCGACAAACCGACCGATGCCTGCAAGGAATCGTTCCATGCGTTCGTCGTCTAATAGGCGACCGATTCCGTAGAGAAAGTACGCACCAACGACGGATCCAATAGTTGCTGCGATAACACCGCTCACGAAATCAAATCGTCCGTCGCTGACATTGAAACCAGTGAGAAGGAGAATCAGCTCCGATGGAATAGGTGGGAAGACGTTCTCGAGCGCAACGAGAAATGCAACTCCAATCAATCCAATGGAGTCGATAACACTTGTTGCCCAATCAATCACGAATCAGATACTAGGTGTCGCTCCATGGGCTACGAATGACCCCTGCTACAGACGTTCTAGGAACACGATAGGAATCTCTCGCTCAGTGCGTTGCTGGTATCCGGCGTATCCCTTGAATTTGGAAGTGATCTGCGGCCACAGCGTCGCGCGTTCTTGGGGGCTTCCAATTCGTGCACGACGTTCGTGCTTGGGCTGACCTTGAGCCTCCACCCACACCCGAGGATTATCGCGCAAATTCAAAAACCATGCTGGATGAAAATCGTCGCCACCGCGCGAGGCAACAATGACATATGTGTCGCCGTCGACGACGGGACATGTAAGCATGCTCTCGCGTTCCAGGCCAGTTTTACGGCCAATGGTGTACAACTTGATCGCGGGCATACCGGCTGGATTCCAACCCCATTTTCCGCGAGTGACTGCAAGACCGGTTTTGTGGACGGCGTTCATGGTTTTGAGTACAAAATTGCTGGGCACCTAGCCAGAGTAGTACCCCTCACCTCGCGCGGAAGTCTCCACCTACGCTCCTCGTGAAACAGGCAAGTATCCTTGAATAGTTATGTTAAAGGGCCTGCTGACTTCTGTTTTGGCGAAATACAGAGGCTTGTTATGGCTCGTGATTGGGTTTCAATTCGTCCAAGCGATGGCGGGACTCTTCTTGCCAACACTGAACTCCGACATCATCAACAACGGAGTTGTCAAGAACGACGTGGGTTACATCTGGCGGATGGGTGGCATCATGCTGCTAGTCACTGTGGCACAAGTGACGTTCTCTGTTGCGGCCGTGTATATCGGTTCAAAAGTCGCCATGGGCTTTGGCCGCGATGTGCGACGGAACCTGTTCCACCAGGTGAACTCATTTTCTTCACGCGAGGTTGCTCAATTCGGGGCGCCGTCGCTCATTACCCGCATCACCAACGATGTTCAGCAAGTACAGATGCTGGTGCTCATGACTTGCACGCTCATTCTCGGCGCTCCATTTACCGCCATTGGTGGCATTGCTATGGCGATGCATCAAGATTTGGGTTTGTCTCGCATCTTGATGGTGTCCATTCCTATCTTGGCGGTTTTGCTGGCCCTCATTATTTCCAGCATGGTGCCTACCTTCCGCAAAATGCAGGAACGCATTGATCGCATTAATGAAATCATGCGCGAACAACTCACAGGTATTCGTGTGGTGCGAGCATTTGCGCGTGAACCAGAAGAGGCAGAGAGATTCGCAGTTGCAAACACATCGTTGACGGAAACCGCGCTTCGTGGCGGCCGTTTGCAGGCACTCATGTTTCCGACAGCAACACTTATTGTGAACTTCTCCAGCGTGGCTGTTGTGTGGTTCGGTTCAGATCGCATTAGCGAAGGGCTCATGCGTCCCGGTGCACTCATTGCATTCCTCACATATCTCACACAAATCTTGATGTCGGTCATGATGACCACATGGATGGCAGCACTAATTCCGCGCTCTGCGGTCAGCGCGGAACGCATCATGGAAGTTCTTGGCACGGAGACGTCCGTTGTGATTTCGCAGACTCCAATTACCGACATTTCAGCCACGGCGCAATTGGAATTTGATCACGTGGGGTTTCAATACCCGGGCGCAGAGTTGCCAGTCTTGAACAACATTTCTCTGACGGTTCATGCCGGTGAGACATTGGCTGTCGTTGGTAGCACGGGTTCTGGAAAGACAACATTTGTGAACCTTGTTGCCCGAATGTTCGATGCCACCCAAGGCGTTGTTCGCTTAGATGGCGTAGATATTCGAGATCTCGCACCAGAAGCATTGTGGTCACGCGTTGGCATGGTGCCTCAGAAGCCGTATCTCTTTTCTGGAACTGTGGCCAGCAACTTGCGCTACGGCAAAGAAGATGCCACAGACGAAGAAATGTGGACTGCACTGCGTATCGCGCAGGCCGAAGACTTTGTCCGAGCAATGCCAGGTGGATTGGATGCAACCATTGCACAAGGCGGAACAAACGTGTCGGGCGGGCAGCGGCAACGCTTAGCAATCGCACGTGCGTTAATACGTCAACCAGAGATTTATTTGTTTGATGATTCATTCTCTGCGCTAGACCTTGCAACCGATGCTCAATTGCGCGCAGCACTTGAACCTCACGTTCGAAATGCTGTTGTGGTGGTGGTAGCCCAGCGTGTGTCCACCATTCAGCGTGCGAACAAGATTCTTGTTCTTGAAGACGGGGAGTGCGTGGGTCTTGGAACTCACGAAGAACTGTTGTCTAGTTGTTCTACGTATCAGGAAATTGTGTCCTCGCAGGCCACTTCACAAGAGGAGGCCGTATGAGCGATAAAAAGAAGCAACAGCACATGCCTGGCTCAGAGTTGCGCAACAGCCGGATGCATGTGGTGGGTATGCCAGTGGAGAAATCGGAGGACTTCTCTGGCACCGCTCGGCGTTTATTGGGATTAATGGCCGGCGAGAAATTCCTTGTTGCATTCATCATGTTGCTCGCCGTGCTCAGCGTTGCGTTGGTGGTCTCCGGTCCACGGGTGTTAGGTCATGCCACGGACATTTTGTTCAATGGCTTAACGGGGCGTAATGGAGAGCAAGGCGTCAATTTTGCTGCACTCCACCGCACGCTGTGGTGGGCTGCAGGCGTGTACGCCTTTTCATTTTTGCTGGCGTATGGTCAAACATTTTTGTTGGCAGGCGTTGTTCAGCGCACCATGTACGCATTGCGTTCCAGCATTGAAGCAAAAATTCACCGTTTGCCTTTGTCCTACATTGATCAAAACTCTCGTGGAGATTTGTTGAGTCGCGTCACCAACGACATTGACAACATTTCGCAAAGCCTGCAGCAATCTCTCAGCCAACTCATTACATCACTGCTCACGATTATTGGCGTGTTGGTGATGATGGTGTCTGTCTCGCCTCTGTTGGCTCTCATTGCCATCATTACTGTTCCGTTGTCTGTGCTATCAATGAAGCAGATTGCAAATCGTTCAAAGAAGCGATTTATCGCACAATGGACTCACACAGGTGCACTCAATGGTCTCATTGAAGAGACTTTCACCGGCCATGCCGTTGTGAAGACATTCGGCAAACAGGCTGAAGTAGAAGAGCGCTTCGCAGTGACAAATGAAAAGCTGTTTGAAGCTGGTTTTGGCGCGCAGTTCATGTCGGGATCCATTCAGCCAGCCATGATGTTTGTCGGCAACATCAACTACGTACTCATTGCCCTCGTGGGCGGGTTGAGAGTGGCATCGGGTTCTATGGGGCTAGGCGATGTACAGGCATTTATCCAATATTCACGGCAGTTCACACAACCACTCACTCAAACTGCCTCAATGATGAATGTGTTGCAGTCCGGAGTGGCTTCTGCAGAGCGAGTTTTTGAAGTGCTCGATGCTGACGAGGAGAGTATTGAACCTGAGTCTGTTTCATTGCCAGAGGTGCGTGGTCGTGTGGCATTTGAAAATGTCACCTTTTCGTACACGCCAGAGCGTCCCCTGATTGAAAACTTAAGTCTCGTCGCTGAACCCGGCACAACAGTGGCCATCGTGGGGCCTACAGGTGCAGGCAAAACAACGCTTGTTAACTTGGTGATGCGTTTCTACGATTTACAGTCAGGTCGAATCACTCTTGATGGTGTTGACATTGCGTCCATGCCGAGGCGCGAACTTCGACAGAACATCGGAATGGTGCTGCAAGACACGTGGTTGTTCGGTGGAACTATTCGTGACAACATCGCATACGGAAATCCATCGGCCTCGGAGGAACAAATTCGGGCAGCAGCCAAAGCGGCTTATGTTGACCGGTTTGTTCACTCGCTTCCTAAGGGTTACGACACAATTCTTGACAACGAAGGTGGTGCCGTCAGTGCGGGCGAGAAACAATTGCTCACCATCGCGCGCGCGTTCCTTGCAGATCCCAGCATTCTGATTTTGGATGAAGCGACGAGTTCAGTAGATACGCGAACAGAAGTGTTGATTCAAAAAGCAATGGTGGCCCTCCGCAGCCAACGCACAAGTTTTGTTATTGCGCACCGTTTGTCGACAATTCGAGATGCTCACATCATCTTGGTGATGGAGGCTGGACGAATCGTGGAACAAGGGTCCCACGAGGAACTGCTGGCATCTAAGGGCGCCTACTACCGTTTGTATCAAGCGCAATTTGCAGGTGCCGTCACCGACCTGGCGTAATCTTCCTTTATGGAACATTTCGATGTGGTCGTAGTCGGTGCAGGTATCTCTGGCATCGGAGCCGGCTATTTCTTGCAGCGAGATTGCCCCAACAAATCGTTTGTCATTCTTGAGGGGCGTCCAACCTTGGGTGGAACGTGGGACCTGTTTCGTTATCCAGGTGTTCGTTCAGATAGCGATATGCACACGCTCGGCTACAGCTTTAAACCGTGGACCGCAGAAAAGTCAATTGCGGATGGACCGTCCATCCTGTCGTATCTGAATGAGACAGTTGATGAGTACACGCTTCGAGAAAAGATTCGTTTCAACACACTTGTGACGTCAGCCGAATGGTCGTCTGCGACAGCTACATGGACGTTGACCGCAACTGATTCTCACACTCAGACATCAATCTCATATTCGTGCAACTACCTCTTTATGTGCTCGGGTTATTACTCCTACAAAGAGGGGTTCACGCCAGAGTTTCCAGGTAGAGAAACTTTTGGCGGCACAATTGTTCATCCTCAACAGTGGCCGAACAATCTGGATTATGCAGGCAAAAAAGTAGTGGTCATCGGCTCGGGTGCAACCGCCATGACCTTGGTGCCGGCCATGGCGGCAACTGCGAGCCACGTGGTGATGTTGCAACGTTCACCCACCTATGTGGTGGCTCGCCCCGACAAAGACTCACTATCGCTACTGCTACGTAAGTTCCTTCCAGAGAAAGTGGCCTATTCCGTCACCCGTTGGAAGAACACCACTCTTCAACAGTTGATTTACAAGCGCACTCGCACCAAACCAGAGCAAGTGAAAGATGCATTACTCAAAGGTGTTCGAGAAGCGCTCGGGACTGACTACGACGTGGAAACTCACTTCACTCCGTCATATAACCCGTGGGATCAACGTTTGTGCCTGGTGCCAAATGGTGACCTCTTCGAATCCATCACCTCAGGCAAGGCATCGGTGGTCACGGACAATATTGAACGGTTTGATGCGACAGGTGTTCAGTTGACGTCTGGCCACCACATTGATGCCGACATCATCGTCACTGCCACCGGCCTGAACTTGGTCACCCTTGGTGAAATGTCCTTCTCCGTTGATGGTGACACTGTCGATTTTTCCCAGAGGTGGTCATACAAGGGATGTGCTTACTCGGGTGTTCCTAACTTGGCATCAAGTTTTGGGTATATCAATGCGTCCTGGACACTGCGGGCTGACCTCACCTGTGAGTACGTGTGTCGATTGTTGAATCACATGGACAAGACAGGGACACAGATCTGCACGCCACGGTTGCGTGAATCAGATGCCGCTATGCCCGAGCGTCCGTGGATTGACAATTTCACTGCTGGCTACATGCAGCGTGTGATGCATCTGTTCCCGAAACAAGGGGACAGAGAGCCATGGATTAATCCGCAGAATTACAAGCGAGACAAGAAAATGTTTCGTGATTCACCCATCGTGGATGGAGTGATGATTTTTGAGAAGTGCCGTCAGCCCGTTTAGGAAAAAAGATAAATCCCAACGTGACACGGTGAACTTGCAACTTTGTCTGAAAATCCGTCATCAGTGTCGGTACGAAAAGTGTGTGCCATAGGGGCTAGACCAAAAAATGTGCGAAATCGTAGACTGACAAGTTTTCTAGACGAGTCGAAATGTGGTTCCGACTAATTGAAATTCTTCCCCATGCCGAGATGGGTCGACGGCATGTAAATTCACCACATCAAGTCCTTCGCCTCGGGCGCCGATAAAAGCGAAGTGAACGTCATGGTTAATGCCTAATTCTTCCCATCGTGCTTTAGCTGCATCGGGGTCTTCCACGGCAACTTCGAAACTCAGAATTCCCGATGCCACGGAAGATGCGCGTCGAGCTTTCCAGTTTTTCCCTGCCCATGGCCATTCGCCGGGAACGTCTGTTTCGTCGATAGAAACAAGTGTTCCTGATGTATCTCGAGGATGCATGTGATGTCCTCTTATTCCTGGAACTGATCCTTCCCACACAAATCGCACTCCACGCTGCTTTGCGTGTGCCACAAGTTGATCAACATTGTTGGTGTCGTAAATGGCCATGTATCCGCCATCGCCGCCGCGTTTTTCAAGCAGTCGACCTGCCGTGGTGTTGTTGGTAGTGGGGGAGACAATCTCCAAAAACTGGTCTCCAATACAGAACAAAGCGTTCTGTAATCCAAACTGGGCAACGCCTGGGTCTCGGTAGATGACGTCCACATCGAGGGCCGTTGACAGGTCGTGAACGGCGTTGTTGAAGTCGCTGGCTACCAGGGCAATCTGGCGAATCCGAATCATTTCCACACCATAGACCTCGGGAAACCCTTACACATCAAGGTTTTCAGAAATCCTGTGGATATCCACCACTTCTATGTGACGTTCGTTACATTCACAAGTGGGCGGGGGCTTACTCGAAAGAGGTAACCCTATGTACACACTTGGCTCACTTATCTTGTTGGCCATCCTCCTCGGCGCTGTCATGCCTGTGTTCCACAGCATCACCAGCACCGTCAAGTTGGATGCAATCATCAACCGCTTGCCCATTATCAAGGATCACATCACACTCGCTGTGAGCATTCTTCTCGTGTGGGCTCTTGACATCAGCATCGTTTCAACAATGACCGGCTCCATGCGCGAATCATGGATGACCATCTGTGTTGACGGATGCATCGTGTACGGAATGATTCCAGTGAAAGATGCGATTGTTCAATTCATCAGTCGCGGTCTCTCTGGTCTTCGTGCCGCGTAACTAATACAGCTTCATTTCCAAAATGGAAGAGCCACCCCCACAGCGGGGGGGCTCTTCTTTTTGTCGTGAGTTGGTGAATTAGCTACGTGGAACTTTGCTCCACGCAATGTCTTTGTCGACACGTGGTTCACCTGGAAGCCCAAGGACTTGTTCTCCCAAAATATTGCGCATGATTTCGCTGGTGCCGCCCTCAATAGAGTTTGCACGAACACGCAAGAACGCATGACGAACTCCACCTTCAGAACCATCAACTGACAACGAGTCGGGTCGACGGAATGTGAAGTCATAATCCACCATTCCGTCAGCCCCCATCAACTCAATACTGAACTCGGTGACCTTCTTATTGAAGTCAGCAAGCATCAACTTTGAAATCGAACCTTCCGGTCCAGGGTTTCCAGCCTTTGCTGCTTGTGCCGCGCGCATGTTGGTGAGGCGCAACGCTTCGCTCTTGCAGAACAATTGCATGAGTTGATCTTTGTGGCCCTCACTACGTACCTCTGCCGGGCGACTGTGCCAAATCTTGATGGCTTCGTCAATAGGGCCACGACGTTTTGCATTGCCACCACCACCTCCACCGATTGCGGTGCGCTCATTCATCAATGTTGTCAATGCTGCACGCCATCCTTCGCCGACCTCGCCAATGCGATGTGCATCGGGAACGCGAGCATCGGTCATGTACACCTCGTTGAATTCGGCTTCACCGGTGATTTGTCGCAATGGACGAACTTCAACACCTGGAGCTTTCATGTCGAGCGCAAAGTAGGTCATTCCTTTGTGCTTCGGCGCATCTGGGTCAGTACGTGTGACCAGCATTCCCCAGTCGGCCAAGTGGGCAAGCGTGTTCCACACCTTTTGGCCATTGATGATCCACTCATCTCCATCGCGCACTGCTTTTGTCCCGAGACCGGCAAAGTCACTTCCGGCGCCGGGCTCTGAAAACAACTGGCACCACAGTTCTTCTCCCGTGAACATGGGGCGCAAGAAACGCTTCTTTACTTCTTCACTTCCATGCGTCACGATGGTGGGGCCAGCAAGTGCCATGAAGAAGCTTGCGGGGTTCTGTGCTTTGGCGCCTGCTTGACGAAGACGTTCTTCCACTCGCTTGTTCAACTCTGGGCGAAGTCCGAGTCCGCCGTGTCCTTTTGGAAAATGAACCCATGCAAGACCGGCATCAAATCGCGCACCGCGAAAGGTGGTGTCGTCCACTTTTGTGGGATCGCATGCTGCAAGAAGGGCATCAATGGCTTGGTCAACAACGTGAATGTCAGATGTGGTGGAAATGCTCATGTGATTAGCCTTCTACTTGCGTGGATTGAAAACAAATTGTGTTGTCTCTTGGTGTATAAATCATAACCTAATGCGTTTTTACCTAGGCTTAAGAAATGCATTTTCCGCATCGATTTCTGCGCCAATTTGGATCAATTGGAATTATTGCATTGTTGATGGCCTCAACAGTTGCGTTCTCCGAATCGGCAGTGTCTGCTGCTACTTGGTCCGAGCGAACAATTCCTGGTTCAGGCACAAAGGATTTTTATGCAGTGGCAATGGGGGGCGATGGAGTTCGTCAGTTGGTGGCGAGTAACAGCGGGTTTCTTTATTCCACGTCAGATTCTGGCGCAACATGGACGCAGCGTGATTCTGCGCGTCAGTGGAGATCTCTGGCTGCTTCGGCAAACGGTCTCATCATGTATGCGGCATTTGAACGGGTGGACAACTCTGGAGCCAGTCCTCAGGGTGGAATACTGAAATCCACAGACGGTGGCGCTACTTGGTCGATGACGAATGCAACGCGCACGGCGTATTACCGAAGCGTTGAAACGTCTAGCGATGGGTCGGTTGTATTGGCAAGCAGCTACGCCAATACTGGTAACGGAAACACGGATTATGTGTATGTCTCCACTGATGGTGGTGCAACTTGGACGTCTCGTGACAGTCGTCGTTCATGGCAAGGTGTGGCAGTCAGTTCGGATGGATCCAAAATGGTCGCCGTTTGTTGTGGCCAGTCGTCCACTGGTCGTATTTATCGGTCCACCGATACCGGGGCAACGTGGACAGCTGTAGGCCCCACTGATGACTGGTGGTTTGTTGATTTTTCAGATGATTTCACAAAGGGAATTGCATCAACATTTAGCGGCAAGATCTACACAACGTCTGACGGTGGAACAACGTGGACACAACGAAGTTCACTGGGCAGTATCAGTATGCGCGATGTTGCTATATCCGCCGACGGTTCAAAATGGGCTTTTGCAAATGTTTCAAATATTTACCTTTCTGACGACGGAATTACTTTTACGTCTGAAGGCGTGACGGGTGTGTGGTCTTCGGTGGTCTTGTCGAGCGACGGATCAACGGCACTTGCAGCGACCTATGGGTCAACTGGAAAGGTGTACGGCACGGGAAATATTCCTACAGCTACTTCTTCTACAACCACAACGACAACTACAACTACAACAACCACAACCACCACAACCACCACCACTTCGACGACGAGTACTACTACAACCACAACGCCCACTACTTCAACAACGGTGGCTCCGTCGTCTACGTCCACGACTAATGCGCCGTCGACGACCACGCCAACTACGGCGACGTCGGTTGTTTCTCCGTCCACCACTCAACCGGCAACTGTGGCCAGTAGTTCAACTACCACTACAACGATACGGAGTGGTTCAACTTTGACTCTCCCGACATCGGTCGCGCCAACGACAACTGTTGCAGCAGCAACAACAACAACAACAACAACAACAACAAGTACGCCCATTACCGCATTAACCCCGGGTGATGAAATAGAAGTTGTGGGCACGCCAGAAGATGTGACTCCTCCTGTCAAGGAAGAATCGCTGACGAATCAAACTCTTGTTGTTATCGATGGAGTGGTTGTGGACGCACAGTTTTCGCGTGAAGGAAATACCACTGTGATGACGACTAAACAATTGTCCATCAAATTGACTGTCACAAATGCTGACACAACATCAGTGACGCCTGAGGCCGATGGTTCGTACATTCTTGAACCTGGAATGAAGCTCACGGTTTCTTCCACGGGACTGCGACCGTCTGCAGTTGTCAATGTGTGGATGTACTCAACACCCGTTGCTGTTGGGTCTGTCACGGCAATGTCGGATGGTTCATTGAATGAAACGTTTAACGCACCTGAGGCGCTTGAGATGGGAAGGCATCACTTTGTGGTGAACTCACGTACTCAAGATGGTGGAAACGTATTGGCTGTGTTCCTCATGAAGGTCA
>JBMTEX010000002.1:0-69756 GCA_049433485.1 Ilumatobacteraceae bacterium | reverse complement strand
GCGTGGTCTGCGCGTCACTATGCAAAAGCTCGACCCCTACATCAACGTCGACCCAGGCACCATGAATCCCTTCGAACACGGCGAAGTGTTTGTCACCGATGACGGCGGCGAAACAGACCTCGACCTTGGTCACTATGAACGCTTCATCGACGAGAACCTCACACGTTCCTCCAACGCCACGACGGGGTCTATTTATCAGGCAGTTCTGGCTGCAGAACGACGCGGTGACTATCTCGGCAAGACGGTGCAGGTCATTCCTCACATCACCGATGAGATCAAACGACGCATTCGGCGCATCGCCACTGAAGACACAGACGTGGTGATCACCGAAGTGGGTGGAACTGTCGGCGACATTGAAATTTTGCCCTTTTTGGAGGCAATTCGTCAGTTCCGTAATGAAGCTGGCCGTGACAACGTGTGCTACATCCACGTCACGTTGGTTCCCTTTATCGGGCCAAGCGGTGAGCAGAAGACAAAGCCCACCCAACACAGTGTGACCGAACTGCGCTCACGCGGCATTCAGCCAGACATCATCGTGTGTCGAAGTGAAGAACCGTTGAGCACTGGTTTGAAGCGCAAGATTTCGCATATGTGTGACGTTGATGCAAATGCAGTCATCAATGCTGCAGATGCACGCAACATTTATGAACTTCCGCTGATCTTGCACGAAGAAGGTCTGGACACTGTCGCATGTGACGTGTTGCGCCTAGACGGCGGCGTTGATTTAGCGCAATGGGAAACTTTGGTGAATCGAGTGGACGCTGCAGTGAAGCCTGTACGAATTGGGCTCATCGGAAAATATGTGGAACTTCAAGACGCGTATTTGTCGGTTGTTGAAAGTTTGAAACATGCTGGTTTCCATCATGGCGCAAAAGTTGAGATTGATTGGATTCAAGCGGAAGATGTTGAAGGACTTCTTGCTGGAGGTCGTCTCGATGGCCTCGATGGAATGGTCATTCCTGGAGGTTTCGGTCAACGCGGAATTGAAGGGAAGATTGCAGCAGCCGCATATTCTCGCGAGAACCTCATCCCATGTCTTGGTCTATGTCTTGGAATGCAAGTGATGACTATTGAATATGCCCGTCACGTTCTTGGAATGTCTGATGCAAACAGCACTGAATTCGACCCGGCATCAACGCATCCGGTTATCGACATCATGAATGACCAGCGTGATGTCACCGACAAAGGTGGCACCATGCGCCTTGGTGCATACTTGGCCGTGTTGGAGCCCGGCACAAAGGTGGCAGAAGCATATGGCGAGTCTGTAGTGAGTGAACGGCATCGTCATCGCTGGGAGTTCAACAACAACTATCGCACCCGATTCGAAGAGTCAGGTTTCGTGATCAGTGGAACATCGCCAGACAAGCGACTTGTGGAATTCATTGAACTGAAAGACCATCCTTACTGGGTGGCAACTCAAGCGCACCCAGAATTCAAGAGTCGCCCAGACCGTCCGCATCCTTTGTTCCGAGAGCTCATCGCTGCATCACTCGTGAACCGTGAGATTCGTGTTGCCCGAGAAGGCCGCGCCGTTTCTCAAACTGCATAAATGACATCGTCGAAGGGATTTCAAGCCCAAAGCGATGAGGTTGTTCATTCGTGGGCGATGTTTCGCTTAGTGAAGCGGCGTGTTACGTCGCCCGTGGGCGAAGAATTTGAACGATCCTTTGTCAGCACTCCTGGTGCTGTTGCAACGGTGGCTGTCACCGACGACGGTGATGTGATTTTTGTGCACCAGTACCGAGCCACTTTGGATTCTTTCGTACGTGAGATTCCAGCAGGAATGCGTGACATTGACGGTGAACCACCCCAAACAACTGCTGTGCGTGAATTGAAAGAAGAAACTGGTTTTCTTGCATCGAATATTGAATTGTTAGGGACGTGTTTGTCATCGCCTGGAGTCACTGATTCATCAGTGGAGGTGTACTTCGCCACTGGTTTGGTTGCTGGCGATGCTGAACCCCACGGCCCAGAGGAAGACCTCATGTCTGTGGAGTTTGTGCCGTTTGCAGAGGCCTTAGCCATGATCGACTCAGGAGACATCACGGATGCCAAGAGTGCTTACGGGTTGTTGTTGGCTGCGCGACGGTATCCGCATCTCGTACGCTGACGGAGGACATGGCTGACACATCGCTTTCACACGAAGCCGAGGCTTTCTTGCTATGGATGACTGTGGAGCGGGGTCGTGCAGTGAACACCGTGTCGTCCTATCGCAGAGACTTGGGGCGTTATGAAAGCTTCCTAGCTTCGTCTGGAAAAGATGTGCTGCAGTGCAACGAGGGAGACGTTGAAGCCTTCGTTCGGTATTTACAGTCGCAAGGTGACGCAGTAGCAAGCATTGCTCGTCGTTTAGCGGCGGTACGTATGTTGCATGCTTTTCTCGTCGCAGAAGATCGTCGTGCAGATAATCCCGCATCTCGGGTAGAAGGTGTGCGTGTTCCTACCGGAGTTCCAAAACCTCTCAGCGTTGACGAAGTTGATGCGTTGTTGTCCACCGTGACAGGGGTTGAGTCCATTGCGCGCCGAGACAAAGCTCTGCTGGAGTTTCTGTACGCCACTGGTTGTCGAATCTCGGAAGCATGCGATCTGAATCTCAGTGATCTCGATATGACGTCGAGGGTGGTTCGTCTTTTTGGTAAAGGTTCAAAGGAGCGTGTCGTGCCATTTGGGCGCACGGCCGAGAAGCATCTTGCTGAGTATCTTTCGCGCAGTGGTCGAGAGATGCTTGTGCCTGAAACATGGGCGAAAGCTACGTATAGAGACGCAGTCTTTCTCACGAATCGGGGAAGGCGCCTCAATCGTCAGAAGGCCTGGTCGATTGTTCGGGATGCCGGAGTGGCAGCTGGGATAACACGGGAGCTGTCACCGCACGTGTTGCGCCATTCATGTGCAACACACATGTTGGAACACGGGGCTGACCTGCGCATCGTGCAAGAGATGTTGGGGCACGCAACTATCTCCACAACGCAGATTTATACAAAGGTGTCGCAAGAACGACTGTTGAATGTATACCGAGATGCACATCCGAGAGCGAAGGGGTAGACGTGTTTCACCTAGTTAAACGCGCACTCACTTCTCTTCGGAATCACCCGTTGTCCGCAGAAGACATTGGTGTCGCAGAGAGTGTGTTGTTACCGGGCGAGTTTGCGTTGTGGAGTCGAATGCAGAATCGCGACCAGAGGCACTCACTAGACGTGCTGTGCCGTTTCGATTCATTTTTTCCACGTGGTTCGCGTGACGAGCGAGCAGCAGCGTTGCTACATGACGTGGGAAAGTGCGAGTCTCGGTTGGGTTGGGTTGGACGAATCCTTGCAACATTGGTTGGTCCGCGCACGAGCGGTTTTCGCACCTATTTGAATCATGAGCGAATTGGGCTTGACCTCATTGCCAATGTCTCAGCGGCGAGAACGTCTCAAGTTTTGAGAGGTGATGTGGTTGATGAGTGTGTTCGTGCGCTTCGACACGCCGACAACATCTAACTAGATGCGGGGGAGAAGCCCGATGGCTTTATGAGCACGGCTCAATGTTTGTGCGGCAACATTTCGTGCGCGCTCGTTGCCAATCATTAACAGCCTGCTCAATTCAGCAGGGTCGCTCATGAGTTCGTGATACATCGAGCGGATGGGGTCGATGAGCGCAATGACGGCATCGCCAGCGTCTTTTTTCAACGGGCCGTATTGGGAGTAATTGTCGGCAAGTGTCTCAACGGGGCTTCCGCTGGCTGCAGACAGAATGTCGAGCAAGTTGCTGACTCCGGGCTTGTTGTCCCTGTCATATGCAACGACTCCGTCTGAGTCTGTGACCGCGCGCTTGAACTTCTTTTCAATGGTGGCATTGTCATCCAGCAAGTAAATGATTCCGCTATCAGTGGCCGCTGACTTAGACATTTTTGATGTTGGGTCTTGTAGATCCATGACGCGAGCGCCGGCTTTGGGGTGTGTGGCTTTGGGTAAGACGAACGTCTCGCCAAAACGATGGTTAAAGCGAATGGCCACGTCGCGCGTGATTTCAATGTGTTGTCGTTGATCCTCGCCGACGGGAACTTCATCTGCGTCGTACAACAAGATGTCAGCGGCTTGAAGGGCGGGGTAGGTGAAAAGTCCTGCTGAAATGAAGTCGCCCTCACGCTTGGCTGACTTGTCTTTGAACTGCGTCATTCTGCTGAGTTCGCCGAAAGACACGGTGCATTCCATGATCCATGAGAGTTCTGAGTGTTCATGAATATGGCTCTGCACAAACACTGTGGCAACGTCGGGGTTCAGGCCGACGGCAAACAACATGGCGGCCAAATCAAGCGTCTGTTGCCCGATGACTCCCGGAGTTTCGGTGACGGTGAGGGCATGTAGGTCGACGATTCCGTGAAAGACGTCGCCGTCGTGCTGACCGGAGACCCAGTTGACGAGCGCACCCAGATAGTTGCCGAGATGGACAGAACCAGTGGGTTGAATGCAAGAAAGGACTCGAGTCACGCTGAAACGCTACTTCTTTTCGTGGTTTTCGTCATGATTGATAGCAACCAGTCCCGTGACCGACAACTACCATTGACCCCGTGGCAATTGAAGTAGCAACCCCGGTCTTTGAAGGCCCGTTCGATCTGTTGCTGCACCTCATCATGCGGGAAGAGGTGGACATCCACGAGATTTCGCTGTCCACCATCGTGGACGCCTACCTCTCGGAGCTGTCCAAGATGCAAGAGCTCGACTTGGAGATCGCCACCGAGTTTCTCCTCATTGCCGCAACGTTGATTGAGCTGAAGGCTCGTCGACTTCTGCCAGGCAAGGAAAACGTCGACCTTGATGAAGAACTGGCGTTGTGGGAAGAGCGCGACCTCTTGTTGGCGCGCCTGCTGGAGTGCAAGACATTCAAAGACGTCGCCCAAATTCTGGCCACATTCGTGGATGATGCAGATCGTGTCTACGCACGCACGGTTGGCGCCGATGAACGTTTTGCAGAGGTCACTCCTGACCTGTTGGAAGGGATCACTCTTGACAAACTGCAGAACGGGTTCATTCGCGCCATCACGCCGCGGCCTCGTCATGAATTGAATTTGTTCCATGTTTCGCCCATTCGTTTCACTGTTGCTGAAGCAGTGGAAGAGCTCATGGATGAATTGCCGCGAATGGGTTCAAGTTCTTTCCGTGTTATCACCAAAGGTCTTGTAGAGCGCCTTGAAGTTGTGGTGCGATTCCTTGCTCTTCTCGAGATGTACAAGCAGGGATGGATTGAAATTGAACAAGCGGATCGATTCGGTGACATCACGGTTCAGTGGACTGGGGTAGGGCCAGGTCATTCTGGTCCTATCGAGATTGATACCTACGAAGGTTAAGTATGAGTGTTGAAGTAACAGCAGAGGTTGTGAAGGCAGTAGAAGCCATTTTGTTGGTGGCTCAAGAGCCTGTCCCTACAGATCTCATTGCACAATTAGTAGAGATGCCAAGCGCAAGTATCGAAGAAGTGTGTACTCGTCTTGCAGAGACGTATGAAGCCGCGGGTCATGGGTTCCAAATCGCAAAGATTGCTGGAGGTTGGAGATTCCAAACGCATCCAGATGTTGCCCCGTACGTTGAACGATTCATTCTCGATGGTCAACGGGCGCGTTTGTCTGGCGCGGCTCTTGAAACGCTCGCCATTATCGCCTACAAGCAGCCAATTTCCCGTTTGCAGATTGCATCAATTCGCGGTGTAGATCCAGATGCAGTGATGCGAACACTTCACGGACGTGGATACATTGCACCAGTTGCTCGTGACAATGGGCCTGGACAAGCAACATTGTGGGGAACCACGCAGTTATTCCTTGAAAAACTTGGTCTCGCATCGTTGGCGGACATGCCACCAATCGCATCATTCGTGCCTGACGCATCATTAGTGGAAGCACTAGAGAAGACATTACGTATTGAGGCTGATCACACCACTGCTGCGGCAGATAGTTCCGAAGAGCAAGAGGCGCAGTAGTGCCTCGCAACACCCCGCCGGGAGGCGCGGTACCTGAGCCACCGTTGTGGGAGCAGATGGCTGAAAGAGCCAAGACTGCTGCCGAGGAAGGCGACCGTTTGCAAAAAGTGTTGGCCAGAGTGGGGTTTGGTTCGCGTCGCGTGTGTGAAGAACTCATCAGCGACGGACGCGTCACGGTGAACGGTGAGGTGGCCGTTCTTGGTCGACGAGTGGATATCAGTACCGACGACATCCGTGTTGATGGTGCACCAGTGGGAGTGCTGCCCGGGCTGGTGTATTACTTATTGAATAAACCAGATGGTGTTATCACGACGGCTTCGGATGAGCACGGTCGCAACACCGTTTTGGGATTGGTGCCCGAAGAGCCACGAGTATTTCCCGTGGGTCGGCTAGATAGAGAAACAACAGGTCTGTTGATTATCACTAACGACGGACAGTTGGCGCAGCATCTCACTCATCCAAGTCGCGGTGTTGAAAAGGAGTACATCGCCGAAGTGGAATGTGGGCCTTCGGGGGTATCTGCTGGAGCTTTGCGTGAATTGCGCGAAGGCGTCATGTTGGAAGACGGAATCACCGCACCGGCAGAGGTTGGTCAACCTGAGGCGGGAGTGCTGCGGATTGTCATTCATGAAGGCCGTAATCGTCAGGTGCGACGTATGTGTGAAGCAGTGGGGTATCCCGTTGTTCGTCTTGCGCGAACACGTATCGGACCACTTCGAGACACGAGACTTCCTCCAGGGCGTTGGCGTTCTCTCACTATTGAGGAAGTGCGATCACTGTCGAGTTCTGTTGAACCAGATCAAGAAGGCGGTCTCCGATAGTGGTTGGTTCTCTTCATGTCACACAGCAACGCATTAACGGACCGATTGTCGTAAATGTTCCCGGTTCAAAAAGTGTGGCTAATCGTGCGCTGGTGTGTGCGGCACTTGCTGAGGGTGATTCGCGAATTTCCGGACTTCCAGACGGCGATGATACGTCAGTCATTATCAGTGCGCTGACTGAAGTGCATCGAATTGTGCGTGACGGCGACGCGTATGTGGTGAGAGGCGGCGTCACTCCGATGTTGCCCGGCATCGTCGATGCTCGTCTTGCCGGTACATCATCGCGATTTCTCACTGCGGTAGCTGCACTTATTAACTCCACCACGGTGATTGATGGTGGAGAGCCGTTGCGTGCGCGTCCGATGGGTGATCTGCATGACGCCCTGATCTCGTTAGGTGCAGATGTGGAATGGCTAGGCGAGCGCGGGCACCTTCCCGTCGCAGTGTCGCGTGGTTCGTTGGCCGGTGGAAATATTTCGATTCGCGGAGACGTGTCCAGTCAATTCATTTCAGCGTTGATGTTGATTGCGCCACTACTGAAAGGTGGACTCACCATACAGATTGTGGGGGAATTGGTATCGCGGTCGTACGTGGAAATGACGGCCGCAGTCATGAGTAGTTTCGGCGCCACAGTATCGGTGGGATCAAATCGCGTTGTTGTGTCTGAGGGGCAGTATCGCTCCACTGATTATCGAGTGGAACCCGATTTCTCATCTGCGGCCTTTCCGCTTGTTGCGCCAATTCTCACACCTTGTTCAGTTCGTGTGACGGGATTAGCAAAAGGTGTACTACAAGGTGACGCTGCCTTGTTAGACATTCTTCGATCCGTCGGTTGCGCAGTATCGGTGGTGGGAGATGATGTTGTCGTGGAGTCGAACGAGTCCACCACATTCACACCTCTCAATGTGGTGATGACGGATTGTTCAGATCTGGTGCCGGCAGTCGCAGTTGCTCTCTCCGGAATTAACGGTGAAAGCAACATCTCTGGTGTTGGTTTCATTCGCAACAAGGAAAGCAATCGTCTTGGAGATCTCGCTGCAGAAATGTCTTCATGTGGAGCGGTTGTTTCCGTGACCGATGATGGACTAACGATTTCGGGCCATACGCCAGTACCAGCATGCAGTGTGAATACTCACCATGACCATCGGCTTGCTATGGCGCTGTCGTTGTATGCCTTGCGTAATGGGGGAGTCACTATCAACGAAGCTGATGTGGTGAGTAAGTCGTGGCCGTCCTATTTTGAGGATATGAAGGCAATCCTCAGCGTTGAAGGCGCCTAGAAGTAGCCTGAAATCATGCATGTAGTAGTTGCAGCCTTCGACGTGGATAACACGCTCACAGTGCGAGATTGTGTTGTGCCGTTCATGCAACGAATTGCGGGGCGCCTTGGATTTCTTAAGGCCTGTGTCTCGCGTCCTCTTGTGGTGGGCAAGATGGTGATGGCGCGTGACCGAGATGCATTAAAGGCGCATTTTATCCACCAAGTGTTTGCTGGAAAAGATGTTGAGCACGTAACACAGCAAGGTGTTGATTTTGCTGCTCAAGTGGTGTCGTCTTGGATGCGTCAAGATGTCACGCAGCGAATGAGATGGCATCAATCTCAAGGTCATGTCGTGGTTTTGGTGTCGGCGTCGCTTGATGTGTATCTGAACGCGTTGGGTGACTTGTGTGAGGTCGACGCGGTTTTGTGTACCGAACTTGAACACGACAGCGGAGTCTTCACCGGCAATATTGTTGGCAATAACTGTCGTGGAGATGAAAAAGTTCGTCGCTTGCAGGACTGGATGTCCTCTGCTGGAATCTCTTCCAACTCTTTGATATATGCCTACGGAGATTCTTCTGGTGACACGGTGTTACTGAATGCAGCACAGTGTGGTTACAACGTGAAACACGTCGACAATCTGCTGGAGCATGTGTGATTAAGGGAATTATCAAAGAAGCACGTCCGCACCAGTGGATGAAGAATGTGCTTGTTTTTGCCGCACCAGGTGCTTTGGGTGTGTTGAACGAATGGGGGCCGCTCTGGAAGACCTTCGTGGTGTTTATCTCTTTTTGTTTGACGGCAAGCGGAACCTATTACTGGAACGACATTAAGGATGTGGCGCAAGACAAGCTTCATCCCAAGAAGCGTTTTCGTCCGATTGCAAGTGGTGAAGTTCCTCTCCCTCTTGCACGGGTTGTGGGCACAGCGTTGTTGGTGGGTGGTCCACTTGTGGCCGCATCAATTCGGCTTGAAGCTGGTGCCATTGTCGCGCTGTATGCGTTGCTCACTATTTCGTACAGCACGTGGCTGAAGCATGTTGCGTTGCTGGATCTCGCCATTGTTGCAAGCGGATTTGTTTTGCGTGCCATGTCTGGTGCTGCGGGTACAGAGACTCCCATGTCGAACTGGTTTGTTTTGTGCACAACTTTTGGATCTTTCTTTATCGTTGCCGGAAAGCGATACGCAGAATTAGTAGAGATGGGCGATAACGCTGGTACCACACGTGCATCGTTGAAGCATTACACGGTCTCATATCTTCGCCAATTATTGGTGGTCTCATGCACGGCAACCGTTGTTACCTATTGCATGTGGGCATTTGAAAATGCAACCAATGCAGACGAAGTTCTTCCTTTCCACGCATTATCCATAGTTCCCATGGTGCTCGCGTTGCTTCGGTATCTGATGGTGCTGGAAAATGGTGGCGGGGGAGCACCAGAGGAGGTGTTCTTGCGCGATCGTTCTATTCAGTTGTACGGATTTGTGTGGGTCGTTGTCTACGGACTTGCTGTGTACGTGGCCTAATTGGCTGACTGGTTGCGGTTCTTCGTATGAAGACGCGGTCTAGAATTACAAAATGTCACGTGAACGCTTGTCCGGATGGGGCCGTACTGCTTGGACAGTTGCAGACGTTGTCCGCACTAACGAGCCAGATGCAATTCGTTCCGTTGTAGAAAACCGCACAGAACGAGGTGTTATCGCACGTGGACTGGGACGCTCATATGGCGCAGCAGCCCAAAACGCTGGTGGACATGTTGTTGAGCTCACAAGTGAGCACGACCCGTTAGGAGCAGACGCCGTCCTCGACCCTGTAACTGGATTATTGGATGTTGCATCAAGTGTCAGCATCGACGCCATCTTGCGTTTGTGCGTTCCTCGCGGTTGGTTCATTCCTGTCACGCCCGGCACTCGTTTTGTCACGGTGGGCGGTGCCATCGCCTCGGATGTCCATGGCAAGAATCATCACTTCGATGGAAGTTTTGGTCAGCATGTTCAGTCATTGACCGTGTTGCTAGCTAATGGCGACATTGTTGAAATGTCACCCACGTCTCACCCTGCATGGTTTTGGGCGACCGTTGGCGGAATGGGTCTCACTGGAGTTATCTTGCGCGCAAGAGTGGCTATGTTGCCTATCGAGTCGTCGCGTGTACGCGTAGAGACAGAACGGCTCGCAAATTTTGATGCTGTATGTTCGGCGATGGCAAGCGACGGCGACGATGCCACATATCGCTACTCGGTCTGTTGGGTGGATCTGTTGGCGACTGGTTCATCGATGGGTCGTGGAGTTCTCACTCGCGGTGACCATGCCAATGCCTCGGAAGTCAAGGGAGATGATCCGCTGTCGTATGATCCTCGTTTGACCGTTTCTGCGCCTGGTTGGGTGCCAAACGGCCTTCTCAATAAGTGGACCATCAAGGCATTTAATGAAGCGTGGTTTCGAAAGGCCCCGTCACAACGACATGTTGGGATTGAATCCATCCCCGCTTTCTTTCATCCATTAGACGGTGTGAATAGATGGAATCGTCTGTACGGATCTCAAGGGTTTTTGCAGTACCAATTCATTGTTCCACTTGATCGCACAGATGTTCTGCAGCGCGTTATTGAGACGTTCTCCAGCGCTGGAGTTGCATCGTTTTTGGCTGTGTTGAAGCGAATGGGGCCACAGAACTTGGCACCGTTGTCGTTTCCAACAGAAGGTTGGACATTGACGCTTGATATGGCTGCGGGGCTTCGTGGACTGCCGGAGTTGTTGTCGCAGGTGGACAGTATGGTGCTTGATGCAGGCGGTCGTCACTATCTAGCCAAGGACTCACATGTTGCGCCCAGTGCAGTGCGTCGGGGGTACCCGCGTTTTGAAGAATGGCTGAATACGCGAAATGAAATGGACCCAGAAGGGGTGTGGCGCAGCGACCTATCGCGACGTCTCGGGCTTGTAGACCCAAGGAGGGTGTCATGAAAAATGGAGTTGGTGTAGCGCAGAACATTGTGTTGTTTGGCGGTACCAGTGAAATTGGTCAAGCAATCTTGCGACGTGTGGTGAAACCAGGCGTGGCTCGAGTGGTGTTGGTGAGCCGAAATATCGATCAAGCGGAGTTATCAACGGCGTCTCTTGCCGATCGTTTTCCTGAAGTTGATTTTCATCACATCCGATTTGATGCTTCAGATGCAGCGTCAATGGCGGCAGTTGTACAAGCAGTCACGGACGAAATTGGTGACATTGATGTCGCAATTGTCTCTCAAGGTTTGTTGAACGAAGGTGCCAATTATTACGACAATCCTGCTGGCCTTATCGAGATGGCAAACGTGAATTTCACGGCAACAATGACCTTGCTGTATTCATTGTCAGCACAACTGAAGTCACAGGGGTACGGCAAGATTGTGTTGTTGTCGTCGGTGGCAGGAGAACGTGTCCGTAAAGGCAATCCTGCGTACGGTGCAACAAAGGCAGGAATCGATGGCTTTGCATTAGCACTTGATCATGAATTGGTGGGTACTGGTGCATCAATCCTTGTAGTGCGGCCTGGCTTTGTGTCCACCAAGATGACAGCCGGAATGAAGAAGGCCCCGTTCTCTACAGATGCAGACTCTGTTGCGCTAGTGGTGGAAAAAGGAATTGCTACCGACAAGACAGTTGTGTGGGCTCCGGGACTTCTGCATTGGATGTTTTTGATTTTGAAGAATTTGCCACTTCCGGTATGGCGCAGATTGCCTCTCTAACAATCAGGGAATCGCTGCACGTACTCCGTACATTCCGGTGACTGTTACTAAGCCGGTCACCAACACTGCTGTAATGATTGGCCACCACTTGTCGTCGTCATCGCGTAGTGCTCTGGCAACGGGGAAGATGAGCGGGAATGCAGTGAAGAGGAATCGCGGTCTGGCTGTCACAGTTGCGGGAATAAGCATTAACGCCAGCACAACTGCGGTGTAGGCGGAGTACATCGCAGGAATTCGAAACTTCCACAGTGCAATCAGGCCCAAGATCATTGCGGCCATCGATCCAGCTGTGAGAACACTGGTGGGTGAACCGGTGGGATTCAAGATGAAGTCAAAAGTTCGGCTTACTGCTGTGGCGCCAAAACTGGTTCCTTCTTTCCATGCTTGACTCTGCACGCGAAACCAAGCCCAATTCTCATCTGTGTGGTGCATGAGGAAAGCCATGAATCCCACAAAACCCAGAGGAGAAAGAATGGGGGCAATGAGCGACTTCCAGTCTCGATCGTTCTTGATGGCAATCAGTGATGCAATTCCACAGGCTGCCACTAGAGCAATTCCGTTAGGCCTACAGGCGGTTCCAAGCGCGGCCAAGATACCAGCCCAGAGCCACATCTTTTTGCTGAGCGCGATAAAACATAAAGCGGCGATAGTGAGCAGAAGAGCTTCTGAATACGCCCAGCTAAGAACAAAACTTCCTGGAAAGATGGCGGCGATAATCATCGCCTTTTCTGCAGTCTTGGTATCAAACAACATTTTGCCGATGACGCCAATCAGATAAATGAAGACGGCGCCAAAGATGAGGTTCACGAGAAGTGCAACACTGACTGGTCCACCCGGAATAACGTTGTCGAGGTAGTGCACCAATCGCGGATAGAGCGGAAAGAATGCAGCGCGTGCGTCAGAAACGAAGTACGTCACATTGGGCATGATGTGATGCGGATAGCCCTCTCGCACAACGTCGAGGTACCAGTGGCCGTCCCAGCTGTCGAAAACCTGAACTAGTCCCGTGAGACCGTTGACGGGCTCTTCTTCGTTCCATCGTGCCCACACGGCCTGTGCGGCGACGGCAATAGCTGCTCCCATGACAGTGAATACTCTGGACAAAACATAGGCAACGGCGCCTCTGCGTAACGCACGACCCCATGGGTCGGTGGAAGGAGGCACAACGGAGGAGAAGTGGGAAGTTGTAGAGGTCATAGATGGCCCTATAAACGGGTGATGGAAACAATACGCCTGCGGGGACCCCGAGCGGGTGCTCTGATGCCACTCAGTTGTAGCCACTGGACCACCCGATGGCGCTGACCCCGATACGGCTCGAGAGTTGCCACCATTTCCTCATCGGTTCCGCGAATGCGTCCCGTGAGGGCAAACGCCACCGTGTTCTTCACGTGAAAGTCACCGATTTGTAGGGCATCCGGGTCGCCAAATGCGAGACCTCCAGCAACGGCCGCGGTCCATACGCCAATTCCGGGAATTGCCTGCAGTTGTTCGGTGGCTGCGTGTGAACTGCGATGGTTCTCCGACACTCGAGTGAGATAGTCGAAGTGTCTCGCCACATTGCGAAGTGCGTCAGCACGTTTGCGTTCAATACCAAACTCATGAAATGCGTGATACGGCAAGGACGCAATCACAGTTGGTGATGGTGGCGTTCGCAGTTGAGTCTGGGGTCCAGGAGCTGTAGAGCCGAATCGATCAACAATGCTTCTCCATTGTCGTGTTGCTTCTAGACCTGTGACGCGTTGGGCAAGAACTGCGTGCAGTAATTCGTGGTACACCGTGTGGCTCTGCCCGAGGCGAAAGTCTCCAAACTTTTTCTTAGATTCTTCAATTGCGGGATGAACCGGTGTGATCTCCGGAATGACATCACGATGTCCAAGTACATCAATGGCCCGTGATTCCAGCCATGATGCACCCTCTCCAAACACCTCAACATGAGGTGTTGTGGTGGACCAGTTGGCCAGGTGAAGGGTTGCAGGGCCCTCGGGGGTGAATGTAGAGCGCCACACAGAATTGTCTGAGATGTGAGTGGTGGGGTCGTCCGTTCCAATGCGGAAAGCCAACACTGTGGAGAGAAGATGGCGAGGAACATCGTTGATGCTCATCAACACAGAGTAGTCGTGGCACGATGTGTCATGGCCGTAGTTGAAGTAACCACACCTCGTGACGGAATTGCGCTCGTCACATTGAATCGCCCCGACAAATTGAACGCGATGACCAGTGAGATGGTGCAGATTTTGCACGACACATTGGACTCAATCGGTCGCAATCGCGATGTTCGAGTCGTGGTGCTCACGGGGGCTGGACGCGGGTTCTGTGCGGGCCTTGATTTGGGCGGTTATGGAGACGCGCCAGGTTTTGAGTGGCACGGTGGGATGGAGAAGGGGCTTGCTGTTCAAAAACACATCGCATCGCTCATCCCGCATTTACGTTCGTTGCCGCAGCCTGTTATCGCTGCGGTGAATGGTGCGGCATCTGGTGGGGGATTCGCTCTTGTTCTTGGTTCCGATATTCGTCTGTGTGCGCAGTCTGCAAAATTCAATGCGGCATTTATTCGAATTGGTTTGTCTGCCTGCGATATTGGGACTAGCTGGCTGTTGCCTCGCCTCATCGGGGCGTCACGGGCGCAAGAATTGATGTTGACCGGACGCTTATTCGGAGCTGAGGAGGCGGCGCGTATTGGCGTTGTAGTGGAGTCATTCCCCGATGATGTACTGATGGATGCAGCGTTTGCAAAGGCTGAAGAGATCATGCAGAACACCCCCATTGGTGTGGCTCTGACCAAAGAAGGAATGTGGTCGGCCTTGGAAATTCCCGGGCTACAGGCGGCCATCGATTTAGAGAATCGACAGCAAATTATGGCGACCTTTTCTGATGACGCCCGTGAGATGCGACGTGCTCGCCAAGAGGGTCGCCGTCCTCGATTCTCCGCATAATTCACATTGACAAATCGTTCAGTTCTGAAATGGGTGGGGAGTGGGTCGCCCGACTAGTTTGTTGCTGTGAGCGAACGCGAAATCATGACCTGGGACATTTTTGGAACTGCAAGTCGCGAACTTGCCACGAATATCGCGGAGTCTGGTTATGAACCGGACATCATCTTGGCTATCGCACGTGGCGGTCTTCTCGCTGCTGGTGCATTGGGATATGCATTGGCAGTCAAGAATCTCTACACCATGAACGTTGAGTTCTATACCGGAGTAGATGAACGACTTCCAGTGCCCATGATCCTTCCTCCAGTGCCAGATCTTGTTGAATTGCGCTTCGCTCGTGTTCTGATCGTGGACGACGTTGCAGACACAGGTCACACATTGAAGATTGTGCAAGATTTCTTCAAAGGCCGTGTGAAAGAAGTTCGTTCGGCTGTGTTGTATGAAAAACCCCACTCGGTGGTGCAATGCGACTATGTGTGGAAGCACACAGATTTGTGGATCAACTTCCCATGGAGCGATAAAGACCCGGTGGTGAAACGCGACAATCTGGTGAAAGACGCCTAATTAGGAATTTTCTTTCAATATTGTCAGTGCAGTATTCCGTCCGCTGGCGCCCCAGACGCCTGCTCCAGGGAACGTTGCAGCTCCGGTGAGGTACAGGCCCTTAATCGGTGTGTGATAGCGAGTGAGCTCTGGCTGCGAACCCAAAAATGCCGCGAGTGGTCCGCCCGCAAAACTTGTCGCGTGACCTTTCGGCAAGAAGAATTTTGATTCGTAATCCGCCGGTGTCATGACGCGCCAATCAACAATGGACTCCATGAAATTTGGCTGCGCCAGTGATGCGAACTGTCGCAGCCACCGTTCTGGCTCTGTTTTTGTGTCCCAGCCTTCAGTAAATGAATACGGAGTAAAGAGAGCTTCCAAACTGAAGACATGATCATCGTTTGAAGTGAGTGTTGCATCGGCAACAGAAGGGGAGTTGGCAAGAAGCGCCATCCGTGGCATTGTTCGACCCTCGCGCATTAACTGTGCACCGCGATGAAGTTCTGCCAAGGACGGGCTAACAATGATGGTGGAGGAAACTGGCTGGCTACCCAGAATTGATGGGGCGGTGGTGGTCACTGCATCTATTTTTGATTCGTATCCTTCGCCGGCGTCGGCATTTGTCCAGCGAGTGACTAGTTCTTGTGCTCGCGAGGGTGGGTTCTTCAACCAAGTCACGAAAGTTCTTTTTGGATCACAGGCAGAGACAACAATTGGTGCGGTTACGGATGCGCCGTCACTTGTCTGGACGGCTCGCACTGCATTGCCTTCACAAACAATGCCCACCACTTTTGTGCCAGTACGAAGTAATCCACCAGATTGTAGGAATGACTGTTTGAGCGCCTCTGGAAGCGCTCCGCTTCCACCAATTGGTCGACCCACGTGTGCAACATGACGGAGTGCAAATGCTGTGGCGGCCAGGCCGGTACCTGGGGTCTCTGGTGAGAGGCCCCAGACCACTGGTCCTTCCACCATTGCGGGCCCAATGATGGCCTCTTCGGTGAAGTACTGGCGCATCACGTCTGCTGCTGACATTCTGCTCATCTTGAGAAGAGTGCTCATTCCTCGGCCGCCTCTTTTTGCAACTGTGGCGACAAGAGCGCGACGTGATGGCGGTTGAGCGGATGCTTCAAGAATCAATCGTGCAACGGGTACGACGGCCTGCGCGTACGCACGGTATTCATTGGCGGCTGCAGGAAATTGTTGTGCGATGGACTCCACCGTTTGATCAATGTCGTGCCAGAGCTCCCAAGGTTTTTGGTTCGACCAGTCAATGTTTACTTGTGGCGGTTCAACATTGAGATAGTGAAGACCGTACGAACTTAATGACAATTCATCTGCAACTGGTGTGGTGCGAAATGTGAGGTGATCGCAATTGCAAATGTTGACGCGAGCCCCAGCAAAGTGGTCGCTTGCAGCTGTGCCACCCACTTCAGACCGTGCCTCAATGAGAAGTGTGGACAGTCCACTCTTCGCAAGGTAAGCCGCGGTAATTAATCCGTTATGACCAGCGCCAATCACAATGGCATCAAAGTCACTCGATGGTCGCTTCGTCATGGTCTCATTCTTTCATTGGGATAGGTTAGAACTATGCCTTCATCGCGAGATCTATCTGCGCTTCGCGCTCCGGAACTTTCAACGTCGTTGACGAAAGACTCCATCATCGTTTTGCCTCTCGGTGCGATTGAACAGCACGGTCCACATTTGCCGTTGAATACCGACTTTGTCGTTGCTGATGAGGTGTCACGGGCAGCGGTGCGAAATGTTGGTGACGAAACGCAGGCTTGGATTCTTCCAACATTGCCGTTTACTAAATCAAATGAACATGCATGGTCCGCCGGAACCATGTGGTTGTCCGCGACCACATTGATGGCAGTTCTTGACGACATTGCACGCAGTGTTGCTTCAACGCCCGTTAGGAAGATCCTCTTTGTTAATGGACATGGTGGAAATAGTGCGCTCACAGCCATGATGAACCGTGAAATCCGTTTGAAGTGGGGCTTACAAACATTTCTTGCTCATCCGCACATGCCCGCAGATCAAGGTGGCTCCTCTGCAGCATCTGAGCTAGGTATGGGGGTTCATGGCGGAATGGATGAAACATCAGTGATGTTGCATTTACGTCCAGAACTGGTGGACATGTCACTTGCAGTTCGGCGCGTGCCGGAGAAACTTGCAGAGAATGAACATGTTCGGTTTGGTGGGCGCGTTGCTTTTGGTTGGTTATCAAATGATTTCTTTCCAGAGGGACATATCGGTGATCCCACCGGCGCTAACGCAACAGTAGGAAAGCAGATGTTTGATTCTGCTGTGGCTTCGTTGGGTGAGGCCCTGCGGGAGATCAGTCGATTCGACTTTGGTCGATAACTGGAAAAGGGGAGGAACCTTTCAGTCCCTCCCCTCATCCTCGTTCCTATTTAGGGAAGTTTGATGGAAGTGTCGATGTACTTGTTGGTGACAACGTCATCTGCAACAAGGCCGTCTTTCACCTTTGAACCAGTTGATGTGAACACTGGTCCTGCAACTTCGATGAACTTGGTGACACGATCAATGTCGAATGAACCAAGCGTTCCATCGGGACTGTTTGCTATCAAATTGTCGGCCTGCATCTGATCAACGGCAGCTGCTGCTTGACCAGCGTCATACACCCAACCGTTGTTGTACTGCTTAACGGCATCGAGAACGATGGCATTTGCGCGTCCAGGCGACGCAATGTATTCAATCATTGCTGTCTGGATGACAGGCACCAGTTCCTTGAGGCAGGAGTCGTACTTTTCGATGTTGGATGGAATTCCGCCAAGTGACTGTGCGTATGCGGTCCAACCAGCGTCATGGATGTACTGGTATGCGACTGGCTTCATCCATTCCTTCAGAACCTTTTCGTAGAAGTAAGGCTCTGCAGTACCAAAGCCCTGCTGTGCATCCTTGCCTGCGGCTGCGAGGAATGATGCTGGAGCTCCGTCGTAGGTTCCGTCAGTCTGGGCCTTGTCGAGAATTCCAGTCGCTGTGAAGAATTCCATGTAGGCGGCGCCATTGAAATAGCGAACTTTCACGCCTTTCTCTTTCAGGTCACCAATTTCTTTTACATCTGGGTACGTGGCGGGGTCCCACATGATGATTTGTGGATTGATGTTGAAGGGGGCAACCACTGCGATAGTGGGCAGGTCACCTCCAGATTGCGACACCGATTCATCGGTGCTGGTAAAGCCAAGAAGGATCTCCGGGTCTTTGTATAACTCAGCTGTGACTTGGCTGTAACCAATGGCTGGGCCGCCCGCACGTACTTCGATCTTCACTCCAGTGGACTTTCCGCCAGAGACCAGGTCTCCAGTGACGCTGAGCTTGTCGGTGTTGACGGTGTATCCGTCGCCGATCATCTGGTACAGATTTCCGTGCTCGGCTTCTGGATTCCAGTCTGTTTGGATGATGACGGTTTCAGGGCATCCAGCAGCGGCAAGGTCGATGCCTTCTGCTGCTGGTGCTGCGGTTGTGTCTGAAGACGAATCGCTACCACCACACGCAGCAAGCGTGAGTGATGCCGCGATTGCGACTCCGAGTAGTGGTCTGATTTTCATGAGTGGTGAGTCTCCTGATTGTGTGGTGGTGGTGGTGGTGGTGGGTCATTGACCCCTTGTGGTGATGTGCCACTTCCCAATGACTGCACGCGACAGCCATCCGAAAAAGAGGAACACCACCAGACCTAAAACACTCGCCATGATGATGGAGGCAAGTAGCTCGGCACCCCACAGGCGGTTGCGGTAAATGTCAATTTGTGCGCCGATTCCAACGACACCGCCTTGACGGAAGTAAAAGTCTCCAACGACGGCTCCAATGACCGCAAGGCCAGCTGAAATGCGAAGACCGACAAATATGTTCGGCAGAGCGGCAGGGAACTGGAGTTTCTTTAATCGCGTCCAACGTGATGCGCCCTGCAACGTAAATAGTTCATGCTGACTTTTCTCTGCCGACAACAGACCAAACAATGTGTTGCTCACGATGGGAAATACTGCAATCAAGACCACAACGAGAACCCGCTGTTTCTGAGCGCCGTCTATAAGAGCACGAATCAGTGGCGTTAAAGCGAGAATCGGTGCGCTTTGTACCGCAACCAGGTATGGCCATGTTGCGCGTTCTAACCATCGGCTCATGCTCATGATGACCGCAAGAGCCATGCCCACCACGATGGTGATTGCAAGTCCAATTAGTGCGACCTTTGCGGAATCCCACAGTGACAACAAAATTGGTTGAAGTCCTCTGCTTTCGCCGGTCTTCCACACCAGAAATCCTTCGTTCACGACTTTGTGTGGTGTGGGAAGTAGAAATCGCTTTTCTGGAGGAAGGATGACCTTGGACAGGAGGTACCACGCTCCGATGAACAACCCTAAAACAATGATGTGTCCTGAATAATCGGCGATGCTGAACTTCTGCTTCTGTTCGTGAATGATCTCGTCGGCGAGTGTTGAAGTGTTCGTAGTAGTGCTCATTGGTGTGCTCCTCGAAGAGCATGGGAAATCTCTCCACACAATTCAGCAAACTGTGGTTCGTAGCGAAGGTCGTGATTTCGTGGGAATTCAAAGGGCACGTCGAACGATGCCACGATGCGACCAGGCCGTGCGGACATGACAAGCACCTTCGTTGACATGTACACAGCTTCGGTAATGGAGTGCGTGATGAACATTCCAGCGAAACCTTCATGCTGGAAGAGAGCGAGAACTTCGTCATTCAACCGCTCTCGTGTGATTTCATCGAGCGCACCAAACGGTTCATCAAAAAGAAAGACTTTCGGCTTCATGACGAGTGAACGTGCCAGCGACGCACGCATCTTCATGCCGCCAGACAATTGCCGTGGATACTTGTCTTCAAAACCGCGGAGACCAACCAGTTCTATTGCTTCGGCAGCTTTTGCTTTGCGTTCTTCTTTGCCGAGGCCGTGTAACTCGGCAATGAGTTCCACATTTTTTTGAACGGTTCGCCAAGGCATGAGTGTTGCGTCTTGAAAGACGTAGCCAATGCTGTCGCGATCAACTGTGCATGTGCCACCAGTGTTCGTTTCGAGATTTGAAGCGATACGAAGAAGTGTGGACTTGCCGCAACCAGATGGGCCAACCACCGTGACGAACTCTCCGGCATTGACGGATAGTGATACGTCATCCAAAGCCTTTGTTCCATCGGGGAAAGTCATGGACACGCTTGAAAAATCAAGAAGGGTATGACCTGAGTTAACGCTCATGTTGGTGCCTGTCTGCATCTCAAACATTGCCGTCGTTCGCACAGCAGTCACCATAAACGATGAACGCGACGCACGTGTCACGGAAATATTTACTTTATGTTTCTCTTTTGTTGGGTAATCACAACGCCGCCATATACGACCGTTCGGTCGGGGGGCCCCATTGCGATTACTTCTCGAACATTACTCGCTTGCACAGAGATGAAATCGGCCCTGTCTCCGACAGAGAGAAAAGACCGTCCAGGTGTGATGACCTGATGACTATTGGTGGACACCATGGTGAGTGCCGACGTCGGGGTTTCGTGTGCAGCAAGGACCATGAGGGATGCCGTTTCTAACGGATCACCACGTCCCATCACATTGAACGGGTCTTGGAGATTGTCGGCACCAGCAGCAACGGTGACTCCGGCCTGTGAAAGTGCGCGAGTGGGAGTGATCGCACGCGGGGGGAGGCTGTGGATATCGCGTGACTGAAGAAACAAGTTGGTGAGGGGGAGTGCCACCACAGCAATACCCGCTTCAGCGACCTTGTCGGCAATGGCAGAAATATCGTTCGAGCTTCGGCTGGACAATGACACGCAATGGCTCGCAGTGATGTTATGGCAAACGTTGTTCTGCAGAACAAGATGTGAGATGTACTCCAAGTCGTCCGACGTTGGGCGCAAATTCTCGTCCGCATGCAGATCAAGTGGTAGGCCTGCATTAATTGCCAACTCAAGAAGTGTGTCAATAGCGGCATGGGGGTCGTCGTCCAGATGTGGACAGCCCCCAATCACATTGACACCGGCCTCAATTGCGGCTCTAGCCAATTCAAGACGGCCTTCAGACTGTGGTCCAGTAAGTGGCCAGTCCAGTAGCGCTGACACTTGAATGTCAATGAAGTGGGCACATCGCTTCTTTGTCTCAAGTAGTGCGAGAACAGGAGTTAATCCGCCAGAAAGAGTTGTGTCTGCATGAGTGCGAATTGCGGTGACTCCATTGCGAGATAACAAAGCGGCGGCTGCACATGATCGTTCAACAATGTCATCAAATGTGATGGTGTCTCGTATTGCATCAAGGCCTTGAATTGCACCCATGAGGTCGCCAGTGGGATTGTGCACGCGATCTGCCAGGAACGCTTTGTCAAGGTGCGCATGCGGTTCAGCTAATGGCGGCAAGACCAGTTGGCCATGCAGATCCACAATGGTTGTGCGTGAATCTTGTTGTTTGGAATGTGGCGTATTGCCCGCAGAGTAAATGGATTCGATGTTTCCATCGGTATTGACGGTGATGTCAACCAATTGCCCATCTAGACGGGCATTCGTAAACAAACGCAATCCTGAATCCACTAGATCAAAGGTTGAAGATGTGGGAGTGGGCGTTGTTCCATTTTTTCGCCAAGTTTCGGCATGACCTCTTCGGCAAACAGATGCATTTGCTCGTTCATCTCTTCGCGTTCAATTCCTGGGAAGTCGAAGAAGATGCAGAGATGCTTCATGTCCAGGAGGTCTTTCCAGAATCCAACAGTGTCGACAACATCGTCTACTGAACCAATGGCCATGATCTTTTGCTGAATTGAATCTTCAACTGACGGGCAGAAATCAAAGGGAACTTTGGTCCCGTCGGGATTCCTGTAACTGGAGAATCGGCCGTAGGGAGACAGGAATCGACAGAATTCGTCGTGCCCCGGCTTGCCTCGTCGCATTGCAGCTTCGCGTGTCTTGCCAACGTGAATATTCAGTACCAAACAACGGTCTTCACCTGGAGCAACTGGCTCGCCCATTTCTTCTCGAATGGCTGCGTATCGATCCCATTTATCTTTTTGGCTGTCGGCGTTCTGTAGCCAGTACACGGCCTTGTGTCCAGCGCGTGGAACATACTCAATTGTTTCAGGTGATGTCACGGGCTGATAGACGTCTACGAGACGTGTCGGGCGGGGAATCAGAGTGAGGTCGTCGACGTACTTGCCACGGTCGGGAATCTCGTCGGGTGGAAACACAAACTGTTTCCCTCGGTAACTGAATCGCTCGTTGGTCCACGCAGCTTTGATGACTTCCATGGACTCTTCGAATGTTTGTCGGTTGATTCTGTCGTGCTCGGCGGACATGGAGTTATCACCAGATGCAACGACTGTTCCAAGACTCCATGCTTCGCGGGGCACGGTGCCGCGGCCAACACCGAACTCCATTCGACCACCAGTGATGATGTCTGCAAGTGCAAAGTCTTCTGCGAGTCGGAGCGGATGCCACTGAGGCACAACATTGAACATCTGTCCAAGTCGAAGATTCTTCGTGAGCATCGCCAAGTGCTGGCCAAACATAATCAGGTTGGGAAGAACTTCGTAACCTTCAAATTGAAAGTGATGTTCGGTGAGCCACATGGTGTCGTAGCCCAGAGAATCTGCTGTACGTGCCCACTCCACAAGATTTCGGTAGCACTCAATGACCGCATCATTTCCGTAACGGCGATCCGTTGGATTTATTGACAGGTCTCCTGCATCCGGCATGGGAACTGTGCAAAAGAAGTTTGTGTCAACGCGCATACCTTGAAAGTAGTCCAGGTTGATGCGAGGACAAGTCGTTGAGTCGTGAACAAGTTGTAAAGAAATTGTTCAGAATTGTGACTTACCAAAGACCCCGGGTTTGAAAGACGTCGCGCAGGGCTCGCGTGTCGTCGCTCATCACGCCGTCCACGCCGAGGTCGAGAAGTCGGGCGATTTCTATGGGGTCGTCTACGGTCCACACATGCACTTGAATACCAAGGGCATGTGCTCGGTCGACAAGCCGTTTGGTGGTGACAGGGATGGGTCCTTGTTTCACTGGTATCTGAGCTGCGAGCGCATGTTGAGATGGAGAGACCGGCACTTTTAGTGCACTATTGGCGACAAGTTTGGCGACTTCTTTGGGCCCCATAGAGGTGCACACTTTGTCGCCAAACTCGGCTCGAATACGGTCAAGCCTGGCGTCGCTAAAGCTTCCAATACAGACGCGATCAAGAATGTTCCGCGAACGCAATGTCTTGATGAGTGGCTCTAAAGCTGAATCAGCCTTGCAGTCGATATTGATGCGAACATCGGGCCATTCATCTAGCAAGTCGTCTAAGAGTGGAATGGGGTCGGTGCCATCTATGCGCGCCGTCGTTAATTCATCTCGGGTGCTTCCTGCAATAGTCCTATCTTCGCCGCAGGTTCTCTTCAAATCATTGTCGTGAAAGGCAACAAGAACCCCATCTGACGTTGCATGAATATCAGTCTCTATGTACCGGTATCCCAGTGCGATGGCATCTGCGAACGACCTCAATGTGTTCTCTGGTGCAGCAGACGTTCCACCACGGTGAGCAAATGCAATTGGTCCAACGTTGTCGAGGTACGGATGATTTCTCATTAGATGGAACGGCCAGCGGCTCTCCAGTACTCGTCTTTCAGAAGTCGCTTGTACAGCTTTCCAGTTGGATGGCGCGGTAATTCAGGTCGGAAGTCGATACTGCGTGGACACTTAATGTCGGCCAGATTGGAACGGCAGAATGCAATGAGTTCCTTCTCAAGTGCCGATGCTTCCTCTGCTGATGCAGGCATGGTGACCGGTTGAACAACGCCCTTCACTTCTTCGCCGAAGTCATCGTTTGGAATTCCAAAGATTGCTACGTCTACAACCTTCGGATGGTTCACCAGCAGGTTCTCGGCCTCTTGCGGATAAATGTTGACACCGCCAGAAATAATCATGAACGCCTTGCGGTCGGTGAGATACAAGAAATTGTCTTTGTCAAGGTAACCAACATCGCCAAGAGTGGTCCAGCCACGTCCCTTCGGATCGCGTGATGACTTCGTTTTTTCAGGGTCGTTGTGGTACTCAAACTGCCCAGTACCTTCGAAGAACACGGTCCCAGATTCACCAGTGGGTACTTCGTTTCCTTCTTCGTCACAAATGTGCACGATGCCTTGAATAGGGGTTCCCACGGTTCCTGGATGAGCTAGCCACATCTCGCTGTTGCAGTAGACGAAACCATTCCCTTCGGTTCCTGCGTAGTACTCGTGAATGATAGGTCCCCACCATTCGATCATGGCTCGCTTTGTTTCAGCAGGGCATGGTGCTGCTGCGTGAATCGCAACTTCAAGTGATGAGACGTCATACTTGGAGCGAACGTCTGCATCGAGCTTCAACATGCGAATGAACATTGTTGGTACAAGTTGCGTGTGAGTTGCTTTGTATGTGTCGACGAACTTGATGTAATTCTCTGCATCGAAATGTTCCATCACCACGGTGGTGCCGCCTTTGACGTGCACGGAGATATTGAAGCGCAGGGGAGCAGCGTGATACAGCGGTGCTGGTGATAGGTACACCATGCCTTCGCGGAACTTAAAGAGCATGTCGGTGACTGCAACACCCAGACCGGCGGCGGTTCCAAGCGGCGTACCGGGGAATGGGCGTGAGATTCCCTTTGGCATGCCAGTAGTGCCACTTGAATACAGCATGTCTGTGCCGTCCACCATGTTCGCGAGTGGGGTGGTGGATGCAGAGGCGACCACAGTTTCGTAGGAGTCGTAACCATCAACAGTTCCACTCAACATCAGGCGAAGTGTGACGTTGGGGATGTCGCCTGCGATTTCCAGTGCTTGGTCTGCCTTGTATTTGGATGTGATGTACGCCTTTGCGTTGCAGTCGTTGATGATGTAGGAAAGTTCGGCTTGCGTTAATCGGCTAGAGCATGCGGTGTACACGAGACCGGCGTAATGGCAACCCCAGATGACTTCCATATAACGAGGGTGATTTTCCATACACAACGCAACATGGTCACCCGGTTGAAGGCCTGCAGATCGCAACACATTGGACAGTCGCACTGCTCCCTCGTGTAGTTGTGCATATGTGATGATCTCGCCGGTCTCGGCCAAGATGACGGCTGGACGGTCGGGGGCTGTTTCTGCGTGGACACCTGGGTACATGGCTACAAACTAGTGAATGACGCAGGTCACAAGTAGTACGGGGCGACGATGGCTCGTAAGAACGGATATCTGGGCTCTATCATTCGCCTTACTCAACTGAATAGGGGATGTCATGAGTGTTTCTACGTCAACCATTGATGAAGTACGAATCAAGGAACTTGCAGAAGAATTGATTGCTGAGTTTCCACCAAACAAGGTCTCTGCAGTGGAGTTCCTCGGAGCTCAATTCGACAAGGGTCTCGCATGGGTTCACTTTCCAGTGGGTCACGGCGGTCTTGGCGCCAATGCAAAATTGCAAAAAGTTGTCAATGAAACCATTTACGCAGCAGGTGCACCGAATCCCATGATGCGTAACCCCATCGGTCATGGCATGTGCGGGCCAACAGTGGTGGAGTGGGGAAGCGAAGAACAAAAGAATCGCTACCTGCGTCCTCTCTTTACAGGCGAAGAAGTGTGGTGCCAGTTGTTCTCTGAACCAGGTTCCGGTTCGGACTTCGCTGGTTTGTCCGCAAAGGGCGTCAAAGACGGTGACGAATGGATTTGTAACGGTCAAAAAGTGTGGACCACTCTGGCTCACCTCTCGCGCTGGGGACTGTTGGTCGTTCGCACCGACTCCGACGCAGTGAAGCATGCAGGTCTCACAGCCTTTGTTGTTGACATGCAGGCGCCTGGAGTTGAAATTCGTCCACTACGCCAGATGACTGGTGAAGCAGAATTCAACGAGGTGTACTTCACCGACGTTCGCATCCCTAATAAAGAGATGCTTGGTAACCCAGGTGATGGCTGGCGTGTCAGTTTGACCACGTTGATGAACGAGCGCGTTTCTATTGGTGGATCAATCCCACAAAAAGGTTCAGGTTCCATCTCTCACGCAGTGAAGACATGGAAGTCGTTGCCTGAAGATCGCAAAGATAAGGCTTCGCAAGACGAGTTGATGAAGTTGTGGATTCGCGCTGAAGTGCACCGTCTCACCAATATCCGTGCAAATGCACAGCGTCGCATGGGTGCTCCAGGACCTGAAGGTTCCATTGGAAAGATGGAAAGTGCCAACTTGAACAAAGCTGTTTATGAGTTCACCGTTGCCCTCATGGGTGCCGAAGGCATGTTGTATGGCTCTTATGAGATGGTGCGTCCGGAAACTGCCATGAGTTTTGATGGCATTCAGAAGGCCTTCTTGCGTTCACGTGCTAACTCCATTGAAGGTGGCACCACAGAGGTCATGAAGAACATCCTTGGCGAGCGCATTCTTGGTTTGCCTGGCGATGTTCGTGTTGATCGCGATGTTGCATGGAGCAAAGTTCCACGCAACTAGGAAGTGCAATGTGGGGTTAGCCCACGTGTGCCATCAGAATGCCAGCGAATGCGGCAAATAGCGACGTGAGTAAACTTGCCGCACCGCCGATTCCTTTTGCAGCTTTGCTTGTCCCGTTCGAATGGATGAGTGTTGCAATAACTGCAATTCCAACGAGAAGCATTTTTATGCCAAAGGTGGCGAGGTATTCGGAACTTTGCGCCGACACATCGATGGATCCAAGTCCCCACATGCCGGTAAAGACGATGACAAGAAATGCCGGCCATGCGATTCGTGCAAAGCCGTTCGCCACGGTTTTCATAGCATCGGGTGCCACGGTGCGCAGTGAAGGAACAATTCCTGCAAGCACGATTTGGCCACCTATCCATACGGCAACTGCCATGAGATGAAGAAAGATGCGGACAGAGTCGAGGGTGGGAGAAATCATGACTCAGAGAGTGCCTCAAGAACGGTGCTTGCTGCAAGTGAGCGATCATCCATGCGAGGAGTACTCATCACGGATGCGCCACACATCGCGGTCACGGCAAGGTCGATAGCTGCCAGCAGGTCGCGAATATTGCGTGGCGGAGGAAAGTATTCATCTTCGTCGGTGACGAAGATTTCTTCAACGCCCTGTAATGGATTCAGTTTGGCTAGAACGCCCATGACGAGTTCTTCTGGGGCAGAAGCTCCTGCGGTGACTCCCACCGTTCCGGTGAGATTGTCTGGTAATTCTTCGGCAGAGTTCACGCGATACACAACTTTGCATCCCGACTCTGTTGCTAAACGTTCTAAGGCGCGAGTGTTGGAACTGTTTGATGATCCGATGACTACAAAAGCATCAACGTTCGGTGCAATTGAGGTGAGCGCACTTTGCCTATTCGTGGTGGCAAAACATAAGTCGCTTCTCCCGGGAGTCCACACATTGGGAAATCGTTCTCTCACGCGAACGGCAACTTCGTTCCATTCACGATGCGACAGAGTTGTTTGGGCCAACATCGCCACTGGTTGATCAAACTCTGGAAGAGCATCTACTTCTTCAGTTGATTCCACTCGTGTTATTGCGTGCGGCGCAACTGCCATGGTGCCCACTGCTTCTTCATGGCCTTCATGGCCAACATAAACAATGTGAAATCCTTTGCCTGCGCGAGTCTTTACTTCGTGATGAACCTTCGTCACCAACGGGCATACGGCATCAACGACGTAACTTCCGCGAGAGCGTGCAGCCTCTACCACCTCTGGTGCTGAACCGTGGGCCGACAGCATGATGGGTGAGCCTTCCGGTACCTCGTCTATTGAGTCGACAAATACAACACCTTTTTCAATGAAGCGGTCCACCACAATTTTGTTGTGCACAATCTCGTGGTAGCAGTACACGGGTTCATCGAATGAGCGAACCATCCATGCAAGTGCCTTGATGGCCATTTCTACGCCGGCGCAGAATCCCCGCGGTGACGCAAGTAGCACTTTGTCAACAGCCATAGAACACTTCTCAGACTAGCGAGATGAGGCAGGGGTAGCCTGTGGCAGGTGAGCGCAGTGATTGATTCTTTGCCAGAAATTTCTGGCGTAGACCCATCGTCGGCTGCTGCGCGTGCTGGTGTTCTCCCTGGCGACCGAATCGTGGAGATAAACGGCGTTCGTCCCCGAGACATCTTGGAATGGCACCGATTAGTGGATAACGACGTTGTTGATCTCCACATCTCTCGAGGTCGGGAATCATTAGACATTGTTGTGGAGAGGTTGCCGGGCGAACCGTTTGGTGCTCGTGTATCAAGTGCTGTATTCGACCGAATTCACACATGCGACAACCACTGCGAGTTTTGCTTCATTTATCAGTTGCCCAAAGGAATGCGTCAGAGCCTTTATCTCAAAGACGATGATTATCGACTCAGTTTCTTGTTTGGCAATTTCACTACATTGACTCGATTCACCGAGGCAGATCTGGAACGAGTGTTAGACGAGCGTTTGTCTCCCTTGTACGTGAGCATTCATGCCGTCGATCCTCATGTTCGATCCGAGATGTTGAGGAATAACCGCGGTGGATTTAGTTTGCGATGGTTGAAGTTGCTGTTGGAAAGCGGAATTGACGCGAGGGCGCAAATTGTCTTGTGTCCCGGCGTGAATGATGGTGATGTTCTCGATTCCACGTTTTGCGGTCTACTCGAACAGTTTTCAGAACTTGAATCCATTGCGGTGGTGCCATTGGGATTGTCTCGCTTCAATACAGAAAGTCGAATGCGAGTGCAGACTCCTACGGAGGCAAAGCAAACAATCTCCATCGTGGAGACGTGGCAATCACGTTTTCAATCTGTTTTAGGTCGACAGCCAATTCATCTTTCCGACGAGTTCTACATAGTGGCTGGGCAAGATGTTCCGCCTGCAAATCACTACGGCGATTACCCCATGCTCGAGGACGGCGTGGGCTTGGTGCGGTCGTTTGTGGAATCTTTCGAGCAGCGTGGTCCTGATGTAGTGGGTCGAGCCGATGGGTTCTTCGCGGCGGTTGATGCTCCGAATCCGTCTGCGTATGTGAAGCCAGCGAATCCAGCTGCCGACTCATCCTTGCGTCCGGCAACAGCAGTTGGGGTGGCCATTTCGCCCCGTGTACGCAGAAGCACAAAGCCTCCTGCGGTCGTCACAGGTTCCTATGGTGCCGCCATATTTCGGTCCCTCCTGGCGCAGTCTGATTTTGCCCATGTTCCGGTGCTGGAAGTGGTGAATGAGCACTTCGGCGGCAATACCGCAGTGGCAGGTTTGATGACTTATTCGGACATAGTCCGCACTTTGAGGCAATTTGGCGGCGAGAATGTATACCTGCTTCCAGATGTCTGTCTTAACGAGGGTGTGTTCCTCGATGGGGCAACTGTGGACGATTTGTCGAAGGAATTCGATATTGAAGTCATTGCAACCAGCGGTGTTGCATTGCGTCATCGTCTGACGGCGGCACAGAAAGAAGAGCCCCATGTCTGACGTTGATCTTGTTGCTGAAGTTGAATTTCCTACGGTCGTTATTGTCGGTCGCCCAAATGTCGGTAAGAGCACTTGGTTTAACCGTGTGATTGGTGAGCGTGCTGCAATTGTTGAAGACCGTCCTGGTGTGACACGCGATCGTCATCGTCGTTTAGCTCAGTGGCTGGGTATTGAATTTTGGATCGTGGACACAGGTGGCTGGATGCCGAGTGGTTCTGAACTGGACGACAAAGTCAGCCGTCAAGTGGAAGAGGCAGTACGAGAAGCCAATCTCGTCATCTTCATGGTGGATGCTTCAGTGGGAATTACCGACGAAGATGAACTCATCGCTGCATGGTTGCGACGCAGCGGGGTAGAGGTGCTACTCGTTGCCAACAAAGCAGATAATGAACGTCGTGAACAGGAACGTTGGGAGTTCATGTCGCTTGGGCTCGGCGAACCTTTTTCTGTATCAGCACTTCATGGTCGCAGGTCTGGAGATTTCTTAGACGAAGTGGTGGCACGTATTCCACGTGTCGAACGCCCCGACGATCGCCCAGAGCCAGTGGGAGCCGACGGAGTTCCACGCGTTGCACTTGTTGGTCGACCCAATGTGGGTAAGAGCACTTTGTTTAATCGACTTGTTGGTGAAGAACGCTCCGTTGTTCACGACATGCCAGGTACCACTCGCGACGCAATTGACACGTTGGTGGAAACGGAAGATGGTCCGTTGGTCTTTGTGGACACCGCAGGAATGCGTAAGCGCAGCAAGGTGGACGATTCTGCTGAGTACTACTCGTTGGTGCGAGCTCTAAAGGCAATTGATGAAGCCGATGTGGCCATGTTGGTCATTGATGCAACAGTTGGTGTCACCAGCCAAGATCAGCGTCTCGCTGAACGTGTCGATGTTGCAGGTTGCCCCATTTTGATTGTTCTCAACAAGTGGGAATTGTTGGAGTCGGAAGAGCGCAGAAAAGTGGAGGCAGATCTTGCGCGCATGTTGTACTTCATTGACGATGCGCCAGTTCTCAAGATTTCGGCTCTCACAGGTAAAGGTGTACACAAACTTCGCCCTGTATTGCAGGACGCCATCGATCAGTACCACCGCAAGATCCCTACTCGCGATGTCAACAAGGTGATTGCAGAAGCACAACAGAAGCAACCTGCCGGTGGAGGCGCACGAGTGATGTTCGCCGTGCAAGGTGCAGCGGATCCTCCAACATTCACTTTGTTTGTGAATCGTGAATTACCGCAGCCCTACATTCGATATCTCGAGCGTTCTATCCGTGAAGCGTTCCAATTTGGTTCAACTCCGTTAAAACTTCGAGTTCGTCGCAAAGGGGACTAGCTCATGCCGTGGTGTGAACCGTGCGCGCGATATTTCGCTCCTTCTGCAATGACAACAGATGGTCGTTGCCCGGAATGTTCCACTGAGTTGGAGACTCCAAACATTTCGGGAATTGTTACCGCCGACGATCTCGACTTGAAAAAGCTCGCAGGGCTTGAAAACGAGAAATTGCCGTGGCACTTCAAATTATTGGTGGCACTTCTGTGCTTGTATCTCGGTTGGCGTGTCGTTGATTTGTTCCTTTAGGGGCGAGATAGGGCTCAGCCGATAACATTGTCCAACATTCGGGCTGTAGCGCAGCTTGGTTAGCGCGCTTGTCTGGGGGACAAGAGGTCGTGGGTTCAAATCCCGCCAGCCCGACCATTACGGTTGTGTCTATGTGCGGCCGATTCGTTGGAAATTTTTCCACTGATGACATCTTGAGTGAGATGTCTGATGCAATTGCTGAAGCTGGCCTTCGTGTGGGGTTCCCCGACACGGATCTTCCGCTTCTTCATAACTTCAATGTTGCTCCCACTCACGCAGTTCCCATCTTGCGTGTGGTGGATGGTGCGGTCATTGTTGACGTTGTTCAGTGGGGCTTACTACCTATTTGGTCGAAAGATGCTTCGAAGGGTGCCAGCATGATTAATGCACGCTCTGAGACCCTTACCGAGAAGCCTTCCTTTAAAGGTCTAGTTCCGAAACATCGCTGCATTATTCCGATGTCTGGCTTCTATGAATGGGACCGCACTAATCCGAAAGCAAAGATTCCCTATTACGTCACGAGGGAAGACGGGGGTTTGATGTTGGGTGCCGGTATTTGGAGCGATTCGCCCATCGTTGATGCAGGCAAGACGTGTGCATTGATTACACGAGACAGCATCTTCGACCTATCTGATATTCATGACAGAAGCCCCGTGGAGTTTCATGCTGAAGAAGCAGTGGAGTGGTTGCAGCCTGGAGATGCGCCATTGGAATTGTTTCAACCAGATCATCAACCGAGATTTATGGCCCAACGAGTGTCGACGCGTGTGAATAGTGTCCGCAACAACGATCCCAGTTTGATTGAGCCTGATGCTGGTGAAGAGGAGAGTGAATTAACTCTGTTCTAGAGCGATGCCAATGCTTTCTTAATTTTCTCGGCATTTGTTTCGAGAGTCGCGCGTTCTACCGACGAAGCTGCGTTCGCAAAATTCAATTGACTCATGTCAGACGTGGGAATCAAGTGAATGTGGCAGTGGTTCACTTCGTATCCTGCAATGATGAGACCGATTCGTTCGCACGGAAAAGCTATTTGTAGTGCTCGCGATATTTTGTGTGACACTTCAAACAAGTGCGATGACAGATATGGCGACAGGTCTACCCAATGATCAACTTCGTCCTTTGGCACAACTAACACATGTCCGTCGGCTAGCGGATTGATGGACATAAACGCCACACATGCTTCATCTGTGTACACGAATGTGCCGGGAATTTCCCCGCGAATGATGCGCGTAAAGATGGTGGTCATCCGAGATACCCACCAGACACAGTGAAGACGTCTCCAGTGCAGTATTCAGATTCGGGTCCCGAAAGAAAACGAATCATTTCAGCAATGTCGTTTGGAACGCCCATGTGGCCCTTTCCAATGCGCATCACAATTCCTGCTTTCAGCATTTCGCTAAAGGGTGTGAGGAGAGGAGTATCGATGTAGCCAGGGCACACCGCATTCACGTTGATACCAAGTCCGGCCACTTCCTCCGCTGTTGTCTTTGTCAAAGTGATGATGGCTGCTTTGGCTACGGAATAGTGAGGTGCGCCCGCAGATGGTTTTTGTCCCAAGATGGAAGAGATGTTGATGACGCGTCCAGAACGTGCTGGCTGCATGTGTCGTAGAGCCGCACGAGTTCCATAGAACGCGCCATAGAGATGAACGCGAATCATGCGATCCCACTCCGCATCAGACATGTCCACCACGTAATTGAGTGGTTCCAGTTCTGAGACGCGGCCTTCCATTCGCTTCATCTGATTTGCTACTGAGATGTCAATCTTGTTGCCAGGTGCCGCTGGGGCGATTCCAGCGTTGTTCACCATGATGTCGAGTCGACCTAATTGCTGGACACAGGAATCAACCGCAGAATCCATGGCGGCGGAGTCGGTCACATCAAATGGAAAGGCGAGACCACCTAATTCATTGGCTACAGATTCTGCGGCTGCTGGATTGAGGTCATTAATGGCAACGATGGCACCATCTCTGGCTAACCGCCTCGCGGTTTCTGCACCCAAACCAGAACCACCGCCTGTGATGAACGCAACTTTGTCTTGCAATGAAGTCATAGGTGAAGACTATGTCTTGTCGCGGCCATGATTGTCACGCTGACTATTGTGATTGAGTGACTTCGGAATCGGTATTTACGTGGCGTTCCGTTTTTACTGTTCCGAATCTCATCTCAGTGGTTCGACTGGCAATGTTGCCCACCTATGTCAGCTTGATGGCTGACAATCGAGTGGTGGCCGGTAGTTGGTTCTTCGGTCTGCTGGCCTTTACAGATTGGATTGATGGCTACATCGCGCGTCGTTTCAACCAAGTCAGTGAGTTAGGAAAGATCATTGATCCAGTAGCCGATCGCCTGGTCTTCTTCGTCGGTATTGGTGCAGCGATGTATTACGGGCATTTCCCGACATGGTTCGGAATTGTCATCTTGGTACGAGAAGTTTCTATCGCAGCCCTCATGGTGGGCGCCACTGCTCTGGGCATGGAGCGGTTTCCCGTGACGAAACTTGGTAAGTGGGCCACTTTTGCTCTGATGTCGGCAGTTCCGTGGATCACGCTTGGTTCTGCCGGTGGATGGTGGTCAGTGTTTACCGTTCTTGGTTGGACCGCCGGAATACCTGGAGCGGTCATTTCATATGTGTCATTCGCTAAGTACATCCCCACGGTTCGGGCACATATGGCCTCGGGTCGCCAGCGCTAACGAGTACCGTTAGTGGTGTGAATGTTCCTCAGAATTTGAAATACACCAAGGACCATGAATGGGTTCTGCTTACTGGTTCTGTCGCTCGCGTTGGTATTACCGATTACGCACAAGATGCACTAGGAGACATTGTGTATATCCAGTTGCCAGATCAAGGTTCAGTCGTTGAACTTCACCAAGGACTTGGTGAGATTGAAAGTACAAAGAGTGTCAACGATGTGTATGCGCCGGTGTCAGGAACAGTGGTGGCTATTAACGATGCACTTTCTGCGACGCCTGAACTGTTGAACTCGGACCCATACGGTGAAGGTTGGATTTGCGACATCGAGGTCACCACTGTGAATGAGGCGGGGCTAATGTCTGCCGAGGAATACGCCACATTGATTGGTGCTTAAGACATCATGTCGTACGTCTTCTGTAATAAGTGTGGACACAGAAATCCACCAGTTTCGGCGTTCTGTTCCGCATGTGGCGCAGTGTTGGACATTATGGAGGATCGCACCATCACCTTGTCAAAGGTGGACCCACTGCAAGACGCCATCGGAGCTGCCGACGATATCCATGTCGACTTGAACGACATTCCAGCAGGCAGAGCCATTCTGGTGGTGAGAGGTGGCGAAGACGAAGGTGACTATTTCGAGATTGTTGGACCCGTGACAACGATTGGACGCCACGAAGATTCCACCATCTATCTAGACGACATCACGGTGTCTCGTCAGCACAGCGAGATTCACGAAACCGGCGGTCGTTACATTGTGCGAGATGCGGGTTCGTTGAACGGAACTTATGTGAATCAACGTCGGATTGACGTCTCAGAACTCTCCCAAGGTGATGAATTGCAAGTTGGGAAGTATCGCTTAGTCTTCTTGGAGAGTATTGAGGATCTGAAATGACTGATCGCGACTATCTCTCTATTGGTGAAGTTCTTGCTCAACTATTGGAAGAGTTTCCTGACGTCACCATTTCAAAGATTCGGTTTCTTGAGAGTCAAGGATTAATTGAACCAGAACGTACTCCCTCTGGTTATCGTAAATTCACGTTGGAAGAGGTGGAGCGACTTCGGTTCATCTTGCGCGAGCAACGCACCAATTACACGCCACTACGAATCATTAAGACGCGTTTAGAAGACGAGAGTACAGACATCAGTCGTGACTTCACGTTGCCTCATCAAGTGGTGTCCACCTCTGGACATCCTGCAGCGCGTGGTTCAGTGCCTCGACCAAAGGATTCTCTTGTGTCTGAAACGTCAATTCCGGAACAAGACCCATTGGTTCCGCAGTCGCTACAACGTGAACAGCGGCGTGAAGCGCTCACACACAAGGACAACACCGAATCCATACCGCGCGATCAATTAGTGCAGCAACACAAGATTGACCCAGTGTTCCTTAAAGAACTTGAAAGTGCGGGATTGATTTCTGGACATGAAGTAGGGGACACCACATTTTTTGACGCCGCTTCTATTGAGGTTGCGAAAGCTGCATCGCGATTCAAGGAACTCGGTATTGAAGTCCGTCATTTGCGTGCGTGGAAATCATCTGCTGACCGTGAAGTTAACTTGTATGAACAACGCATCTTGCCGTTGTTGCGTCAACGTAATCCAGCATCGCGAGAAGAGGCTCTCAATATGTTGAATGAGTTTTCAATCTTGGGTGGCGATTTGCGAAACGCTCTCATCATGCGTGACATCATTCGATTGACTGAGCAGAGGTAGTCGTGAAATCTTTATCAGTGCGAGGGGTTCGCATCGATCGTCTATCGAACACGCCCGTTGTCACGTTGCGTGAAGAAGATTCTCCACGTCGGCAATTTGAAATTTTCATCGGTGGACCAGAGGCTGCGGCAATCAAAACTGCGCTTGACGACGAGAAGACACCGCGGCCACTAACGCACGATCTTTTCGTTTTGGCTCTCGAGCGAATCTATGTAGTAGTGGTTCGTGTCGTCATCACCCATATGTCCTCGGGCACGTATTTTGCCGACATCGTGTTGCGCCACGATGCCAACGACGAGGTCACTGTGTCTGCGCGACCCTCAGACGCCATCGCCATTGCTCTTCGGGCTTCATGTCCCATTTACGCCCAGGACGACCTCTTGGACGAGGTGGGAGAGGCCGTGGATGAGGAAGATGTGGTCTCTAACACCGAAATTCTCGATGAATTCAAGGAATTTATTGAGAATATTTCGCCTGAAGATTTTGGGGCCTGACCCCTTGACGATTCCCGTATCTCTCTCGTAGCGTCTTACACCCGCGTAGTTACCAGGGTGTGATGAATGCGGTTTAGAGATCGGAATTGAAAATGAAGTCTTTCAGTGGGACACAAGCAGCAGAAATCGTCGGCATCACTTACCGCCGTCTTGATTACTGGGCACGTACGGATCTTGTGCGTCCATCAGCGGCAGATGCCACGGGAAGCGGAAGTCGACGCGAGTACACATACCGAGACCTTCTCGAATTGAAAGTCATTAAGAAGTTGCTCGACGCCGGTATCCGTTTGGAATCGATTCGCGATGTATTTGCATACATGCGCGAACATGTTGATACCGATATCTCGGCTGCGCATCTTGTCATTAACGGATCAAGCGTGATCTTGTGTGATGGTGATGAACTCATTGACGTGCTGCGTCACGGTCAAGGTGTGCTGAACGTTCTTCCAATGTCGGGAGTTCGTGACGAAGTTGATCGTCGCATCATTGCTTTTGCGCCGGCAGGACAAGAATTGGAAGCAGATGTGGCGTCCATGAACAAGCGAGATGAAGAGGGCGGCGCAGCTGCAGTAGTGGCAGTCTGAGATGAAATATTCGCCGCTTGATGCTGCGCATCGAAAACTCAATGCAAAGATGGTTCCCTTCGGTGGATGGGAGATGCCTCTCAACTATGAAGCAGGAACTTTGTCTGAACATGCAGCATGCCGCAACGACGCCGTCATGTTTGATGTGTCGCATTTGGGGACAGTTCGAGTAGAGGGTCCAGATGCGTTGGTTCAATTACAGCGAGTCTTGACGAATGACCTAAACAAAATCTCTGTTGGTCGGGCTCAATACACGCATCTACTGAATGAAGCAGATGCGTCAGTTTTAGATGACATCATCGTGTGGTGGGTGAGTGACTCAGTCTTTGATGTCATGCCGAATGCATCAAACACCGACCGAGTTGTTGGTGCTATCGGAGGTGTGGATACAACTACTTCTCGTGCGGTGATTGCGGTGCAGGGTCCACAGGCGAGAGAACGGGTTCGTCATATCTCTGTTGAAGCTGCAGAGGTTCCCCGATTCGGCGTTCGCGTGATCTCGGTGTGTGGTGCAACCTGCACGGTTGCTGGCACCGGATATACCGGCGAGGACGGCATTGAAATTGCAGTGCCAGTGGAGTCTGCTGAAGCTGTATGGACGGCGTTATTGGAGGCGGGTGTTCAACCAGCAGGACTTGGCGCACGTGACACGCTTCGACTTGAAGCTGCACTTCCTCTGCATGGTCATGAATTGGGAGAAGGCATTACTCCATTACAGGCCGGCCTTGAGTGGGTCGTGGCGTGGAACAAAGAAGAATTTCAGGGTCGCGCGGTTCTGGCTCGCGAGAAGGAAACAGGCATCGCTCGAAAACTGGTGGGGATTTCCATTGACGGCCGACGTCCAGCTCGTGATGGAAGTGTGGTGAAGGACTCGGCGGGTAACAACGTTGGAGTTGTGAGCAGTGGTAATTTTTCTCCCACGTTGGGACACTGTGTTGCTCTCGCATTTGTTTCACCAAGTGTCTCCGTTGGTGACGCTGTGTCGTTAGACGTACGCGGCACTCTATTGCCAGGCGTTGTTGTGAAAACGCCGTTTGTCGCTAAGAAGAAGTAGGACCACTAGTCTCGCCCGTCGATGGGGGAGGCGATGGTTTGTTAGGGCGTAATCCAAAGAGCCCGCCTGCATTTTCCGCCAAGGTCGTGAGTGGCCCGAGACGTTTCGATAGTTCACCGAGCTGTTGAGCTGTTTCACCGAGCGCGGCCACCGCATTCATTGCGGTTCCTAGTTGTGGCATCACGCGACGTAACGGCTCTTCCACTTCATCCAGCAGCGAATTCACTCTGGTGGTTGTCTTGTTGAGGTTGTCCACCGTGGATGCCAGGTTCTCAAGAATGGTGATGAGAGATTCGCTTGTGCGACGCGTCGTATCAATGGCTTTTGTCGCAAACTCCACTGGGTCGATGAGAGTCAGCAAAGCAATGAGTTGTTCAAGTGGGTTATACGGCGCAGATGTCTCGTGCTGATGATTGCTGGAATCTGACGTATCGCTCACACTCACACGGTAGCGGTCTCGAGTGTCTGTGCGTACGCCTCAATAGGGGCGCATGTACAGACCAGATTGCGGTCGCCGTATGCAGCATCAATTCGAGAAACTGGTGTGTAATACATGCGCGTCCGCAGGCCGGGTACGGGGAAGAGTGCTACTTCACGACTGTACGAACGGTTCCATTCTCCAGCAATGTCCTCAATAGTGTGTGGAGCATGACGCAAGACAGACTCTTCTGCCGACATCTTTCCTGATATGACGTCGTCAATCTCTTGACGGATAGATGTCATGGCTTCGCAAAAACGATTGATTTCGTTTAGGGATTCGCTTTCCGTTGGTTCCACCATCAAAGTATTTGCAACCGGGAAACTCATAGTGGGTGCGTGCAGCCCGTAGTCCATGAGACGCTTGGCAACATCGTCAATGGTGAGGTCTGTTGACTTCAGAACTCGTCCCACATCAAGAATGCATTCGTGTGCCACCCGCTGTTGTGTGCCGCGATAGAGAACGGGGAATGCGTCGTTCAGGCGTGCTGCGATGTAATTGGCAGACAAGATTGCATCTGCTGTTGCTTGCAGCAGTCCCTCGGCGCCCATCATGCGGATGTATGTCCATGGAATAGCCAAGATGCTCGCAGATCCATACATTGCTGCTGATACTGGGCCCACAGGTGATGAGTCATCAAGTGGGTTGCCTGGCATAAACGGAGCAAGGTGAGCACGAACAGCAACTGGGCCTACGCCTGGTCCGCCACCGCCATGTGGAATACAAAAGGTTTTATGCAGATTGAGGTGGCTGACGTCTGCTCCGAATTTCCCGGGTTGTGCAGTACCCACGAGTGCGTTCATGTTCGCACCGTCGACATACACCTGACCACCGTGTTCGTGGATGATGGAACAGATTTCGGTGATTGCTTCCTCAAAGACGCCGTGAGTGGACGGGTACGTGACCATAGTGGCCGCGAGCATGTTGCCTGCCTTCTGGGCTTGCATGCGCAGATCGTCCACATCAATATTCCCGTTGTCATCGCATGCAACCACAACGACACTCATGCCAGCCATCACAGCACTGGCAGCGTTCGTGCCATGTGCACTGGAGGGAATGAGACAAATGGTGCGTTGATGATCACCACGCGATTGGTGGTAGGCACGAATGGCCATGAGGCCCGCAAACTCTCCTTGACTACCTGCGTTAGGTTGCAGGCTGACTGCGTCATAGCCGGTAATGGCTACCAACATTTCTTCCAACTCGGTGATGACGGAGCGAATGCCTGTGCTTTCATCGTGTGGAACAAATGGGTGAAGAGATGAGAACTCGCTCCATGTGACGGGCTCCATTTCAGTAGTGGAGTTGAGCTTCATGGTGCATGACCCCAACGGAATCATGGTGCGGTCCAGTGCCAAGTCTTTGTCTGCGAGTGCTCGCAAATAGCGCAACATCTCGTGTTCGGTTTGGTGTCGGTGGAACACCGATTGAGTCATGAATTCGTCATGACGGAAAAGGTCTTGCGTGTTGTCCGCGGTGGTGTCATTCAGAGTTGCGCCAATTGCACCTAAAAGGTTGTCAAGATTTTCAGCTGTCGTGGTTTCGTCCACGCTGAATGAAAAGACGGCAGGGGAGACAAGGCGAATATTGAAGCCCGCATCGCGAACCCGTGCCACGATGTGCTCTGCTTGCGGGCTTTCAACGGCAACCGTGTCGAAGAAGGCGGAGTGCTTGACAGCAAATCCTGCAGTTGACAACGAAGCGGCAGCTCGGGTTGCAAGTTGATGCACTCGATGTGCAATTCGTTGTAACCCAGAAGGTCCATGCCATACGCCATACATGCCTGCGATATTGGCAAGCAATACCTGTGCAGTGCAGATGTTGGATGTTGCCTTTTCGCGACGAATGTGTTGTTCACGCGTTTGAAGAGTGAGGCGAAGTGCTGGTCTTCCTGCAGTATCCGTGCTCACACCAACGAGTCGCCCGGGTAGTGCGCGTGCATGGTTGTCGCGGGTTGCCATAAATGCTGCATGAGGTCCGCCGAATCCCATGGGAACACCGAAACGTTGAGATGACCCCACTGCAATGTCGAAACCCAATTGCCCAGGTGGAGTAATGATGGTGCACGCCAACAGATCTGTTGTTGCGATGGCGATCGCTTTATTGTCGCTTGCCTTTGCAGTGAGTTGTCGAACGGAGGCGAGGCTAGAAAGTGCACCGTCACTACCTGGCCACGACACCACAATGGCGAAGTATCCAGCGGGGTCCATAGCGTTGATGTCGCACGTGACAACAGAAATTCCAATTGGCTCCATACGAGTACGCAAGACAGCCAAGGTTTGTGGGTGAGTGTTTGCGTCCACAAGCACAGAGTCGGATCCCGATTTGCTGATGCGGTGCGCCATGGCAACAGCCTCTGCAACTGCAGTGCCTTCGTCGAGCAAGGATGCATTAGCCAGAGGTAGTCCGGTGATTTCTGAAATCATGGTTTGGAAATTCAGCAACGCTTCAAGACGGCCTTGACTGATCTCTGGCTGATACGGCGTATAGGCCGTGTACCACGCTGGGTTCTCAAGAACATTTCGTTTGATGACCGGTGGAGTGATGGTGTTGTAGTAGCCCTGACCAATGAACGATGTTCGTTTCGCATCGTTTTCAAATCGAGCTCTTAATTCGTTCAGAACGTCATGTTCAGCAACTGGTTCTGCGATGGATAACAACTCACGCAAGCGAATGGACGATGGAATCGTTGTTTCAAGAAGTGTCTCCATAGAGTCCACACCAATGACAGACAACATGTGCGAACGATCTGCGTCAGAGAGACCAAGATGGCGCATTGCGAACTCGTCAGGAGTGAATGCTGGCGATGTGAGTGAACGTGTCTGCGGGTTCATAGGGACTCCAAAGAGATATGACCCCCGCTGTCTGTTGTGCCTGAGAGCTTCACCACACTGTGGCTTTCCCCGTCGGCGGAGGGTGCACCCTCGCTTTCCAGCGTTTTGATATCTGCCTGGTCCCTTGTGCCTGAGAGATTCCGGGGCGGTTGCTCCTTCGGCGGTGCCTAGGCACTCTCTCCCAAGCAGATATGTACGACTTACCGTAGTCGCTAGGGGACAGTGGTCTGGCCCTTGTGGTGGGGAAGTGGCGCCTAATCCACCGTGGCGTAACTGCCAGCGCTGCCGCTTCCGCCTTCCGTGGCCGCCACACAATCATCGAGGTCATGAAGGAACTCGCGGTAGGTGGACTCATGCCCTGCATGAACGGTGAGATGCAACGTTGCTGGCGGACCTTGGCGATCGAAATACCAACCGCGCTGAAACAGGGCGTCGGCTAGTGCAAATACGTCATGACGGTTTTCGTCATGAGTTGCGAACGCGAGGAGAGTGGAGTCTGGTTGTGCTCGCATGACCAGCGAATCTGATTTGTTGATATGTGCCGCCATTGCTAGGGCAGTAGTACGCGCACTACGAGTGACTCGTGCATAACCATCGTCGCCGAGATAGCGCATGACCGCCCATGACGATGCAATGGAGCCACCGGACTTGGTACCGAGAATTCCGGAAGAGCCATACATGCCGCCCAACCAATTGTCTGTCATGAACACTTGATCGTTACGAAGTGTTTTGTCTCTGTGCAGTAACACTCCGGAACCTTTTGAGGCATATCCGTATTTGTGGAGATCGATTGAAATGGAAGTGACGCCGTCAACACGAAAATCCCACGGCGACACTTCCTCACCAAGTTTCTCCATGTACGGAAGCGTGACGCCGCCCATGCATGCGTCTACATGGCAGTTGATGTTGTGTTGCACTGCGAGTTGTGCGATGGCAGGAATGTCGTCAACAACGCCTTGTGGGTACTGCGGTGCGGACCCAACCACCAAGATGGTGTTGGCATCAATTGCATCGCGCATAGCGTCAACATCTGCACGCCAGTCGGATTGAACAGGCACGCGTCGTGACTCCACGCCAAAATAATCAGCGCCCTTCTCCAGTGCGGCATGGGCAGAGGCGGGGAGCACCATGTTCGGCCTCCCGTTCAGGCGTCCTTCGCGCTCGGCCCGCTTCGCCGCGGAACGCACCACCAACACCAAACTTTCGGTGCCGCCCGATGTCATGAAGCCAGCGGTGTTGTCATCTCCATGCACCCAACCGGCCACGGTGTCTACCACATCGGTCTGCATGCGCTTCAGGGACGGGAAGGCTGCGGTGTTGAGGGCATTCTCACCAGAGAATCTGCGGTATGCCTCTTCAGCGACCGCCAGCACATCTGGACCAGCCGAATAGGCGAGTGTAAACACGCGCCCATCACGCCAGCGCACGTCGTTTGTGCGGAACGATTCCATCTCGTCAAAGACTTGATCCGCCGATGCGCCATTGCTGAGTTTTCGAATTGCCATACGCGCACCTTAGGTCGGCATCTGGGGCAGCAAGCCCAGCAAACCCTTATGGATTCTCATAAATATGAAAATTACATAACGGACATTATGGGCGCATGGATGGAGTCAGCGAGGCGGCTGCCACGGGCTCTGCGGCCTCCAACAGCCAGTTCACAATGTCCAGCAAAGTCTCTTTGGTGTGTCGCGGATGTTCCAGATCTCGTTTGGCATCAATGACTGCGCAATGCAACACATAAATCTGATCTTTGAGTTCGTCGAGTTCGTCTCGGGTCATGACCAACTCGTTTTCACTGAGTTGCAAATCTGCAGCTCGTTGACGTGATACCCAGTCCCATTGTCTGCATCGTTGGCTGCAGAACTCCCGACGTCGTCCTGGCCCGGATTTGTTGGTCAGAACATGGCGACACCAACGGCATCGGCGGTCTTCTCCCCGCACCTCCGCATCACGGTTGTTTTTCGTCATGACGAAAATATATGGACAGGTAGCGTTCTGAAGGTGGATTTCCCCGTAGCTCCGAAGACATTTTTTGCTAGCGACAATTTCAGTGGCACTCACCCGCGTTATCTCGACGCAATTACGCGCTGTAATCCAGGCCATGTCGTTGCGTATGGCGGCGATGCCATCACTCAACGCGCTGTTGCATTGTTTCAAGAGTTGTGTGACGAAGACGTCGAGGTGTTGTTTACATTCAACGGCACGGGGTCAAATGTTGTTGCGCTTGGAAGTTTGTTAGGTCACGCTGAGTCGGTGGTGTGTACCAACTGGTCACATATTCAGGTTGATGAAACGGGGGCACCAGAAAAGATCCTCGGTGTGAAGTTGCAAGATGTAGCAACCGAAGACGCCAGAATTCGGCCTGCAGATCTCGTCTCACTTGTAACAGCATTGGGTAATGTTCACCATGTTCAGCCGGGCGTTGTATCTATTACTCAGGCAACAGAACTTGGTGGTCTCTACTCCATTGAAGAAATTTCTGCGTTGTGTGATGCAGCGCACTCGTATGGCATGCGAGTTCATCTAGATGGTGCGCGCATCGCGAATGCAGTGGCTGCTCTCGGCGGCAATGTTGAAACATTCCGCAAGATGACTTTCGGAGCTGGTGTTGATGCTGTCTCATTTGGTGGCACGAAGAATGCAATGTTGGGTGCAGAAGCAGTTCTGTTGCGTCGTGGTGTTGCATCTCCGCGCGCAGCATTCCTGAGAAAGCAATCAACTCAATTGCCGTCCAAGCAGCGATATGTGTCGGCCCAGTTTGTTGAGGCTCTCGAGACTGGTCTGTGGCTCGAGACAGCCCAGCACGCCAACACCATGGCGTCTCGTTTGTATGAGGCGGTCTCAGACCTGTCCGTATTAGAGATCTCTGCGCCAGCGGTGAACAGCGTCTACCCCATCCTCCCCCCTGCCGTGAAGGTACAACTTCAAGACTGGAACTTCTTCTGGGACTGGGATATCAACCGTTCTCAGGTGCGCTGGATGACGTCATGGGACACCACGGAGGCCGACGTAGATGCCTTTGCAGCAGGCGTTCGCCACGCTCTGTCGCTTGCCTGATTTGACAAAAAGTTCAGAATTGACTGGCTAGTCAATTTTGCTATTGTGAGTCCAGGCACCGCGGAGTTGGGGGACAACCATGGCCATTGGCGAATTGTTTGCGTTTCGAGAGTGGGACGACACATCGTGGTCTGACATGGCTGAGTGTCGTGGACTTTCTGCAATTTTCTTTCCACCAGCGGCAGAGCGTCCGCAAGCTCGCGAACGACGCGAAGCACAAGCTCGAGAAGTGTGTCATTCATGTGCAGTTATGTTCGAGTGCCGTGACTTTGCACGTCGTAACCGCGAATACGGTTTTTGGGGTGGCGAATCTGAAGAAGAACGTCACGCTGCTGGCTACCGATTGATTGCACCAATCGGAGTTCGTGCTCGCGTTATTTCGTAGTTACGTTTTTCGCAGCGCAACGGCCACCCAGCCGTCCATTTCAACTCGTTCTATTTCGTTGCAGTTTGAAAAATATTGCAACACGTTCTCCACTTGTTCTAAACGCAATCCACTGAGAACGATCACTCCCCCTGTGCGGGCCGCTGAGCAAATGTTGGCGGACTCGGTGATGAGGACTGGGGCCAAGATATTTGCCAAGACTGCATCAACTTGCGAATCTGGAAAGCCTTGTATCCATTCGCATGTTGTGACCTTGTTTCGGTCAGCATTGGTACGCAGTGCGTCACGAGATGAATCAGCGATGTCGTACGCCAATGAGGTGCAAGACAACAGTGCTGAAACGCCGACGGCGAGAACCCCAGACCCGCTCCCAAAATCAAAGACTGTTGATTCGGCGGGTACGTGCCGCAGCGCTAACCGGAGAGCCAGAACAGTTGTTGGGTGATTGCCGAGGCCAAATGTGTCTAGTGGCTCAATAAAAATTGCAACGCTGTTATCGGGTGCATCAAGCCATGCTGGTACGAGGTACACGTTGTCAGCTACATGTGTTGGTTCTGCAAACTCGCGCCACGTATCTGCCACTGATCGTTTCACGTCAACGGTCTCTACAACGGCATGTGGGAATGTGTCACGAATGGCGGCAACGGCAGTGTGGGGTGTCTCCCCCATGCTGGTACGCAAAATGACACGGGAGCCGCTGTCAATTTCTTCAATTGCAACAACGCCTAAGCCCCACAGGAAATCCGCGATGAGTTCTGTTTCTTCTGACGGGACGGTGACGTCAATGAGACGCCACGCTTCATCGTTAGTCGATGCGTCGAAGTTGCTCACGAAAACGTTTGCCCTTGTGTAGATATGCGGTGACGGCCATCTCGATATCTACGCGTCGTGCGCGATTCTCTTTGATTGTGGCGGGTGCACCAACAGCCAATGCTCCAGCAGGAACAATTGTGTCGTTCAAGACAACTGCATTCGCAGCAACAATGGCACCAGTACTAATGACGGCTCGATGCAGCACTACCGACCCCGATGACACCTGAGCAAAGTTCTCAATGATGCAGCCTTCAAGATGAACGATGTGGCCAATCACGCAATCGTCGCCCACGGTGGTGTGGTTGACGGGTGTGGTGTGCACCACAGTTCCGTCTTGAATGCTTGTTCGCTCGCCAATCACAATTGCCCCGTCGTCTCCACGAAGAACGGCTCCGGGCCAGATGCTGCTTCCTGCGCCGATGGTGACAGAACCAATGATGATGGCGTCAGGGTGAACATAGGCCTGTGAATCGATGGATGGGATTTGGTCGCCGAGTGCGTAGATGGGCATGGCGACAGGTTACTGATCGCAGTTGATGGGCCTGATGGTCGGGGCGTTTTCCGAGATACCGTAGAGCCCCTATGTCACGCCGTATAGAGATCGAACTCACCAGCAAACGCGAAGATGGCACCTGGACCTGGCGAGCAGCCGGCGCCCAGCAGCCAAAGGGTGTCGTTGACGGCTCCCTTGTTCCAAGCGGCGCATCTGTCAAAGACGTCGTGCGTGCCGAAGTGGAAACAGATCTCGACGGAACTCGTGTACTCACCATTGCTGCTCCGAAGCAAAAGGCTGAGCGCACCGGATTGTTGCAAATGCTTCCATCGGAGAAGCCGTTTGAACCAGTGACTCAACAACTTCGTAAAAAAGGTGGACGTGATGGCGACAAGCGTCGCGGACCACGTCGTGATGGTGACTCTCCTCGCGGAGAACGTCGCAATGGAGATAAGCGTCGCGAAGGCGGCGAAGGACGTCCAGAGCGTCCGCGTCGTCCGTTCTTTGAAACACCACCCGAATTGCCGCAGCGTCCAAAGCCAAAGCGAATCAAACCAAAGCGTGTGAATGTTGATGCTGTACTTGCTGAACTTCCAGAAGCGCAGCGTGCCATTGCCGAAAAAGTCTTGAATGGCGGCGTTCCTGCTGTTCGTACAGCAATTGAAGAGCAGAACAAGAAGGCTGTTGCGGAAGGTCGCGAGAAAGTGCCAGCAGAAGGTCTGTTGCAGATTGCAGAGAACCTGTTGCCACGTTTACGCATTGCTGAATGGAAGGATCGCGCTCTTGCAGCCGAGACCATCATTGAAGACATCGATGTTCGTGATTTACGTTCAATTGTTGTGACTGCAGATCAACTCGTCGCTATCGATGAACCAACGCGCGCTCTCGTTGCCAAGATGAAGCAAGCACTCGTTGTTCGCCAAGAAACAGAAATCCGCCATTGGTTGGAAGACATCGAAGCGGCAACAAAAGTTGGGCGCGTTGTTCGCGCTCTGCGTTTGTCGTCTCAGCCACCAAAGGCTGGCGTTCCTTTCCCAGCAGCACTCGCCACCCAACTGGTCGATGCAACGGTGGCAGGCATGACCGTCGATGCACCGGCAGAACGTTGGATCACATTGCTTGAAGCAGCTGCGTTCTCCCCTGTTCACGCAAAGGTGTTGCCTCCAGTGGTTCCCACCGTGGTGTCTGACGACTTGATGAAGACCATCGTTCGCCTTGGGCCCCTCATGCCGCAACTCGCTGCCCTGTTTGGTGTGGCAGTAGACCCGAAGGCTCGTGCACCTCGTCCGCTACAACAGCCACGTCAAGACAAGTCTGGTAAGAAGCGTGCGTCCGATGTGAATAAGGCTGCCGACGCAAAGCCAACTCGCGAGGCTAAGCCTGCTCCAGTGGCCCCTGAGGCGCCCGTAGAGGCGGCTAGCGCACCGGAAGCCACCACAGAACCAGCCGAAGCCAACGCAGCCGAATAGGCGCACTCGTTGGGGCTACTGCCCTGCCAACTACGGTGAGAACCATGTCAGACATGGTTACCTATGAAGTCCGCGGCCACGTTGCCGTGATCACCCTTAATCGTCCCGATGCCCGAAATGCCATCAACGATGATGTGGCTCAAGCAATGGAGGCCGCCATTGACCGACTCGAAAGCGAAAACGGAGTCTGGGTGGGCGTCCTCGCCGCTAACACTGAGGGCCACAAGTCTCCTGTGTTCTGTGCAGGTGCAGATCTCAAGGCGCTTAACGCTGGTGGACAAACATTAGGTACGAAGCGCGGCGGCTTTGCAGGTTTTGTGTATCGCGAGCGAAACAAGCCAATCATTGCTGCAGTTGACGGATTAGCAACTGCGGGTGGATGCGAAATTGTGCTTGCCGCAGACATGGTCATCGCAACTCAACGTTCGTCATTTGGTCTCGCAGAAGTGAAGCGCAATCTCATTGCTGGCGCTGGTGGTCTGTTCCGCCTCCCGCGCGCTATTGGAAAGTCTGTAGCAATGGAAGTCATCTTGACTGGCGATCCGCTAACAGCGGAACGCGCATATCAACTTGGTTTGGTGAATCACGTCGTTGCAGATGGTGAAGCGCTTGCTGCCGCCATCGCATTGGGAGAAAAGATTGCAACCTCCGCACCCATGGCTGTCGCTGCAAGTCGACGAGTGGTTCTCGCTTCAGCGTATGAAAGTGACGAGAACTTAAAGAAGATGACGAACGAAGAGTTCGCGCCCATCCTTCAATCCGAAGACACAAAAGAAGGATTGATGGCCTTTATTGAGAAGCGTCCACCTCAGTGGAAGGGTCGCTAAGACCTCGACCTACCAGGATGGTCTGAGCGACTAATCCGTGTCGTTCAAACAGATTCTTTAGTGCGCGATCGCCCGGTTGGGCTTGCGCGCCAATCCAAGTTGCGTTCTTCTCCCTGAGAACGGATAGAGCATGCAGAACGAGTGCATCACCTACGCCAATCTCTCGCGCGTCCTTCTCAACAAAAACATGAGCGATGAACCATTCGTTCTCGCCTTTTCGCGAGAGTGTGAGAGAGCCGAACACCGTCTCCCCTACGCCTGCCACCAGATAGATGTCGTCTGGTTGTTCGCTAACGGGTAATACAGAGCCACGGTATTCAAGAGCCTCTGCGCGCGATGCAGCGAGGTGTTTTTGAATGACGACGTGGTCACTGTTGTCAGCACGTCGTACGAACACAATGTCAGGGTTGCTGGTCACCTGTGGCGTCCGAAGGTTGAGTTGACTTGTTATGTGGTTGAACACGTCGCTGTGCTTCGTTGACGGCGTGTTTCACCGCAAACTCGCCAATCATTCGTGCGCCAGGAGCTTGTCGACGCAATGATTCGACAGTGGTTCCAATTGTTCGCCAGATATACCGGTGAAGTCGGAGAAATTGATCGCTCACTTCTTCTTTTTCTTCTTCACGATGACTGGGCATTCATCGTCTCCCATGGGACACACAGGAGCATTCTTGCGCACCAACATGAAACATGAACTGCACAGGGTTTCATCTGCGCGCTTCGGCTGCAAGGTGTCGTCTCCGCTAGAGCGATCATCGGTCTCGGTGACCTCGTCTTCTTCAGCGGGCAAGTCTTCCGAAGCCAAGCGATCTTTCAGGATTTCAGCGAGGTCTTCTTCAACATCGTCAGGAGCAACCATGTCGTCGTCATCGTCGTCATCGTCGCTGCCCGCCTTACGAACGATGGTGGCCCCCATGGAGTCGTCATCGTCCTCGTCTTCTTCTTCCACCAGGTCATCGTCGACAAGATCATCAGCGAGATCGTCTTCGAGAATGTCCAAATCGTCTTCGCCGTCTAGATCAATTTCTTCGTCGATGTCTTCTGGTTCTATGTCGTCTTTTGCCACGTTGGATTCCTCCATTTGCCTCAGGGCTCGGGGCGGGATACTAGGCACAAACTTGGCCGAAGGGGTGTATCCCGCGCTATTTCTTTACAAAAAGTGACGGGCGTCACTTTATTTTGTCAATTTGGAGATCCTCCGCGACGCGCTTCAGCGCGACGTTCGGATTCAAGACGTTCCAGTTCTGGAGCCTCTGTCGTCATGTGCGTCATTGCCGAAGCAATGGCGTGGTGGCCGGCTTTCTCGGCAATGAGTCTGTGCATCTCTAGTGCAACGCGACGATACGAAGGGTGACCTTGCGGACTGGAACGCAGTTCCAGCATGTGCATCGCTTCGCGCGCATTGAATTGCATTGAATATCGGATTCGATACGCCATCGACACTGCGTAGGAAGCTTGGCTCGGATGCTCTCCAACAAGTGTGTCGTAAAGCGACGCAGAGCGGTCCATAGTTTCGTCAAATTCGCCGGACAGACCAGCTGCGTCGACAAGATCTGGTCGTGCATATCCATGGTACGGAGTGAGAGGTTGCCATTCAATGGTGAGCAAACGGTGACGTTGCATATCGCGGAAAGCGCCGTAGTCGGACAGAACATCAAATCGGTAGTCGGTGCGTTCGAATGCGCGACCAGGGCGATGACGACGATTGTCTCGTTGACCGACGTACTGGCGCAGAATGTCTGCTTTTTCTTCGGTAGTCATCTTCTCTACGCGAGCCAGGATCTGAGATTCAGACAAATGTGAATATGCATAACAAGCAGCGGCGACAATCTTGTTTTCGCCGTCTGGATCAAAGTCCACCAGCGTTACTTCATCAACATCGGATGCGATGGTGTCGCCAAACAAGTCATCCACCAGAGATGTCATGTTTGCAGTATTCGTGGCAAAATATTTCGACCACTGACCACCACGTTCTGCTACATCAACTCGACGCAAGAACGATGGAATGACTTTGCGTAGTTCAGTCAGCATCATGTCTGCGTAGACGCGTGCCTCTGGAAGTGGGTGTGCGCGCATGCGCAACAACAATGCCTCGAATGCTTGTCCGCTTCCGTAAATTCCCACATTGGATAATGACGAGGCCGGCAGCATTCCGCGAACAGCGTCGAGTGCCTTAGCGCGGGTTGCCTGGCGATAAATAAAATCGCTGTCCCCTGGCGCTTTGGGTACGGTTGCTCGGACATGTTGGGTGACCGCCTCTGCAAGGGAACTGTATGAATCAAACATGCGGTCCATGTCACCCACGTATCGAGTTCCAAACTTTCCAGCGAGAAGATCTGGGTCTCTGTAGTAGCGGTAGCGCCCACCAAGGCGTTCGTCATAAGCGATATAGCGCGTGCTCTGTTCGAGATAGCTCATGAGGCGGCCCCACTCAAGAATCTTCGTGAGAATATTTGACGCTTGCTCACAGGCGAGGTGCACGCCGCCAAGTTGGGCTACAGAGTCGTCTCCATATTCAACGAATACTTTTTCATAAAGAGATTCGGCGCGGTCAACGCCAACAGTTGCGTCTACGGCGAGGTCGCCGGATATCTCTAGGTCGTTGACAAACTCATCAAGGAACAAACGGCGCAGGCTTCGAGGGCTACGGCTATAGCGAGCGAACAATGCGCCCTTCACCACCTCAGGCAGGTTCACCAATGCAAAAACTGGTTGGTCCAGATTGGTGAAATAACGCCGAAGAATGTCCGACTCTGCTTCTGTAAATTCCTCAGGTACGTACACCGTCACAAGGGTTCAGCCTAGGAGTCTGGAATTGGCGGCCCGTGGATACCGACCTACAGGACATCCTTGTCAGGATTGGCTTCTGCAAATTCTTGTTTGATGGCGCTCTGCAAATTGTCTGATGTCCAAAAATCGATGGCTGTCATGGCCATAGCCTTTGCGCCATCTATAACTGCCCGGTCGGCTTGTTGTGTCACAGATGCCTTGGCGAAATCAAGTGTGTGAATAGCGGTGCCTGTAGGTGCCGACGAAATCATGGGGTGAATGGACGGTACGAGATGGCTGATATTGCCCATGTCTGTGCTTCCAACTACACGACGTCCATTGGCGCCAGGAATGGTAACGACTCTTCCAAGATGATGTGCGTTTGACACGTACATTGCAGACAAGTTGTTGTTTGTCACCATGTCTGCATACGGAGTATCTACCCATTCATGTGCGAAACCACAGCCGCAAGCAGATGCTCCTGATTGAAGGGCTGCCAACACTCGAGGTTTTAACTGGGACAATGTTGTGACGGTGTCTGACCGGACGTACCACTCCATCTCGGCTTCTCGCGGAACGATATTTGGCTTCTCGCCGGCCTTAGTGAAGATTCCGTGCACACGTTCGGTGGGGAGAATGTGTTGGCGCAACGCTGCAACTGCCATATAGCCAAGCACCGCAGCATCGAGTGCGTTACGTCCTTTTTCAGGGGCTGCTGCGGCGTGTGCTGCTTCTCCGAAATACTCGACTCTCAATTGTTGAAGCGCGATGGCGTCGATTGACGTGAGGTCTGCGTCTGCTGAGTGCACCATCATTGCAATGTCAACGCCCTCAAGTGCTCCGTTGCGCGCCATGACGAGCTTTCCGCCACCACCTTCTTCGGCGGGAGTACCTAGATATCGCAGGCGACCTCCCGCAGCGTGTGCGACGGCGGCTAGCCCAATTGATGCACCTAACCCAGCTGCTGCAATAACGTTATGGCCACAACCGTGCCCGATATCTGGAAGTGCGTCATATTCGCTCATCACACACACGGTGGCGCCGCTTCCTATCTCTCCAGAGAATCCCGTTTCACATCCGTACATGTGGGATTCCGTTGGTAGTCCCAACTGAGTGGCGGTTCTCACCAAGAGTTCTGATGCAAAGACTTCATTGAAATTCTGCTCTGGGTGGGCGTGAATGTCGTGGCTCACATCGATCAGTGTTTGCGCAACGGCATCAATTCGCTCGCAGGCTTGCTTTTTTAGCTCTTCAATATTGCTGCTCATATTTCTGATCTCTTCCTACAAATTTTTGTGTTGAGTGACGGTACTTAGAGAATGACTTCCCAGAAATCTGGTTCTAAGGAAATGGAGATGACTTTCCATTGCGACACGGCGACCCCGTCTATAGAGAGGCGCTCTTGTTGGGCCGCTCTTGAAAGGTGTAGCTCAGTGTCGCGTCGAATGGAGATATCTGGATGTGGGATGTGTGTTCCGGTTTTTGCTCTCCTTCGAGCTATGAACCGTTGTCGCATTGGCATATCTGCGGAAAGATGCACCACATCAAACTCTCCATCGTTTGGATGGCTTCGTGGCGCAATGTTGAGGGCATTAATGAATCCACTATTTGACACCACGATGTGACGGCCTTTCCACCATGAACCAACGGTGATGTGGGAGAACGCTCGCGTCTCTTCCTCTGTGTTGTTGGCGAATGTGATGTGGCAGACCAAAGCATCCACCGGGACGATGGTGCAGTCGTGGTGATGAACGGGAAGCCTTGGGTGCCCTAATGCGGCATACATATCTCCCCTACACAATGCAAAAGGTGTTTGTGGCGGCTGAGATGCCGCATCGTGGTCGTCCTCCGCAATAAAGAAGGATGCAGGAACCGTTGCTCGCCGGCCCCATTCTTCACCTTTACGTATTGTCATGACGGTGGTGCACCTTGTGCGGCGGCTACAACACCTCTATCGATGGAATCAATAGCTTTTTCGGCAGTGTTGCGTAGAGAGTCGTCATGTGTGGTGGTAGCAATTTGTCTCAAGAGATCAATAAGTTGTCGAATTGATCGAACGAAGTCGCCTGGAGTTAAGTCTGGGTCGAGGATTCGCGACAATGGTTTACCGCTCGACCATGCAGCGGTTTCGGTGGCTAGTCCTCCATGCGGTGGTCGGTGGACATGAAGGCCACGTTCACGCTGAGCATCTTGGAGCCTCATGCTGACTTTTTCAATTCGCTTGAAACGCTGTCGAACGATGTCTGACGGCCATCTCGTGACACCACCTGTGTCGCCGCCACGTGGCTCGTAGACCAGTGTGGACAGCACGGCCACAAGGTCGCTCACAGACAGACCGTTGAGAATCCCCTTCTCCATCACTTCAACAATGAGAAGGTCGCTCTCATGGAAAATGCCCGACAATGTTTCGCCTTTAGGTGTTAGAGACCAGTCGTCAATGTATTCAAGGTCTTCCAATAGATGAACTACATCCATAAAACGAGCACTCACCGAACCTGCTCGATGACGGGACCGTTCTTCCATTTGTTCTATTTCGCGTCGGAGGCGCTTCATGCTCTTTGCGCTGACGGGTGAGTCGGAAATTCGTATGTCAGGAGAGGATTCAACGGCGCGGGTCTCACTATCTGCCACCTTTGCCTTGGTGAGTCGACTGACGGCTTCTTTAATGAACTCTGATCGTGCAGGCTCAAAGGGAACTGGCAAATCAACACGCGCGCCGCGTACTGGAAGAGAACGGAGATCTTTCGCCATGACGTCAAGAATCTTCTTAGTTGGCGTCAATACAGACAGACGTATTCCGGCACGGCGGGCCGCTGTGGACAGGATGAGTCCCCTGCCTCTGATGTTGGAAGCATCAAACATCGCAACGTCTCCTGGGCGTAATGCTCGTAACGCAATTTCTGCCTCCACGGGGGATGCAGACTCGCTCGACTCGCTTGATTCGTATTCCAACGGAGAGCTTCTCTCAAGAATTGCTAACTCACGCTTCTTCTTCTCTAAGAGGGCTTCAGACGTCACCACATCTCGGTCTGCTTGAAACTGCGCAAATGACAAATTGAGAATGTGGTGTGCCCCATCCTCTGAGTGGTTTCTCACCATGTTGACAGCCATGTTGAAGGTGGGTCGAAATGCCGATGTCAAACGGAAACTTCTACTGAGTGCGAGTCCTGCTGCCTGTTCAAACGTGACGAAAGGATTCCAGATAGATATTGCATGTCCAATGTCGTCCAGACCACGACGGCCCGCACGTCCCGTCAACTGTGTGAACTCTGATGCCCGTAACAGTTGGTGATGATCACCGGTGTATTTGGTGAGTTTTTCAATCACCACGGCACGTGCCGGCATATTGATTCCAACGGCGAGCGTTTCGGTTGCAAAGACAACTTTTACAAGTCCACGAACGAAACATTCCTCAACGGCTTCTTTAAACATGGGGATCATGCCGGCGTGATGACATGAGATTCCCGTTCCGATGTCATCTAAGAAACGGTCAAACTCGAGGGCTGTCTTATCATCGTCGCTGAGCGATTCGCAATGGCGATAGACAATGTCCACAATCTGTGACTCTTCGTCTGCAGATGTGAGGATTATGCCTGCACGCATGCACGAGGCAACGGCATCTTCGCATTGTGCGCGGCTAAAAATGAAAACAATGGATGGCAACATGTCGTTGTCTTCGAGAAGCTCAATTATCTCTGGTCGAGTGGGCGGAGAGAAGCGTCGCGCCTTCTTGCCACCAGCTTGTCTGCCCCCATTGTTGCGGCCACCGCTCAACAGTCGCTGTACATGGCGATTCGGCTCTCCGCCAACGATGGTGTTGTACATCTCTGTTCGGTCTGAACTTTTGTCGTGAACTGCAAAATGATTAATGAGTTCAATTGGTCGTGTTGTTTCAACAATGACATCGGTGCGGCCACGCACGGTGGACAGCCACTCACCTACTTCGTCTGCGTTCGACACAGTTGCCGAGAGGCACACCAGTTGGACCTCAGGATCAAGTTGGATGATGACCTCTTCCCACACAGGACCGCGGTACGCATCTTGCAAGTAATGCACTTCGTCAAGGACGACGACACCAAGTTCATCGAGACGATGCGATGACGCATAAATCATGTTGCGAAGAACTTCGGTGGTCATCACAACTATGGGCGCATCGGAGTTCACTGCATTGTCTCCAGTGACCAGCCCAACATTGTGAGCGCCGTATTGTTCCCCCAAGTCCCTAAATTTCTGATTGGACAGAGCCTTAATTGGGGTTGTGTAAAAAGCGCGTTTTTTGAGATGCCGTGCTCTGGAGATTGCATACTCCGCAATTAACGTTTTGCCAGAACCAGTGGGAGCAGCAACGAGCACTGAAGCATCTTCATCAATGGAGTCCATCGCACGGATTTGAAATCCGTCGGGTTGGTACGTCAATTGAGAGAGAAATTCATCTCTCATCATGCTCATACGTCCACTGAAGGGCGACGACGTGTGAGTAGCCAGCCAATAAGAATTGACAAGAGATACAGAATGGTGAGTGGTACGGCCAGTGCAAGCAGGCTGATGGGGTCACCAGATGGCGTGATGACTGCGGCAACAACAAAGATTCCAACAATGGAATAACGCCACTGCTTGATAAGCGTCCGCGGCGAAACTACGTTCACTAACTGCAAAAACACAAGGAGTACCGGACTGAGAAACCCAACACCGAATGCAAGCATCATCATGACCACCAACATGATGTAGTCCGTAATTCGGTATGCCTCGGTGATATCAGATCCGGACCACGAGATGAGAAACTCGAGTGCCTTATCCAATGTCCAGTACGCAATGGAACACCCTGCAATGAACAGAACAATTGACGACAAGATGAATGGCACTGCGTACCGCTTCTCTTTTTTGTTGAGTGCAGGAACCACGAATCGCCAGATCTGCCACAACACCACGGGAAGTGCGAGGACTAATCCGCCGTATGCACAGACACGCAGGCGCGCCGTAAACCCGTCGAGGGGTCCGAGTGCAAACAGTGAGCCATCACATCTAAATTCGGGTTTTGCATTGCACAGGCTTCTGTATGGCCTTGTCAGCCAATTCTTCACTGGGTCATACAGGGCCAACATCACAATCGTTCCTACAGCAACTGCGAGGAGTGCTCTGATGACTCTTTGGCGAAGCTCGCGCAAGTGGTCGATGATTGTCATCGCTCCATCTGCTTCTACCGAGGTCACGACGGCTCCTCGTTGTCGTGTGATTCCATGTCAGCCAATTCCTCTGGAGTGGCCGACTTCTCGGGCCGCATAGGTGGTGAGGGCTCTGTGTCTACCTCGCCAAAGCCACTTCGAATGTCCTGCGCGGTCTTTTTCAGGTCTGATACGGGTTCAGCGAACGTTTCTTTAATTTCGTTTTCAAGCCCCTGGGCCATGCGACGCACTTGGCCATAGACGCGACCAACGTTGCGGATGACTCCGGGAAGGCGTTCTGGACCCAGGACGACAAGCCCAGCCAGCAGAAGGAAAATGATTTCACTTCCAGACAGGTTGAACACATCTCCAGCATAGAACTGTGCCCGTAGTCTTCCTGTGTGCAACAACGCCTTCCTTCGCTACTGGAATTTCCCATCGCTTTTGCTCATCGCGGTGCTCGTGCACATGCGCCAGAGAACACCATGGAGGCGTTCGAGCTTGCTCTCAAACTGGGCGCCAACGGCCTTGAATCTGATGTGTGGCTCACATCAGATGGTGTTCCAGTTTTGGACCATGATGGGATTCACCGAGGAAAGTTGCGTCGTCAGTCGTTGCGATTGGTGCAACGCAGCAACCTTGCTTTACACATTCCAGATTTCCGGTCGCTGCTGGACATGTCCGTTACGGCGCCCCATATCAGTCTTGATCTCAAAGATTTTGACGTACTTCAACCATTGATGGAACAAGCCCTGCTGGCTGAATTTCCCCTTGAAAAACTCTGGCTTTGTCATTACGAGATCGACAAAGTCCTAGAAATGAAGCGCCGCTACCCCACTGTTCGCGTGGTGGACTCATCTCGATTATCAAAAATCAAGGATGGTATTGAAAAGAGAGCGGCACTTCTTGCTGAGCACCAGATTGATGCGTTGAATATGCATATCTCAGACTGGTCTGGAGGATTAGTGACTCTGCTACATCGCTTCAATGTTCTCGCTTTTGGTTGGGATGCGCAGTTTCCGCCGGTCTTAGAGAACGCATATCGAATGGGTCTGGATGGCGTCTATAGCGACCACGTCGACAGACTTGTTGATGCGTATCAGTTGGTGGTGGGTGTCACCCCGCACTAGCTCTTAGAGCCCGCGGATGCTTCCGAATGGCCACACCACTGCAAAGGCACGGCCGACGACAAGCTTTTCAGGTACAGATCCAAAGTTTCGACTATCGAAAGATTGTGCGCGGTTATCCCCCATCACAAAAATTTGATTCTCAGGAACAGTCACTTTCTTCATGTCGGCGATGCGGCATACATCTTCTGGGGTTGGCAAATTCAGGACGTCCTTGTCGAGATACGGCTCGTCAATGATGGTGCCGTTCACCAACACTTTGCACTTCTGAATCTCCACCGTGTCGTTCTCAACACCAATGACGCGCTTAATGAGGTCGGTGTGCTCCACTTGTTGACCGTTGATGGTGACGCGGTCAAAAACAACGATGTCGCCTCTATGAATGTCGTGCAGGCGGTAGCTCATCTTGTTCACCAGTACTCGGTCGTTCTCCAAAAGAGTCATTTCCATAGAAGGGCCACTGATGTAGAACTGTTGCAGGACGTACACGCGCACCAACATTGCGGCACCCAGCGCCAGCACTACAACGATGATCCAATCTCGCAGCATCCGTACTGCAGACGGTGAGGCGTCGGCGGGCTCTACTTCGTCGGTGGTGGTGTCCGTCATGAGGTCTCCAACTTAGTGCCTGCGACTCGCCTCGGTCTTACAAGGAGTCAATAAGGCGCTGCACCCTCTCGTCCACTTTGAGAAATGGATCTTTGCAGACAACTGTTTTCTGAACCTGCTCATTGAGTTTCAAGTGAACCCAATCCACAGTGAAATCACGGGATGCAGCCTTTGCCTGCCGAATGAAGTTGCCGCGCAGGTGGGCTCGAGTAGTGGTTGGCGCCCATGACTTCGCATGCTGAACTGCGTCGGTGTTCACAAGTTGTCGCACATGACCTCGAGCGGTCAATTTGTTGAAGATTCCTCGCTGTGGGTCGATGTCGTGGTACTGAAGATCTACAGCAAGAGCTTGCATCGAATCCAGTTCCACGTTGTGGCGAGCACAGTATTGATCAAGAAGTTGATATTTGATCACCCAGTCGATGCGATCGGCAAGAGTCATCGGGTCGGTATCGAGTTCGTGCATCACCACTTCCCATTCCCTCAACGCTGTGGTCTCCCATTCATCGAATCCGTGTGATTTTTCGAATGCGAGTGCTTGCTCTAAGAAGTATTTCTGTATGTCCAATGCAGACATTTCTTTACCGTTCTTTAAGCGAACGGGCTTACGGCAACTGATGTCACTAGAGATTTCTCTAATTGCTCGAATAGGGTTTTCGAGTGTGAGGTCTCTGAACGTGTTTGGATTGTCTTCCAACATTCGCAAGACACATGCGGCCGTCCCTACTTTTAAGAAAGTGGCAAACTCGGACATGTTGGTGTCTCCCACGATCACATGGAGACGTCGATACTCCTCGGCGTCAGCATGTGGCTCATCGCGTGTATTGATGATGGGGCGAGAACGTGTAGTGGCAGACGAGACATCTTCCCAGATGTGTTCTGCTCGTTGTGAAAGAGTAAAAAGTGGACCTTTAGGTGTGCTGAGAATCTTTCCTGCACCGGCATAGATCTGTCGTGACACAAGGAATGGGATAAAGGCGGATTGATAATCCTCAGGTTCGGCTGATCTGTGCACAAGAAAATTCTCGTGGCACCCATAGCTATTGCCGGCAGAGTCGGTGTTGTTCTTGAAGAGATAAATCGTTCCACGGATACCTTCGTCGTGTAGACGTCGCTCCGCGTTGTTCACCAGGTCGTTCAGTAATGCATCACCCGCACGGTCATACAAGACAACATCCATGATGGAGTCGCACTCTGGGGTAGCAAACTCCGGATGTGAGCCAACATCGAGATAGAGGCGCCCACCGTTTTCAAGAAAAACATTGCTACTTCTCCCCCAAGCCACAACGCTTCTAAATAAGTATCGCGCTACTTCGTCTGGCGTTAATCTGCGTTGACCGCGCAGCGTGCAGGTAATGCCGTATTCGGTCTCTAGTCCGAAAATACGGCGACGCACTTATTTTTCCTGAAGAAACTGTTCAATCGCGCTGTCGTCAACGCGGGTAAAACAACGTCGATGATTCCCTCGGGTCAGTGTGGCTACTTCTAGATCGGAAGCTGTCAGGGTTCGGTCCGGACCAGCGAGAGCAGCCGTTGCAATACGGACTGCTTCACTTAGGGTTGCGGTGGCATTGATGGTGGGCATCAAACGCGCAGAAATTGACTCAGTGTCTCCACCCAAGATGCAGGACGTTGACTCGTCCATCACTGTTCCGTCGTACGTGATGTGGAACAGCCTGTCTCGCGATGCGTCTGCGCCAATTTCAGCAATGAGGATCTCTACTTCAAGTGGTTTTGCCTCATGCGTGAATGCTTGTCCCATGATTTGGGCATATTGATTTGCAAGGCTTCTGCCCTCTACGTCGCGACGTGAGAACTGATAGCCCACAAGATCTGCATGACGAACGCCCAGAATGCGTAATTGGTCGAACTCGTTGTATTTACCAACTCCTGCGAACGCAATTCGATCATAAATTTCTGAAATCTTGCGCAGATTGTTTGACGGGTTTTCAGCAACCAAGACAATGCCATCAACGAATTGCAATGCGATTAAGGCGCGACCTCGTGCAATACCTTTACGGGCAAAATCTGCCTTCTCTTTCATCATCTGTTCCGGTGGAACATAGAACGGCATACTCATCGCGAACGAACCTCCTCCGCAATTGATGCAAAAACGCCAGCCAGCGCATCGTCAGATACTTGCGACCAACCAGAGTCATTAATGGTGGCCACAATCGGATACACACCTCGAAGTGCGTCTGGACCGCCGGTTGCTGAATCGGAATCTGCCGCTTCCCATAGTGCACGACATGCAAGCGAAATTGCGTTGTCGCGAGAGAGGTCGCTCTTCCAACCCACCTTCACTACAGTTCCAGCCAGCATGCTTCCGCTTCCAATGGCGACATATTCACGCTCTTCGTAACGACCACCTGTGGCGTCGTAATCCCAGATGCGTCCCTCGTTGGTGTCCGGATCGAATCCACCAAACAATGGAATGACCATCATCCCTTGCATGGCGGCTGGCAAGTTGCCTCGCACCATTGCAGATAGCTGGTTGGCTTTGCCCTCCAACGTGAGAGAGCGACCTTCCATTTTCTCGTAATGCTCCAGCTGCAACGAGAACAACTTGATCATCTCCATTGCGGGTCCAGCGGCACCAGCAATTGCGACTGCACTGAAGCGATCTGTCTGAACCACCTTTTCCATCCCACGATGGCTGATCCAGTTACCTGACGTTGCCCTGCGATCACCAGCGATAAGAACTCCGTCGGCGTAGCGGAGTGCTACGCAGGTGGTTGCGTGCGGAACACCAAGTGCATCGCTCCATGCGGACATGTCTGGTGCTAGGCCGACGCGACGTGTGAGCTCAAGGAAGCTGGAACCCGGATCGTTATGCAGTGGAAACATTGGTAGTGACACCGTTACTCCCCACCTTTTTGAACGTAGTTCTTCACGAACTCTTCAGCGTTTGATTCCAAGACTTCGTCAATCTCATCCAGTAAATCATCAATGTCTGACTTCAATTTCTCTGTTGTCTCCCGAGAAGAAATGTTTGTTTCCTCTGTGGGCGCGGTGGACTCTGACGAGTTGGATTTCTGTTGGCGAATCCGCTCTTGCATGACTACTACGGTACAGAAGGTTTAGGAGCCTTGCGCTACCAGCCCGGGTCTTCAATCACGTCTTCTACGGAGTCAGCACCGAGAAGGTCAAGAAATTCTGCGACCGATGAGGCGTGTGAAAAAACGCTCTCCACCAATTGTTTGGTCCCCTTGAATGGGTCCATCATAGGAACTCGTTGAAGTTGTGCCCCGCCGGTGTCGAAGACAATGGAGTCCCAGTTTGCTGACGAGACATGACGAGACCAGTTCTGTAGACACATGCCCCGAAAAAAGGCCCTGGTGTCATGTGGTGGTGTGGTGATTGCTGACTGGACTGCATCTTGGGACACTCGTGTCTTCAGGCCCACTCGCAAGGCCAGACAACGTGCTGCATTCATATCGTGGTACTGCAGATCAATCGCACGTAGACGCGGATGCAGAGAATCCAAATTGTCTCGCTCTTTCATCGCATCAATAATTCGCTTCTTTGCAACCCAATCAACAATGTCAGACACTTCGGTGGGGTCGGACGATAGATGCTCCAACACATAGTTCCAGAGCGACAGAATCTCTAGTCCATCACCATTTGTGGGGTCGCTGTCTAAAGATTGAAACCAGGTGGTGCATACCTCGAGGAGCCGTTCTTGAATATTCAACGATGTGAGTAGGTCACCATTCTGAAGAGTGATGAGGTGTCTTAATGATGGGTCATGGCTTACGTGACGAATTTCGCGAACTGGGTCGGCAATGTGTAAGTCAGATGGAAACTTCTGGTCTTCCACCAAACCAAGTATTAATGCCGTGGTTCCTATCTTTAGAAAGGTTGCCGTTTCTGACATGTTGGCGTCTCCAGCGATGACATGCAGTCTGCGCCATCTCTCGGGGTCGCAGTGAGGCTCGTCGCGCGTATTGATGATCGGACGCCGCACTGTTGTTTCCAAGCCAATTTCCTCTTCAAAGAAATCGGCCCGTTGTGAAAGTTGAAAAGGAACAGCTTGCTCGCCTTCCAACAAGCACTCGGTTCCCACTTTGCCTGCGCCAGTAAACACCTGTCTCGTCACAAAGTGAGTGGTGAGGCAATGAGAGATACGTCCAAATGGCACATACCGCGGAACCAGATAGTTCTCGTGGCATCCATAACTGTTGCCTTTTCCATCGGAGTTGTTCTTGTGGAGAACTATTTCCACTCCGTCAGGAAGTCTCTTGTTGGCTCGGGTCATCGCCAGTCGAATAATTTCCTCTGCAGCTCTGTCGTACAACACCACGTCTGATACCGAACGACATTCGGGCGTGGATACCTCGGGATGCGCATGGTCTACGTAGAAGCGAGCACCATTGGTGAGGATGGTGTTTGCCATGAGCACCTCGACCTCTGGGTAATCGGCTTCAGGTCGCCAACCGTCACGAGCATCGACATCTGGAGTTTCGCTTGCAAAATCCCACACACGAAGTGCGAGTCCTTCATCTGAGTACGCATTCACAACGAGAGACGAGGCCATCATCGGTGAGATATCGGCTCCGCGGACGAAAACTCCGTACTCAGTTTCAATACCGCAGAGGATGGGTGAACTCATTGCTAGAGATACTGTCCTGACACAGTGCGTTCAATTGCTTTCGCACCAATCGGTTCGCTATTTCCTTCAGGTGTTTGTGTGAGGGTTCGAATAAACACAATGCGCTCACCTTTACGACCGGAGATGCGTGCCCAATCATCGGGATTGGTGGTGTTGGGAAGATCATCGTTCTCATGAAACTCGAGCCGAATAGCTTCAATGAGATCTTGCGTGGTGAGGCCACGTGTGCCGTTGGCGAGAATTCGCTTAATGGCTGTCTTCTTAGCCCGACGGACAATATTTTCAATCATGGCTCCGGACGAGAAATCTTTATAGTAAAGAACCTCCTTGTCGCCATTCTGATACGTCACTTCTAAGAACTCATTCTCTTTGGTGTTGGCGTACATCGCATCAACCGCTTGATCAACCATGCGCTCAATGCATGTCTCCACTACACCACCAGCGGCCGCCACTGCCTCTTCTGCAATAGGTGTGTCCGTGTCTATGTACATAGACATGATGTGGCGCGCTGACTCTTTGTTTGGACGATCAATCTTGATCTTTACGTCCAATCGACCAGGGCGAAGGATGGCAGGGTCGATAAGATCTTCTCTGTTTGTTGCACCAATCACAATCACATTGGTGAGCCCCTCAACGCCATCGAGCTCCGCAAGCAGCTGAGGAACAATGGTGGACTCCATATCGGATGACACGCCGGTGCCTCGTGCGCGGAACATTGAATCCATTTCATCAAAGAAGACAATGACCGGCCAGCCCTCTTCGCTCTTTTCTCGCGCACGTTGAAACACAAGTCGAATTTGTCGTTCAGTCTCGCCAACGTATTTATTTAGAAGCTCGGGGCCTTTGATGTTGATGAAATAGGAACGCCCTTTGTCGGCACCAGTCTTTTCGGCAACTTTCTGAGCCAAGCTGTTGGCTACTGCCTTGGCTATGAGGGTCTTTCCGCATCCTGGCGGCCCGTACAAGAGAATTCCCTTTGGTGCTGGAAGACGAAATTCAGCAAAAAGATCTTGATGCAGATATGGAAGTTCCACTGCGTCAGCAATCTGTTCTATTTGATCATTAAGTCCGCCGATGTCGCTATAGCGAACATCTGGTACTTCTTCCAACAGCAAGTCTTCAACTTCGGGTTGAGGTAAGCGTTCTAAGAGAATGTTTGAACGCAGGTCGAGCCTGTAGGTATCTCCACTTCGAATAAGTGTTCCACGAAGAGCATCACCAAGTTCAACAACTCTGTTTTCATCACCACGCGTGGACACAACGGCGCGTACGCCATCTGCGAGTACTTCAACGATGGTGACTACTTCGCCGACTGAATCGGCATCACGAACCAGAATGATGTTCTGGCTGTCGTTCAAGAGAACTTCTGCACCGCGATGTAGCTGATGTGGATTCACATCGGGAGAGCAACGAACTCGCAACTTGCGACCGTTAGACATGATGTCGTAGGTGCCGTCTTCATTGGTCTCGATCAGGACGGCATAGTTGGATGGTGGCTGCGAAAGAACTGACACCTCCTGGCGAAGAGCTTCCACTTGCTCTCGCAGGTCTCTCACTGCGCTGGTCAGGCGTTCACGTTGCATTTCCGCCTGGGACAGTTGTCCTTTGGTGGCGAGTAATTTTTCCTCAAGTTCACGAGTGCGTCCCGGAAGGTCGGACAGGCGCGAGCGCAGCTGTTCGATCTCGGCAATAAGAGCATCACGTTCGATGTCGGCCACGCCTGAACCCTATTGGGCTGAGGTGCCACTTGGCACTACCAATAAGTCATTCCATGTAAAGGCGTGATGGGGCCCTACCTGTGTATTATTTCTGAATAGCGCTATTCGGCGCTCAGGCATAGGCGCTCTCAGAGTGTTGTGATGAAGGGACTCCCCAACATGAAGGTATGGATCGACCAGGATTTGTGCACAGGTGACGGACTTTGCGAAGAAATTGCACCAGACGTTTTCACACTCCTCGATGACGGCCTCGCCTATGTAAAAGAAGGTGACAAGGTGTTCGCAACCGCAAAGGGCAATGCCCAGGGCGCAGAAGGTCTTGCCAACTTCGCCGATAGCCGCATTGACGCGGTTGTTGAATCTGCCGAAGAATGCCCCGGCGAGTGCATCTTCATTGAGCCCTAAGAATTAACTTCTCACGCCAATAAATCTCGCCACAGTGAGAAATGCTGTGTGCGCCACCATGCGATGATCTGGTCGTACTGCCATGCCTTCGATGTGCCATGTGCGATGCAGCACTTCAAGTGTGCGCTGATCAACCCAGTCTTTCCCTAGAGATTCCCTGACTTGTACTGCTTGTGTGATGGACGGCGTATAAGCAACGAGCAGTCCACCCGGCACAAGAATCTTCTCTGCAGTAGGCGTGACTCTCCATGGCTCTGGCAAATCCAGCATGACGCGGTCGAATGTTCCCTCTGGAACATCTTCGTAGCTGTCACCAAGCCCCACGTTGTATCGACTGAGTGCCTCTTCGCCGAGAAAAGACCGCACGTTAGATGTTGCACGATTCAGGAAGTCTTCACGCAATTCAATGCCCGTGATGTGTGCACCCCAACGCAACATGGTCATGGACAACGCACCGGAACCGATGCCTGTTTCAAAGACCCGGACACCTGGGTGAATATCGCCGAGCATGCACATGGGTGCCAGATCCTTGGGATAAATGACTTGCGCCCCGCGTGGCATTTCCACCACGAAATCTTCAAGCGTTGGGCGCAAGACGGTGTATCGAGCACCTTTTGTTGACTCAACTATTTTTCCGGGCTCAGTGCCGATGAGTTGCGTATGTGGAACAAACCCAGCATGACTGTGAAACTCGCCTTCAAGGTTCAATGTGACAAGGTAGCGACGTTTCTTTGAGTCGATGAAGAGGGCTTTCTCCCCTTCTTTGAATTCGGTGCTCACAATTTTCGACTCCTCCGCGTAACAACTGAAACTTGAAGTGTCTCGCCTTTTCCTAATTTCACTACTTGAGAGCGCGCAGATGTGCGACGACTAATCCAGCCAATAACGGCTGTGATGATGGCGAGTCGACGAACCCACGGATGGCGAGCCTTGTTGAGCTTCAGTAAGCGTCGAATAAGTGCGGAAAAGAGAAATGACACGTCAATTAAAACCGACGAAATTCAACGCGTCCGCCTTTGCGGCGACCGCTTCGGCGTCCGAAGAAATACGCGAGCAATACCACCACGGTGGCTACGGCGGAACCTGCAGCAATGAGCGATTGCTTCTTGTCGGCTGCGCGACCTTGAATGTCTGCCTGCAGGGTTCGAAACTTTGTCTCTAGATCTTCTCGTGAAATATGTGGTGTCTCTGACATGTCATGAACCCTTTGCTAACGAGCGTTGAGAAATTCGACTAAACGAAAGAGCAACGAGACCGCTCACCACCAGCAGGGTGATGAGATAGTGCACGAAAGACCACGAACCATCGAGAACGGTTCCGCCCAGGTCTTGACTGAGTCGCAATACTGCAAGTGCCAAGAAGACCATTGCGAGACCCAAGCTGAGTGCTGCTAGCGAACCGACGACCACCCATCGTGCTGCGCCCTTCAGTGGTTCAACTGTTTCCTGGCGTGCGTACTGCTTCACGGACTCAACCAAGTCAGTGACCTGGTCGGTGGGCGCAACGCGACGGCGGAATCGAGAGGTGGTGTCAGCCATGGGAGGAGAATTCTACGGTCTCGTGACTGTGTTATCCACAGGCTTAATTCCCGTATCTGAACCGAATAATGTCCGATAAGTGTTCGATCTCCTCGCGCGCCCGACGGACGCGTGCTTCAAGGGGTTGATCTCGCAGCAATTCACATCGCGACATTGGCGTGGATGGCAGAAGACGTGAGAGTGTCCAGAACAAATCCCACACCTCTGACGCCTCAAGGCCATTGAGAGATTGTGGCATCAGAGATCTGGCTAACTCAGGTGTCACCGGTGTTGGAATGTTGAAGGAGGTCAAGAGCGCAAAGAAGCCTTCTAAGTCGTCAAAGAGTGCTGACAACACATGTTCTGCGTCTAGGTGGTCTAACGAAGTGCCCGGCGAAAATCTCTGATGTTCATACTCGGCACGTGGGTACGACTCGTCGTCGTTCCAGCGAACGATAGTCACGGCATGTACTGCTCGCCCGTACATCATGAGGCCAATGTCGGCCTCCTCTACATGGTCAACTTCCACGAGAACGCCTTCATTGAATCGATGGTCACCCCCACCAACCTCGGAACCGCCGGAGATGAGTGCTGACACAAATTGACGTTCGCCGTTGAGTACAACAGTCATCATTTCCAAATAGCGAGACTCAAAGACCCGCAGAACAACAGCATCACCCGGAAGAAATGCGGTGCCGAGAGGAAATGCAGGAGACAGGGTCACGGCATGAGTTGTTCAGGTGTTGGAACAGCGCGAGCTTTGTTGAGTGCGGCACCAAATGAAAGCCAAATTGGTCGATAGGAACCCTGATTATCAATACCGCTTGCATTCATCACCAGCGCAAATCGCACAGGAGAGTTTCCTTCTAAAGGTAAATACCCTGCCAAAGCTTTCACACCCGTGAGCGTGCCTGTTTTTCCAACAAGACGACCATCCATGGCTGAATCATTAAACACGGAACGCAATGTTCCAGTTTTTCCCGCAATCGGCAGCAACGCTGGAAAACTTTGTTCTACCTTTGCGAGCAGTGTCAGGAAATTGGCACAACTCATTTTGTTGAGCGATGACAGGCCGGATCCATCCACCACTGTTGCTTCGGTGGGCAACTTCCATGTCGTGATGAGTTCTTGAATGACAGAAATACCAGCTGCGGTGGTGCCCTGCTTCTTTCGTGCGAATCCAATTTCCTTTAACAAAAGTTCAGCAGTGTTGTTGTCGCTATTGACCAACATCTCTTGCACAATGGCTGACAGTGGCGCAGATGAAACGGTTGCAATCTTCGTGGCATTTGCTGGCACCACTAACTCATAGCGTGGGTCTTGGCTCACAAGAACGCCTCGCGCTCCGAGAACTGACCGCAACTCAGTGGATGCTGCAACGGCAGGATTATCGGGCTTCATCGTTGCACCGACCACGGCGCCATCGTTGACGACGAGAGCTCCAAGTGGACCCGATTCAACAACGCGGAACTCAGCAGGCCACACATCTAAGAAGCGAACTGCGTCGTAGCGCGTGTCGACTCCCACAATGGAACCAGTGACAGAGCGAACTCCTGAAGCAACAATTGAGTCTGCAAGCGTCTCTAGAGATGTTGGATTAATTGTGGGGTACTTCTCGGTGGCGATGTACTCCTTCCGCACAAGAAGAGGGTCTCCCCCGCCCACGAAATACAAATCCTGAACAGTTCCAGATGCGGGGTCTCCGGTTGCGAAAACGGAAGTCTCAAAAGTAAAGCCGGGCGTTAACACTTCTAGTGCGGCAACTGCAGTCACAATTTTCTGAGCCGATGCTGGAATCACAAGGCGTGTTGAATCAACTGATAACTGTTCCTGTCCCATCCACTCCACGGATGCACATGATCCGTTTGGAACTTGGTTCTTGAAGTTCTGAAGGGCACGGCGCAGTTGTCCAGTACGCGTCACAGTGGACAAGGTGGTTGGTGCTCGGCGCACACTCAACAATTTTGTGGTCGGCGCTGTTGGTAGTGGAGACGCCTCTTTGGGAAGCACTGAATTAGCAACTGCATTTGTTGCTACATAGCCACTGCCAAGAATCACCACACCGATGATTCCGACAATGATGAGAAATCGAACGGGGTCTTTTGCCCGCCGCGGGGTTCTACTTCTGTGCGACACCTGTGTGAACCGCATATCGGTAGAGATGTCCAAGTGCAATCACCGCGCGATTTCCACTGGCGTAACACAGGCGTCCAGTGTCTCGAACGGTGGACACTCCTGGGTTGTTCGGATCTGCCACGGCAAGTTCTGTTGCAACGAGAATTGGCTTACCAGTCTTCACTGATAGTTCATAGGCCGATTGGGCGAAACGAGCATCTTGACGTTCGTGGTATTCCACAATTCGCTCTAAGCCGTGGTCTGGATGGAACTGTCCTTCGCGCATGAGTCGTGCTTGGTTCGCCTGAATGCCGATACCCAAATACACGACCGCATCTACATCTGGATGTGACGCAATCATCTCCATTACTTCGGGAATGGTGTCGCGAGTTTCGCCGCCTGCACAGTCCACTGGATTGTTACGACTCCAACGCGGTGGAAGCTTTGTGTCGATGGTCTTCTTTAAATCCTCTGGCAGTGGCATCAATTGAAGAGAACCATCTTGTGCAATGGCGTCACTCGTGACGACTCCCCAGCCGCCAGCTGTGGTGAGGATGACAACATTCGGACCTTTGGGGAGAGGTTGGGTTGCAAATGTTGCAGCGGCTTCAAATGCTTCTTCCACCGTTGCAGCACGTGTGATGCCGCCTGCTTTGCAAGCACCATCAAATATTGCGTCGTTAGCTGCTAGTGCACCTGTATGACTGGCAGCTGCACGCGCACCCTTTTCGGTTGCTCCACCTTTTACGACAACTACCGGTTTCGTGCGCGCAACTGCGGAGAGACGAGACATCAAGCCAGCACCGTCACTAATTCCTTCAACGTATGCGAGTGACACTTTTGTTGCATCGTCACGTCCGTACCACTCAATAAGGTCGGCAACACCGAGCGCAGCGGCATTTCCTGCTGACACGGCGCGGCTAATTCCCACTCCGGTTTGTCGGGCATAGTTCATGAAACTTGAGACGAAGTTGCCGCTTTGGCTCGCTACACCAATCGCACCCGCTGGCGGATACGGCGCAACAATCTGTGCACACAAATGAGCAGGAGTAGACACCACGCCCTGGCCGTTCGGACCAGCGAGCAATATTCCCAACTCATCTGCAAGTGCAATGAGTTCGTCTTCTAACTTTCGGCCTTCCTCTCCTGCTTCGCCGTATCCGGCTGAAGTGAGGAACGCAGCCTTTACCCCCTTTGCGGCGCAAGCACGAAGCAGATCTGGGTTGGCTGACGCGGGTGTGCATACAAACACGAGGTCGATGGCGTCGTTCGGCAACTGTGCGATATCTGCGACGGTTTTAATGCCAAGAACTTCTTCACCTTGCAAATTCGTGCCGAAGACTCCTCCTGCATAGCCACTTGCCAAGATGTTGTGGAGCGAGACAAAACCAAATTTTCCAGGATGAGTTGATGCACCGGTGACCAAAACGCCCTTTGGCTCAAACAGGGCTTTGAACTGTTCATCCGTGTATGGCGCGCGTTTTTTCGATACCGGCTGTGGGCGCTCACCGAGTTCCACTAGGGCGTCGACGGCAACGATGTGTCCGTCTGGTTTGACAATTAATGGGTTGATGTCCACTGACACGATGTCTTGGCGCTCCATGGCAACTCGCGACAGTCCCATCAG
>JBMTEX010000001.1:0-97392 GCA_049433485.1 Ilumatobacteraceae bacterium | reverse complement strand
GAACTTGGGGCCGGAACTCTATGCATCTCAAACGGTTTTCGAGTCAATAGAGACAACTTCTCATTCGCAAATTGGGGCCGATCACAACGAGCAGATGACAATGTCACCGCACAGACATTGATTGATCTTTTCGGATACGACGCAGTATGCGCTCCTGGAACCAAGTCTGAGTGCGTGCTTCGACCCACAACGGCTCAGTTTCTTGAGCTGTGGAACACCGCACTTGCAGGTGGGCGATGCGAAGGACTCGCTGCACTGAGTGCACGGCTGCATCTCTCTCTTGACTCACCGGCGCAGTTCGGTAGCCAATACTCGCAGACCTCTCAGCTCACCCGACGAGAGAGCGACGTCAATCAATCCATTGTGTATTGGTGGGCCACACAATTTGTGAAAGAAGTGAAGCGTTCCGCCGCAGACTCACGCAGAAAGTCTCCACTTGCTCTTGTTGATCAACTCATTCAAGGACTAGCCAACTCACTCGGCTACACCGTTGGTCTTTATTTTGAATCACAAGGGCATTCGGTAACGCCATTTGCGGTAACAAACCGCGACGACCACTTTGTCGTACACGTCTATGACAACAACTTTCCAAACCAGCGACGCGAAATTCTCGTAAACAAAGTGACAGATACATGGACATATCTAGGCGCGTCAACATCCATTGATGGCTCACCTGTTGATTGGACAGGGTCCACTGGTTCATTTGAATTGACATCAATGTCATCACGCGAAGGACCTTTTACCTGTCCCTTTTGTTTCGAAGAAAACAAAGACGCTCCGTCGTTCGTCACTCTTGCTTCGCGCGACGCCAAGAACCCTGGCTACCTTCGCATCACATCCCGTAATGGTGATGCGCAATTCTCTCCTTCTGGATTTACCACCACGATCGACGGAGCCACTGCAGACATTGGCAAAGGTGGAGGAAATCTTCTCGCTATTCAGCTTCCAGCTGAGGTAAAGGAATTTGATATCTCCGTAGTGAGTCGTGCTCCCAATGTTCCAGCAGGTGACGTTGTGGTATCGCTGATCCGTCCTGGCTATGCACAACTACAAGTCGGAGGAAACGCTGCATCAACAACAGAGACCAGCCAAAGCACACCCGTCATTCGAGCCAGGAAAAACAACACAACAGTGATTGCGCCGCCCGAGGCAACTCTGGATATTTCGCTCGCACGAAATGGCACCTTGATTACGAAAGAACTTGAACCACTAGAGGAATTCGATATCGCACGAGCTGACAAAACTGAAATTGAAATCAGCGTTAAAGGTGCGACCACGTCTCAATCACTCGCTATTGCTATTGCCGGAAACGACATCAGTCAGCGGGCCCGCATTATTGAAACGGCCGACAGTGGCCTAGAAGTTGAAGTTTCAGTACCCACACCTATGCGAGCACGCCCGCAACAGCGCATGAACTTCATTCCCCGAAAAGTTGTGACGCCAAAAAAGACCACCACCACAAGCACTAGTCCCAGCATCGAGATTTCAGAACCAGATTAAATCTGCCGATAGTTTGTAAGTATCGAAAACAAGATTGTTCTCTACTACAAATTCACTCCACTCGTGGACCCTGTTGCCATCCGCTTGTGGCAGCGCGCCCTCTGCGAGAAGTTGAACCTCAAGGGCCGCATCATCATCTCCAAAGACGGAATCAACGGCACCGTGGGCGGGCGCCTCATGGATGTGAAGCTCTATGTTCGCGAGACACGTGAATTTGAAGCATTCAAAGACATTGACTTCAAGTGGAGCGAAGGCATCGGCAACGATTTCCCACGACTCAGTGTGAGAGTTCGCAACGAAATTGTCACCTTTGGCGTACCAGACGAAATCAAAGTGAATGAGAACGGCATTATTGGTGGAGGACAGCATCTTTCACCAAGAGAGGTGAATCAACTTGTCGAAGAACGTGGCGACGACGTGGTGTTCTTTGATGGTCGCAATGCATTCGAGGCACGGATTGGTCGATTCAAGAATGCAATCGTTCCCGACACTCGTACGACACCAGACTTTGTTCGCGAACTTGAAAGCGGCAAATACGACCACTTGAAAGACCGCCCCATCGTGTCGTACTGCACGGGTGGAGTTCGTTGTGAAGTGCTATCCGCCATTATGAAGAATCGCGGCTTCACCGAGGTGTACCAAATAAAAGGTGGCATTGTTCGTTACGCCGAGGAATACCGCGACAAGGGCCTATGGGAAGGTTCCCTCTACGTATTTGATGCTCGACTACGCATGGAATTTGGAAAAGAAGAGAAGATTCTCGGTCAGTGCGATTTTTGTAGTGCACCCACGAATGATTTCTACAATTGCAAGAACCTCAGTTGCAGAACACGAATTCTTGTGTGCTCATCGTGCGCAACAGATGACGAACCAACGTGTTTGAACTGCCGTTAATTAACGGAAGTGAACAGCTACTTCGTTCCAGAATTTTTCGTAATTGTCTGAGCGTTCAGATGGCGTTTGTCCCATGGTGAAATCTGGGACACAAATTTCATCAAAGCCAAGTTCTTTGTACTGACCCACAGCATCAACTATTTGCGAAGTTGTGCCAACAACTGAGCGATCTGCAGGTACTACTGCGCGTAATTTCTCCGCAGATACATCGTCATTCACAATAAAGAAGAGTGGCTGCACAGATTTTCTTACTGTGGAGAAATCGCGTGACTCTTTCTCGCATGCGGACCGCAAATTGGCGATGACGCCGCCAGCAACCTCGGGAGTTCCCCACGTATTCCATTCCTGTGCAAAACGTGCGGTGAGACGCAACATGCGTGCGCCACCCGTACCCACCAAAATTGGTAACGGCGACTGCACCGGCTTTGGTTCACATGGTGCGTTTGTAATGGTGAAATGCGTTCCTGTAAACGTTGTTCGTTCTTGACTCAACATGCTGACAACAATTTCAATCGCTTCTGCGAATCGATCAACGCGAGTTTTCGCATCGAACAATTCAATTCCGAACGCCTTGTGCTCATTAACTTGCCACCCGGCACCCATTCCTAATACGAATCGGCCATTACTAATTTGATCGATAGTTGCTGCACGATTAGCAATTAAGGCTGGATGATTCACAGTTGTAGGAGTCACCAGTGAACCTAAGCGAAGCCTGCTGGTTGTTGCAGCCAACGCTGAAAGCACGCTAAAGCACTCGTGAAAATTGCCACCAATTGGTTCACCATCTGGCGTATTGGGCATGTAGTGGTCGGCATACCAAAAGCCGTCCCACCCCATGTTCTCGACTGATTGAACAAAGTTGCGTACTTCAGTCCATGGATGAGCGCTGTTTGCCCACGCTGAGAAATACATGATCAGGCCGGTCCGGAGAACATGCCGCGGTACACCTCTGGCTTCGGTGGTGTTGATTCGCCCTCGTAACGGTTGATTTCCGCACGAGCAACCACACCCCAATGGACTTCGTCTGGTCCATCAGCGAGACGCAATGTGCGCTGGCTTGCATACATACGCGCAAGTGGGCTCCACTGCGACACACCAGTTGCACCATGCATTTGGATTGCTTCGTCAATGATTTGGCATACACGGATGGGCACCATGGCCTTCACCGCACTCACCCATACACGGGCTTCTGCGTTACCCATGGTGTCCATGGCCTTTGCAGCGCGGAGCACCATAAGACGACATGCTTCAATCTCAATACGTGCCTTGGCGATAACTTCGGGGTTCTTACCAAGGCGAACAATTGGCTTGCCAAATGCTTCACGAGTAAGACCGCGACGGATCATCAGTTCGAGTGCGCGTTCTGCAGCACCAATGGATCGCATGCAGTGGTGAATACGTCCAGGTCCAAGACGCAACTGTGAAATCTCGAATCCACGTCCTTCGCCGAGAAGGACGTTCTCCTTAGGTACTCGAACGTTGTTGAAGCGCAAGTGCATGTGACCATGAGGAGCATCGTCTTCGCCGAATACTTCCATTGGTCCAACAATTTGCACACCTGGAGTATCCATTGGAACCAAGATCTGCGAATGCTTGCGACTTGGTGGACCATCGGGGCTAGTGAGCAACATCACAATGAGGATCTTGCATCGTGGGTCGCCAGCACCTGATGCGTAGTACTTGTCTCCGTTAATGACCCACTCGTCACCATCAAGATATGCACGACACTGCAAGTTCTTTGCATCAGACGATGCAACGTCTGGCTCTGTCATGACGTATGCAGAACGAATTTCACCGTTCAGCAACGGTGTAAGCCATTTGTCTTTCTGGTCACGTGTACCAACGCGTTCCAGAACTTCCATGTTGCCGGTGTCTGGCGCCGAGCAGTTCATGCTTTCGGATGCGAGTGGATTCTTACCAAGCTCTACCGCAATGTATGCGTAGTCAAGATTTGATAAGCCTTCGCCTGTCTCGGCGTTCGGCAAAAAGAAGTTCCACAAGCCTTGCGACTTTGCTTTGGCCTTCAATCCGTCGAGGATTTCAAGTTGACCTGGCGCATAGTCCCAGCGGTTTTCGCGGCCCTCGCCCAGTTCATAAAACTTTGCAGACGCTGGTTCCACCTCTTCAGTGATGAACTTCTTCACGGCGTTGAACAATGGAACTGCCTTTTCAGACATTGCAAGATTCAAGGAATCATCGGTCTCAGATATTGCATGCATTCCTGGCTTTGGCATTGCACTCCCCTTTTGTCTGGGCATCGGCGCCCGTTCGTCTTCACCATAGTTCTCCGCACGCCCTGAGGGCTATGGCGGAAACTAAGGTCAAGAGGTCACACATACCGGGAGGCCCCACATGGCAGACGCACATCTTCACAAGCCTGCAACCGCACACACCACCGCCTGCAATGCCGCAGTGTCGGTCATTGAGGATGAAGCCGATTTTGAACGGGCATCACGCGGGTTCATTGCTAGCCATCCCACCGGCCACATTGTGGACCAGCACGATCGCACCGTCATCAATGTGAACAACTACGACTTTCTGGCTCGGGGAAATCCAGCACCCGACACGGTGAACCCCAGCCTGTGGCGTCATGCACAGCTCAACCATATTCATGGTCTCTTCGAAGTTCGCCCCGACGTCTACCAAGTGCGCGGATACGACATTTCCAACATCACCTTCATCAAAGGCAACACCGGCTGGATTGTGATTGACCCACTCACCACGACCCAAACAGCGAAAGACAGTTACGAACTAGTCACCACCCACCTTGGTCACCGCCCCATTACTGCAGTGATTTACACCCACTCACACACCGACCACTTTGGTGGCGTCCTAGGCGTCATCACCGAAGAAGACGTCACGTCTGGTCGCTGCATTGTTGTGGCTCCAGAACACTTCATGCACGAAACAGTTGGCGAAAATATCATTGCCGGTCCTGCCATGGGCCGTCGCGCACTCTTTCAGTTCGGCCCGTTCTTACCGCCAGGACCAACCGGACACGTTGATGCGGGACTCGGCACGTCAATTCCTATTGGCCCACCAGGTCTCATTGCACCAACCCATGACATCACTCGCACTGGCGAAGAAATGGTGATTGACGGCGTTCGGGTTATCTTTCAGCTCACACCAGAATCTGAAGCACCAGCGGAAATGAACTTCTATTTCCCAGATCTAGGCGCGTTGTGTATGGCAGAAAATTGCAACCACACCATGCACAATTTGATTCCTATTCGCGGTGCGCTCGTGCGCAATGCGATGAACTGGTCGAAGTACATCAATGAAGCAATGGAATTGTTCGGCGCGCAAGCCGACGTTCTTTTCACATCACACCATTGGCCACGTTGGGGAAATGAAGACTTGAATGATTTCCTCACAAAACAGCGCGACTTGTATAAATGGATGCACGACCAAACCATGCGTCACGCCAACAAAGGACTAGTTGCAACTGAAATTGCAGAGACGCTTGAGTTGCCAGATGAATTCAAAGCCAATGAGCACACTCGAGGCTTTTATGGAGACTTGGTGCATAACGCGAAAGCCGTTTATCAGCGATACCTCAGTTGGTACGACGGCAATCCTGCAAACCTGAAGAAGTACCCACCAGTAGAAGCCGGCAAGCGCTACGTAGAACTTGCAGGAGGCGCATCGGCTTTGCTCGGAAAGGCTCAAGAAGCCTTCAACGCGGGTGATTATCGCTGGGTTGCAGAACTACTAAATCATCTGGTTTTTGCTGACCCAACAAACGATGCAGCGCGTCAATTACAGGCCGACACATTTGAACAACTTGGCTACCAATGCGAATCTGCAACATTTAGAAATGCATATCTGAATGCCGCTCAAGAACTACGCCATGGACCACCTCAGGTGATCGGCGGTCCGGGGCGCGGAAAGGGCATCTTGCGCGCCATGTCTGTGGAACAAGTATTTGATGCCATCTCAGTACGACTCATCTCAGAAAACGTTGGCGGCATGACTGAATTCGTCAACTGGACGTTTACGGACATCAACGAAAACTGGGTACTCGGTTTATCAAACCGAACGCTGTTCCATTCGAAAGGTCGACACGACGCACGGGCATCCGTGACAGTGTCGTTACCAAGAACCACATTGATTGAGATTGTTACTCAAGAAACCACTTTCATGGATCAGATTCAGGCTGGAAACATTTCGTTAGACGGAGACCCAGCTGCTCTTCTCACAATCTTTGGAAACCTCGACACTTTTGTTGGCGGTTTCCACGTTGTAGAGCCTTAGTAAGTCATAAACCTTTTAAGGCAATAGAACAACCGAGAAATTCCTCGAGGAGCGACGTGCGTTCTTGTGCCGTGTACAAGTTCAACTCCAGAATTTCTCTGTTGTCACACTCATTACGAATCGCAAGTTGTACCACTTCTTTGCCATTAATTTCTTTAACAGACGCTGAAACGGCACGCACACATTGATCGTGTGACCTGTCAAGCCCAGTTGCAATACGCAGAATTCCGGCCATTAAATCAACATCATGCTGATGATCGTCGGACAGCGCAGCATATTCATCATGTGATTTCTTGGGCGAACCTTTTCGGTGATACCTCGCGGCGACAGCAACTAGTTCAATGTCTTCTTTTGAAAAGCCAACAAGTTCTGAGTTGCGAATCATGTAGTACGAATGCAGATGGTGCTTCGAATACGACACTGACGCCCCAACGTTAGAGAGAATGGCAGCGGCCTCTAACAGAGGGAGCAATCGATCATTCAGTTCAAAATGCTTGTGCAGCGAACGAAAAATATCCACCGATAATTTGGCGACGTGTTCAGAGTGACGCAGATCTACTGAACAACGCTGAGCAAATCGGATAACTCCATCACGAGCGGCGTCCCGTTTTGACGACGGCCGCCCCAGAATTTGCTCCATTGAGTCAATGAGGACTCCCTCACGCAATGCAAAATCGCTGTACTCAAGTTGTGAAATTCGTAGCTGTCGACAAATCTCTTGTAGTAATAACGAACCAGCGGTGATGATCTCGGCTCTCTTTTCTTCAATGCCGGGAATTTCAGCTATTCGCGCAGGAACTTTTGCCTCGAGGACGGAATCAACAACTTCGTTTACTTCGGCCCTGGTGAATGTCTGAGCATTTAAAGAACTCACTTCTTCTCTCCCTCTGGAAAGAAGCGCCACTCTGGCAATTGTTTCGCATGTTCCCGACGACACGACCACTCTATGAAAACCAGCGACTTTGATGTCATTTGCCAATGGCGCAAAAGTTGAAGAGATAAATGCTCGCGCTTTGCTGACTGCCGAATCAGAGACTCCATCCATCAAGAACTTGTCGGTCAGACGAACCGCACCAAGTTTGATGCTCTGCGAGATTGCTGTTCGTCGACCTTTTGCAACGGTAAATTCGGTAGACCCACCACCAATATCAATCATGAGTACGTCATCATCCGTCAGAGCCAACGAATAACGAACCCCTAATGCAATGAGGCGGGCTTCTTCTGCCCCGGAGATGACATCGATGTCTATCCCTACATCTCGCCGCACTCGCGACACGAACTCGGAGCCATTGCTGGCTTCTCGAACGGCGCTAGTGGCAACGGCTCGAATCACCGCAGAGTGAGCCTGGGCTATGTGTTTCATTCGCCGTAGTGCTGCAATTCCTCGCTCAATTGCGTCGTCGGCTAGGAGATCGAATCCGTGCACCCCCGCACCAAGACGAACCACTTCTTTCTCAGTGGTGATGATGTGAAATCCAAGATGGTCCACCTCGGCAATCACCATGTGGAAACTGTTGGTACCGAGGTCTATCGCGGCAACCGTGGCCCGTTCAACTGCGGACTCTGTCACAACCGCTCTCCAACCAGAGAAAGTGACAAACAAACAAACTTCTTGTGAACAGTGCTCAAGTTTTGTGATGCGAGGAGTTTCATTATGGGCAACGTTTGTACTGTGTAGGTATGGGAATCAACTTGTTCGTCAACCGCGAACTTAGTTGGCTGGACTTTAATCGCAGGGTATTGGCGTTTGCCGAAGATTCATCTGTGCCACTTTTGGAGCGGTTCAAATTCATTGCCATTTTTTCATCAAACTTGGATGAATTCTTCCAAGTCCGTGTTGGGGCTCTCCATGACCGTGTGGAGGCAGGTATTACCGCTCTCAGTTTTGATGGGATGACTCCTCATCAACAACTCATGGCAATCCGTGCAAAAACAGTTGCGCTCACCACGCAGCGTGATGCCATCTTGGCGCGCCTCACAGGCGAATTGCGTGACAACGGGTTTCTTGTTGTCACTCCTACTGAATTGTCCTCGTCAGAATCTCAATACCTTGATCAGTATTTTGAACGAGAAATTCTTCCTGTTCTCACTCCTCTCGCAGTTGACCCCACACACCCATTCCCCTACATATCAAACTTGGCTCTCAGCATTGGTGTGTTGGTGACAGATCCGTCGTCGGACACCACGCGATTTGCTCGTGTGAAAGTTCCGGACACCATTCCACGATTTATCGACCTTGGTCAGAACAGATTCATTCTCTTAGAAGACATCATCATGACCAAGTTGTCTACGTTATTCCCCGGAATGCTTGTAGGCACTCCATCAGTATTCAGAGTCACCAGAAACACCGACCTTTCAATTGATAGCGAAGAAGCAGAAGACCTGCTTGAAATGGTGGAAATCGAACTTCGCCGTCGCCGTTTTGGCAATGCAGTGCGACTCGAAGTCTCGGCATCCATACCAGACGATGTTCTTGCTCTTATTTCTGAAGAACTAGAACTTGACCCTGAAGACATTTACCGACATCAATGGTTTGTTGGTGGTACAGAGTTGTGGCAATTACATCGCATCAACGCGCCAGAACTTCACGATTTGCCATGGCCGCTCACGACTGCCGGTCGACTATCGGCAGCCACCGATGCAGGGCAAAGTTTCTTTAGTGTCCTTCGCCATCGCGATCTCATGGTTCATCATCCATATGAATCATTTTCCAGTTCGACAGAGGAATTCATTCGACAAGCCGCCCATGACCCGTCTGTCCGCGCCATCAAAGCAACGCTGTATCGCACTTCGGCAGACAGTCCCATTGCACGCAATCTTGTTTATGCGGCTGAACGCGGCGTGCAAGTTGTTGCTCTCGTTGAGCTCACAGCCCGGTTCGACGAACAAACAAATGTGACATGGGCACGCGAACTTGAACGCGCCGGAGCACACGTGGTCTACGGAATGGTGGGCTTAAAGACTCACGCAAAGTGCATTTTGGTGGTTCGCAATGAAGAGTCTGGCCTGAAGCGATATGCACACATTGGGACAGGTAACTACAACTCCACGACTGCACGAATTTACGAAGACATTGGTTACTTCACCGATGACGAAGCAATTACATCTGATGTTTCCCACCTCTTTAACTACCTCACTGGCTTTAGTAAGGCTCCTGAGTATTCAGAACTCATTGTTGCCCCAGAGGGTTTCCGCAAAACCTTGGTCTCACTGATTGAACACGAGATGTCGTATGGCGACGGTGGTTATATCAGCCTCAAGATGAACTCATTGGTAGATCCCGAGATCATCACACTTCTTGTAGAAGCAGCGCGCAGTGGCGTGCATGTAGATCTCCTCATCAGAGGAATCTGCTGCTTGAGCGCAGAAGCAGTACGTGACCTTCCTATTCGGGTTCGTTCCATCTTGGGACGCTTCTTAGAACATTCTCGTATTTATCAATTTGCACACGGAAGCGAACAGGGCACCACTGCTTATTTCATCGGTTCACCAGACGTCATGCAGCGGAATCTCGATCTTCGGGTGGAAGTATTAGCCCCCATCAATCATGAGAAACACCAAGCATGGTTAGACAAAGTGTTCGAGATTCATTGGGCCGATGACGTCTCAGCTTTTGACCTTGATGAAGACAACTCGTGGATTCGCCGCATTCCCTACTCCACTGACGCCGACCCTCAATATCGACTCATGAAATGGGCTACAGACCTAAAACGAGTCCGAGGTCAAGTGAGCAAATTTGACACCGATATCACTGGTGAAATCACACGAGACAATGGCATGGTCAACAAGATTTTGCCGTGGATGCGCCAGCAGTTGCGCTAACTAGTTCCACCTCCTCTGTTGAATGAGTGGAGGACTACTGTTCTCGTAGTTCACAACTTGAGGGGGCACGCGTGTCGGACAATTTGAAGAATGGATACGGCGGTCTCACAGCGGTAATCACCGGCGGTGGCACCGGCATGGGTCGCGAGCTTGTTCGACAACTCACAGCACAGGGATGCAATGTTGCAACGTGTGACGTGAACGGAGATGCGCTAGCTGAAACTTTTGACATCTGCGTCAAAGATGGCAATCCAGGAAAGATCTTGACCCACATTGCAGATGTCTCTGATGAAGCGCAAGTGTTGGCATTTCGCGACGCAGTCGCCGCGTGGACTCCACACATTCATCTTCTTTTCAATAACGCAGGTATCGGTGGTGGCGGAAGTTTCACGGAAGACCCACGGGATGGCTGGGAAAAGACATTCAATGTGTGCTGGGGTGGCGTGTATCTCAATGCTCGAGCCTTTATGCCGCTGTTGCTCGCCGCACCTTTTGGTCACCTCGTGAATACAAGTTCCATCAATGGGTTCTGGGCATCTCTTGGGCCTTCTGTTTCCCATTCGGCATACAGTGCGGCCAAGTTCGCAGTAAAAGGCTTCACGGAAGCACTAATTACCGATTTCCGCAACAATGCGCCTCATCTCAGTGCACACGTTGTGATGCCCGGTCACATTGGAACAGATATTGCCATTAACTCCGGAAAATTGCACGGGAATGATCCAAAAGAAATGTCTGCTGAGCAGATTGAAAAAGTTCGCGAACGTTTTGAACGACAGGGCGTAGACATGTCGTCAGTCAGCGATGAAGACTTACGCGTATTACTTCAGATGGGCGCCGAAGGTTTCCGCGACAACGCACCCACTAGTGCGGCAGAGGCTTCGAAATACATCTTGGATTGCGTCGCGAAGGGCGAATGGCGAATCCTTGTGGGAGACGACGCCAAAATTATTGACGACGAAGTCCGCAAAGATCCGTGGACTGCATATGAGATGTCGTTCATCGAGCGTGTACATGCTCGTGGTGCACTGGGCGGAATCGTTCGCGATTAGATCTCAGCAAATGCGTATGCGTGCATGATGCGACCCGCATCGTCTGCCAACGCATGAGCCACTAATCGATCGGACGCAATGTGATATTCGATTCCTAATCCAGTACCTGGAACTACAGTAGTTTCCTGCTGTGCAATGGCGGCCAGAAAAGCTTCAATGTCACGTACGTCAATTGACGACTTCTCTTCTTCTGTCATCGGTGAGTCAAGCACTGCAGAACGAACCAATGTCTCCCAGTTAGCCGCCAAGTCGCTAGCACTGGTGAAGAGTTCAAAACCTGCAATTTTATTACCGTACGCGACTGCGATTCCGGTTTGGCCCTCCACTCGACCAACTTCAAGAAGTTCATTCAATACCTTGTAGAGATTCACATTTGTTTCCACGTACTGATCTGCTGCGAGATAACTATCTGACTCATGTGCAATGTGACGTGAATGCAATTCGAATGAGATGGAATTCCACACCTCTCCTTGGTCGGAGAATTTCCTGCCATAGGAGTCGATGTTGCGCTTCACTCCGCGTTGCTTGGCCATGCGAACATTTCGTCCTGCTACACGCTTTGAATCACGGAACTGGGAACCGCCGTGCCAACGACCTGCTTCGACGCACGACACTGGAATTGTGATGGTGGCTCCAGCGGGCACCAAGATGGAAACGTTAACGGTGCGTGTTTGACGACCACCTTCCAAGACGCGGCCCGCGGGGATAATGACGGGAACATCTTTTATGTTGGTGACCTGCAATTGCGGAACGGTGGCCGAGTCAAGCTCGGATACTTGAAGCGAATCGTCTGCTACGACTGCGCGTGAGTCCTTTTCTGTTTCAAGAAACAGAGGAAATATTGAAATTCCTCCGCGCTGAATTGGGTTCCCAACTTTGGTTGTTGCAAGCGTCTCTAATGCCATGGTGTTCTCCTTTGTGAAGGGTCTTTCCCTCTTGACCTCACGGTACGGAAGGGGTCTGTCATATTTGGTATATATGACTTTAATCACCTTACTGCTGTTAAATGGTATTTCCTACCTTTATTTCAAAAACAGGGGGATGAAATTCTCACGAGGTTCCCTCGGCGTTCTCTAGGCGTTCACCGTGTGGCTACGTACATGGTTCAACATGAAGGCATGGACACATCCTCTGCCCCATCAAAGCGTGAAGCCCTGGCCTGTGCCGCAGCGTCAGTCCTGCTTGGTGCATACATGGCTTCTACAGTGCAGAATGTGGCGTTGCAGATAGTCATGCTGTCATGCCCGCCAGCGGCCCTCTTGGCGGCACTACGCCCTGGTCGACAGACAACGAACCACGCACCCGCGGCCGTTGAGCCAGTGGCCTCCCCTGCCACTTTTGAGGAAGTCACTGTTGCCCTTGAGCTAGACATCTTGTCGCGGGCGTCATAAACCATTTTCGCTACACCGGGGTGTAAGACTGTCCCCGTGTTTACGCCGCCAGATTATTTGTCGCCATCTTCCATTCGCCTGTTTCTTGATTGCCCTCAGAAGTTCAAACTGAATCGGTTTGACAACATCAAGGAACCGCCAACATGGCACACACATCTCGGAACATTTGTGCATGAAGTGCTGGAACATTTGTATGGCCTCCCACACGAAGAACGAACTGTTGAGTCAGTGAAGACATTGGCTGGCCAACTGTGGGCCTCGCAGGAATGGGAAGCAAAAATTCAGGCATTAGCCGAGCCTCTCGGCTCCATCAAAGACTTCAAAGTTGCCGCATTCCAGAACATCACCAATTTGTGGAATCTCGAAGAACCCGCAGAGACAGATCTTGATGAAATGGAATTGAAGCTAGACGTTGAAGTGGAAGGCGTGCGTATGTTGGGCTTCATCGACCGCTTGGCCATCGACGATGAGCAGTCAGCAATTATTTCGGACTACAAAACCGGAAAAGTTCCTAGTGCACAATATAAAACCGATGATGAAATCTTCTTCCAGTTGCTGGCCTACGCGCTCATGCTTGAAGCATCTGACGGTATTCCTACAACGAAGTTGGAGTTGCTGTATCTCACTCACTCCACAAAACTGGAACTGGCCGCAACTCCCGTGAAATTATCCATTGCCAAGGGAACCATTGTTGAGACCAAAGAAAATCTCGACAAGGCGTGCGCTACTGAAGAGTTCCATTGCAATGTCACAAAGTTGTGCGACTGGTGCTATTACAAGAAAATCAATGTGTGCCCAGCACATAAGTGATTATTCAAACCGCAAGCAACCGTCATCTAGATTGGCGTTCGGCAAGATGTCTTTTTCTGCCCAGTAGTCCTGATTATGCATCCACTCCTCTTTCTTGCCCCGCTTTGGCATGAGGTGTTGTGAACGCATCAAATAATTTGGGTTGAAATTATCCGGGTCCATCCATGGACCAATTTCCATATCAGCATCTTCAGGACGTAGTTGTGGCGTGACTGTATGGGCACCTTTTTGCTCCATGTGTCGGAACATACGAATAATGAAGTCGGCCATAATGTCAACACGGAGTGTCCAACTAGCGCGGAAGTATCCAAAAACCCATGCAAGGTTTGGAACGCCAGTAAACATCATGCCGCGATACGTCACTGTTTGGCTCCAGTCCAATGGCTTTCCATCAATACTGAATGGAATATCGCCAAGCACACTGAGATCGAAACCAGTGGCAGTGATGATGATGTCTGCATCTAACTGAATGCCACCCTTGGTGAGAATGCCTTTCTCATTGAAAGTGTCAATCTCATCTGTCACCACACTGGCCTTACCTTCACGAATTCCTGCGAAGAGATCTCCGTCTGGCACGAATGCAATGCGTTGTTGCCACGGACGATACGACGGAGTGAAGTGCTTCATGTCGAAATCTTCAGGTAGCAGCGTTTGAATACCTGTGAGCAGTTGCTCTTTTAAGAACTCAGGTTGTTCAAAACCGAGCTGTGCAATAACTTTCTGATCAAACAACACTTTGCGACGAACAATTTCATGAATCCACATCTCGTCAACTTCTAATTGACGAAGCGTGTCCGCGAGTTCATTCGCATTGCGACCTGGAATGAAATACGTCGGCGACCGCTGCAACATGGTGATGTGTTCAACATCTTTGGCCATGTTCGGTACGAGAGTGGCTGCAGTTGCACCAGACCCGATGACAACTACTTTCTTTCCGGAGTAATCCAGATCTTCTGGCCATGTCTGCGGGTGAACAATTTGACCCTTGAATGAATCCATGTTTGGCCATTCAGGGGTGTAGCCCTTTTCGTGCTTGTAGTACCCCTGGCACATCCACAAAAACGTTGCGGAGATCTGGAACTTCTCGTCAGTGTTGAGGTTATGGACATCCACCGTCCACGCGTTATCTGCTGAAGACCAAGCAGCTCCGGTGATGCGATTTCGGTAGCGAATGTGATCGTTCAGGTGATTGTCTTCAATCACTTCGCCCATGTACTTCTTAATTTCCGCCGACGTAGCAATTGGCGTACCGGTCCATGGCTTAAAGCGATACCCAAACGTATACAGGTCGCTGTCTGAGCGAACTCCCGGATATTTGTGTGTGTGCCAAGTTCCACCAAACGTGTCGTACGACTCTAAGACAACAAAAGATTTCTCTGGCGCTTGATCCTTTAAGTGGTATGCAGTTCCAATTCCTGAAATACCTGCGCCAACAATGAGGACATCGAAATGTTCGATTCCGTTGCGCACCGTTGATTGGGAATTCTCCATGACGCTCATACGTACCCCTTTGCCTCACTACCGATACTAAATCCCAAGACGAGAAAGCACGTTGTTGAGGTCCACCCAACAGATGAATATGGTGTACATGTGAGTTCTTTCTCTATCAGCGGTGCGTTGGTGTTTGATGGTTCTGGGGCAGATGGCGTGATACGAGATGTCCACGTATCTCACGGCCAAATCGTTGAAACCCAAGTTGACCCAGGCGCAATTGCCATTGATGGAACAGGCTTTGCTTTATGTCCTGGATTCATTGATGTACATACCCACGATGACATCGCAGTCTTAACCCAGCCTGAGATGCCGTTTAAAACCCTGCAGGGTGTGACAACTGTTGTGGTCGGAAATTGCGGAATGTCAATTGCTCCGAGTGGCGCTGGTTTGATGGGCTCGCTTGAGATGGATTCATTCGCGTCTTATTTTGATTGCATTCGTAATGAGCCGCCCGCAGTCAACGTGGCCGCCCTAGTTGGCCATGGCTCAATACGCGCAAAAATAATGGGGACTTCAACTCGCCGGGAAGCGACGTCAGACGAACTTCTAGCAATGGCGCACATTTTGGAAGACGCACTGAACGATGGCGTGGTCGGAATTTCCACTGGACTTGCTTACGAACCGGGACGCTACTCACCGACTGACGAAATTGTTCAGTTAACGAAAATGGTGGCGCGTGCTAATGGCATCTATGCCACTCACATGAGAAATGACGGTGACGATTTGCTTGCGAGCGTTAAAGAGTCGCTTCGTATCGGCACAGAAACGGGAGCTCGGGTACAGATATCCCATCTCAAAGTGATGGGCAAACGTAATCACGGATCAATTGGCGGCGCCGTTCAACTCATTCATGAAGCGCGTCATCAGGGAGTTGATGTCATGGCTGATCAATATCCATACACACGCGGAAGCACCATCCTTGATCAACTTGTTTCTGGCGGCCAGATAATTGCCGTCAATCAAGATGGTTTACACCATATGGAAGCGCTACTCATTTCCTCAGCGCCACAACATCCAGAGTGGGAAGGAATGACACTTCGAGATCTGGCACAACAACTGGGACTCGCCGATAAAGAAACCGTTGAATATGCACTTGCAGAATGTGGCCGGTCATTGTTTGTCGTGATTGATTCACTAAACGAAGAAGACGTTCGCCAAGTGATGAAGGAAGATTTCGTCATGATTGGGTCGGATGGAGTTCCCACTGGTTCAAAACCTCATCCACGTCTGCATCACACTTTTCCGCGAGTACTCGCAGAATACGTTCGACACCTTGGACTTCTTTCGCTCCCGACGGCCATTCACAAAATGACAGGAATGAGTGCCAACCGATTCGGGCTCACAGATCGCGGCATTATTGCCACAGGTTGTGCGGCCGATTTGGTCCTCTTTGACCCACAAGATATTCAGGACACTGGAACCTATGTGAATCCAACAACCGTGCCGTTAGGGATCAAGAACGTCTGGGTCAACGGAACTCTCGTCGCTGAGAACGGGCACGTCACTGGCGAACGTTCAGGAATTCCACTCCTGCGTCAGTAACTCACTACTTCTCTCGTCCGTTATTCTGACAGCGGGGGTTTAATCATGTTTGACATCATTATTCGTGGGGGCACAGTTGTTGATGGAACGGGAGCCGCACCAACTGTGGCCGATGTTGCAATCACGAACGGAAAGATTGTGGACGTGTCTCCAACCATCGTTGGTGAGGCGCGCGAGGAAATACATGCCCATGGTCAATTGGTGACGCCTGGTTTCATCGACATTCATACCCATTACGACGGTCAAGTCAGTTGGGACACTTTGCTGGAACCGTCGAGCGCACACGGCGTGACCACTGTGGTGGTAGGTAACTGCGGCGTTGGGTTTGCACCAGTTCGTCCCGGCAAAGAGGAATGGCTTGTCCAACTGATGGAGGGCGTGGAAGACATTCCTGGCACCGCACTCCACGAAGGCATTAACTGGGAATGGGAGACATTCCCTGAATACCTCGACGCTATTGATAAGCGCCGATACGCAGTTGACGTTGCCGCATATGTTCCGCATGGTGCTGTGCGTGGTTATGTCATGGGTGACCGTGGAGCTCGTAATGAAGATGCAACTGCCGAAGATCTTGCGGAGATGGCGCGCATTGTGCGCGAAGCACGCGAAGCCGGCGCTGTCGGTTTTTCCACCAGCCGCACCATGGGTCATCGCGCCAAAGATGGTGAACCAGTTCCAGGAACATTTGCAAGCAGTGAAGAACTCAATGTTCTTGCAGATGCACTTGTTGCTGGTGGCGGCGGCATTTTTGAAGTTGCACCCGAAGTATTGCCAGACGGTGGTGACCAGCCCACCATGGGAATGACAGAAGAACTTGAGTGGATGGGCGATCTTGCATTGCGCACCAATTTGAAAGTCACCTACTTGCTTCTGCAATACATGACAATGCCAGACGCGTGGAGACAAGCACTCTCCCATTCGCAAGACGTCATGAACAAAGGTGGATACTTACGTCCCCAGGTAGCCGCACGACCATTCGGGATGATGGTCAATTGGGCCGGCTATCACCCCTTCTTGAAGCGCCCAACATTCGTTGAACTCGCCAATTCACTCAGCCTTGATGACATGCGACGCGAGCTCGCTCGTCCGGAGGTGAAAGCAAAGATTCTCAGTGAAACCGATGGCCCAATTGACCCCACTATTCAGTTCGATGGTCTTGGTCCTCGCCTAGGAATGATTCCTCACCTCATTTACGCAATGGGTGACAATGTGGATTATGAACCGACTCCAGACATGTCGGTGAAGGCGCTCGCCACGCAAAACGGTGTCTCCATTGACGAGATGGCTTACGACTTGCTCAATAAAGACAACGGCTGTGCTTCGCTCATGTTCCCCACATTGAATTACGTCGGCGAAAACCACGATGTGATCTACGAGATGCTCACTCACCCAACAGCCATCAATGGCCTGAGCGATGGTGGAGCTCACGTACGAATGATTTGCGATGCTTCTATTCCCACCTATTTGCTCACCCATTGGGCACGAGATCGAGTACGCGGACCAAAGCTTTCCGTAGAGGAAGCTGTACGGCTACAAACAACCGCTACAGCGGATGTTATGGGCTTAAAAGATCGTGGTCGCATTGCACCTGGACTTCGCGCAGACATCAACGTTATTGATTTTGACAAACTTGAATTACACGCACCACGCGCAGTGAACGACTTACCTGCAGGTGGTCGACGTCTGGTGCAATCTGCGTCTGGCTATGTTGCAACAATTGTCAATGGCGTCATCACGCGCCGCGATGGTGCAGATACTGGCCAGCGCCCAGGCCGCTTAGTGCGCGCTTAAACAGTTACGGCGTCGTAATCTTGGCGCTGCAACGTGCGAACTTCACGCGACAGCAACGGAATACTTGTTGCCACAACTGCAATGACTGCAACAGTGATGATTGCGGTTCGAGTACCAACGGCATTTGTGAATGGCCCGGCGAGAAATAGCCCCACGGGTGCTAGTACCAAAGAACCAAATGCGTCGTATGCGCCGACACGTGACATTGATTCTTCAGGGACATGAGTTTGAAGAGTTGTTAACCAGTTGGCATAAAACACCTCTCCCACAACGCCTGCAATAACAGCGGCCACAATGGCCACCCAAATAGGGCTTGGCGCCACGAGAGAAAACATCCACAGACTTGTCGCTGGCATCACGCCGCATGCCAATAGCAATGGTCGCCGAACACGAAAACGTAACGCGACAAGAGTGCCGAGAATTCCACCAATCCCCCACCCTGCCAGCATGAACCCCATCGACCGTGAACCATCCATTGATTCTTTCGCTTGCACGGGAGCGATGACGGCAAGGAACCCTTCAAACGCTGGATGATAAAACGCAAATGCCACCACCGTGATGACAATCCAGAATCGCGATGAAAATTCGCCCCATCCTTCTCGCAAATCGTGAAGGATTCCATGATTCTCTTCATTCTTTTCAGTGGGCACTCTGTCGAGGTGTCGTAATGAGAACACCAATACGCCTGCAATGAAGAACGACACTGCATCGGCCATGATGGCCCAACCTGATCCAACTGCAGCTACCACCATTCCTGCGATGGCAGAACCGAGAGTGAATGCAAGATTGCCGCCAACGCCCAGAATGGAGTTAGCGGATTGCAAATGTTCTCGCTTCACAATCTGTGGGGTTAATCCCGTGAATGCTGGGTACCAAATGGCATTCAACACGCCAAAGACAAACCCATTGAATGCCAGAAGCGGAACTGTTGCGCTTCCAGTCAGGAACTCAATAGCGCTCAGCGATACAAACAAGCTTCCAATGAGATCGCATGACCCGACGAGACGTGCTCGACCAAATCGATCCGCCACTGCGCCGCCAACAATCATGAACAGAACAAGCGGCACCATGTGTATACCAGTGACGATACTGAGTGAACTTGCATTGCCTCCTGGCAAATCGAGTACACCAAAGGCAAGCGCAACTGGCGCCATGCCGTTTCCAATATTGCTAACAATGCGAGAGGTTAAGAGAATTCGAAAATCTCGAATTCTCCAAAGTTCTCTCAGCTGGTCGCGCGTTGTTAGCGACCCTTCCATTCGGGATCTCGCTTCTGCGCAAACGCTGTTGCGCCTTCTTTCGCATCTTCGCTGGTGAACACTTTCTTCTGAAGTTCACCAAGCAGTGCGGAGTTACCATTTCCAATTTCATCAAGCATCAACTGCTTCGTTGCCTGAACCGCGAGAGGGCCGTTTGCGGAGACTCGTGCAGCAAGAGCAAGCGCTGCTTGACGCAGTTCTTCTGCAGGAACAACTTGATTAATAAGTCCGAGTTCTTTTGCACGCAGTGCGTCAATGGGGTCACCAGTCAGACCCATCTCCATGGCGACAGCAAGAGGGATGCGAGCAGGTAGACGCACACCGCCACCAGCCGCAAAGAGTCCACGCTTTACTTCCGGAATTCCGAAACGAGCACCATCAACGGAAACAATGAGGTCGCACAACATAACAACTTCAAAACCGCCAGCGAGTGCGTGACCGTTCACAGCAGCGATGAGTGGCTTCTTGCACTTACGAAGAGCGGCAAAGCCCAACCCAATTTTTGCAATGTCTTCTCCTGCAGCAAATGCCTTGAGATCCATACCTGCACAGAAAATCTTCTCGCCTGCGCCAGTAATAACAACGACGCGAATGTCGTTGTTCTCGGCTGCTTCAGTGAGCGCGTTCGACAAACCTTCGCTGAGCGCTCCATTCAACGCATTTCCTGCTTCAGGACGATTCAGCGTGATAACCAGAACATTGTTTGTTACTTCAGTCAAGACTTCCATAAGACTCCTTTATACGAGGCAATTACCTTGCCACAAAGGTATTACTGGCTGCCATTCCGACGCGGCTTCACTCCGTAAGACAGACCAAACGACGCAAGGTCGGCAATGAAAGTCATGACGCGGTTCACAGCGAGAGCGATTCCCATGGCTTGTGATGTTGCGGATGAACCACCGAGGGCCCACAACGTGACCACTTCGCGCACGCCAATTCCTGCAGGCGCAAAGACGGCGAGATAGCCCAATCCTCGACCCATAGAGAATGCCCCAATGGCCAGTAGGGGTGACACACCTGCATCAACTGCCTCAAGGGGAATCCACACACCCAACCCAAAGAAGCCGGCCATGATGATTTGTTCAGCCAAGGATCGAAGAACCGCCATGGGAAGTATTGGTTGACCTGTGAGTCGCCCACCCAACCACACGAGAATGACCCAGATGGCAACAACGATCACTCGAGCAGAGAGAACCAGGATTGAGGAATCTGAAAATCTGATTCCTCTGAGACCTTGAGGCGTCAGGGCAAGTGCACCAGTAGCTAAGGCCCCCACCACCATCCAATACTTCTCGAGTGCGAAGGCTTTCGTTGACGCAGTTGCGGTCATCCCCATGTTGGTATACAAACGGACACGAGCAAGCGCATTCCACAGACCACCAGGGATGTATTTCACCAAATCACTCGCGGAATACATCCAGAAAGATTCACGAAATGTGAACTCTCGACCATTCACTTTTGTGATCAATTGCGAATGCACACTGACGACAATTTTCCCGGCGATGGTGACTACAACAGTTCCGAAAAGAACAATGAAACTGAAAGATTCAACAGTGTCTGTAATGGAATCCCAGTTGTTCACCATGTACCGGACCACAAATGCGGTGACCAAGACCATCCAGATGGTCTTTAGTGCATTGCGCATTTTTGGCGAGAGAATTTTTGCAACTACAACTCGACTTGACTCAAAAAGTCGACGTAGTGCTGACATGGTGCGAAACGCTGCAGTTATTTCGCAAGTGGCTCAACGCGAAGTTGATGTTGAGAACAAACGATTTTTCCGTTCTCTAGTCGGCCATCACGAAGTGGGACCCCTTGATGTGGACAACGCGCACAGAAAGATTTCTCGCCATCGGGTGTCTGCACAACAAGCTTGCCGTCCTCCTCGCGTGAGATATCACGAAGCGGACGAGACTGCGGACCAAACGCTTCAAAGTAATCATCTCGAGACGCAGGTTCGAATGAACTCTTTGCAGACAACTTCAGTTTTGTGAGATTGGAATAATTAGGCGCAATACGCACATAGTTGTACATAAAGTCACGATGGAAGTCTGGTTCTTCCACGGTGCATCGCATAGAGAACGCAAACCGCGTCTTCTCGGTTTGATTCAATATTGATCCGTGCATTAATTCGGCACGGAACAACAAGGCATCACCCGTGTTCATTTCCGTGAGATATTGACGCTCTGGATATGTATCGCACCCAGGAACAATCTCGTTGTCGGCAAACTTTGGCAAGTAATCAACAGAATGTGGCACCAACATCATGCCGTTCAGTGGGTTCACATTACTCAGTGCCAACCACACGTTGATGGTGTTCGATGGATGAAAACGCCAAGAGTCTTTGTGTGGGCCGTGTGCATTCATCTTGCCGCGACCAACGCGAGCTTCGATTTCCTCCTCCTTGCCCTGCACGGTGTTGTACGGAACATGTGGACGTAGGTTCGGCATTAATTCTGCATAAAGCTCAGGTGAGTATCCAAACAAGCCGTAGAAGATACTGCACTCAAGTTGAAGAATGCGTTCGTTCATCTTCAACTTCTCAGTGACATCAAGAATTTGTTCAATGGTCAGTAGTTCGTGAATTCGATCTAAATCTTCAAATGGGATTCCATACGCACTGGACATGACAGATTCGAACTCTTTTGTGAGCCCTGTGTTATTCAAAAAATCTTTTGCAACGAGAATATGGCCGGCATCGAGTTTCTTCAGAACGTCTTCTTGTGCCACCGTTTCCCCGGACATCACATCGACGATGACTCCATTGAAGGTGGGCTTCGATGAGTTGGCCACAATGCGCTTGTTGGCTCCACTGCGGACAATGGAATACGCACGCGACCCAAGGCTTGCGATGAATGGCAGATCAGATTTCAACCGCGCAACAAAACGATGGTTCAACATGGATAACTCCCTTGCGGACAAAGGAAATTCTAACACTCAAGCCAATTTGAGACCTGTGAACTGTGGCAGCAGTGCTGTGTCTTCCTGAGAACTAACGGAACTCTAAGCCTGCAAATTCACCAGAAGTTCGCCATTGTTCGATGTATTCAAAATAGGCAACTGGACCTCCGGGATGACCGCTCGAGTTCAGCTGTTCCTTTCGCCCCATTGGACCACCTTCGTTGTTGTAGTAGCCAGGTGTACAGTCTTCGCCCCCGCGCAATCCACGTTGCGTGCTGGTGATGAACTCAAGCCAGTTGTTCTCCGCCTCTTCTGTCACCTCAATTTCGTGTGCACCAATGTGGAGAGCGTGCGCAATGGTGGATGCAATCACCACGCTATTTGCCACGTAGTTATGCGGAATATTCGAAATGAGATTGGCTCCCTGGCTTGGACCCAGCACAAAGAGATTCGGAAACTGATGGACATGAATTCCGTGCAAGCTTCGCATTCCTTCTGCCCAGTATTCACTGAGTGCAACATTGTCTTTCCCCACCACGTCATATCCGCTGCGGCGCGTGTAGGGCGTTCCCACTTCAAAACCTGATGCAATCACCAAACAATCAATCTCGTAATGAACGCCATTTACCCACACACCGGTTGCATCAATACGTTCAACACCTTTGCCATCTGTGTCAACAAGATGAGTGTTGGGATTGTTGAACGACTGCAAGTACTCATCGTGGAAACATGGACGCTTGCACAGTTGGCGATACCAAGGCTTCAACGCATCGGCTGTTGCCGTGTCTTTCACAATTGAGTCAACTCGCGCACGAATCTCAGACATCTTCTCGTCGTCGCTCTCTTCGTAAGCGCGCAACAATGTGGCAGGACCAACTTGACTTCCCCCATTCACCATTTCAATCACGCGGTCACGAATACGAAGAGAAATATCGGTCCAGCCATCCATCACTAGGTCTTTTTCTGCAAATCCCATTGTTTGCAATGTGGTGAAGTTCATCAGCCATTCGTTTTGCCACCCTGGCTGAAGTTGAGAAAACCACTCTGGGTCAATTGGGTGATTATTCCGAGTATCAATTGCAGAGGGAGTTCGCTGAAATACAAACAGTTCCTTTGCGGCGCGTGACAAGTGCGGAATGCATTGCACCGACGTTGCACCCGTTCCAATGATGCCAACTCTTTTGGTGGAGAGCTTCTCCATCAACGCACCGCTTGGATTGCCACCGGTGTACTCGTAATCCCACCGACTGGTATGAAACGCATGGCCTTTGTACTCATGAATGCCAGGAATACCGGGAAGTTTTGGACGATGAAGCGGTCCTGTTCCCATGGCGACGAATCGAGCACGAATGTTGTCACCGCGATCAGTGGAGACTTCGTACCGAGAGATTGTTGGATTCCACGAAATACCAGTAATACCTGTGGAGAACAAAGCCTTGTCATACAAGTTGAACGTGGTGGCGATGCGTTTTGCGTGAGCGTGAATTTCTGGTGCAGGCACATACTTAGCCGATGGAACAGTGCCCGTCTCTTCTAACAGAGGAAGGTAAATCATGGCGGCGGTGTCACACATCGCACCGGGGTATCGATTCCAGTACCACACTCCCCCAACGTCGCCAGCTTTGTCGATGAGACGCACGTCAGTGACGCCCGCTTGCTTCAATCTGGCTCCAGTGACCAATCCAGCAAATCCAGCGCCAACGATGAGGACGTCCACTTCATCGTTAACTGCATCCCGTGGCACCACCTCTACATATGGATCCTCTAATAGATTCGAAAAGCGCCCTTCTGGCTGCAGGTACTGAAGATTTCCATCTGAACGTAAGCGCTTATCGCGCTCCAAGCGATACCGATCGCGAATGTGTTGGCGTTCTTCGTCTGTCAGCGCACTTGTCATGTTCTTGACATTATGTGGCGTTGCCAAGCTAGTCAGAGTCCGACCTCCCAAATCTTTCCTACGACGGCCACATCGCTACTCGGAAGAATCTCAAGAAAGCTGACTACATCGCAGCAGCTTTCGAATTCGTTGACGCTAACGGCATTGAAGTGATGACTATGCGCTCCCTCGGAGCAGCAGTGGGTGTGGACCCCACCGCTGTGTACCGCCACTTCCCCACCAAAGAAGAATTAGTCAACGCTCTGGTGGACCAATTTCTGGTGAATATCTTGAGTGCAACGAACGCAAAGATTACGCAACCACGAGATCGAATTTTTAATCGCGCAATGTGTACAGCAACGGTGCTTCACTTGCCGGGCTACAGCTTAGTCAAGGAAACGCAATTGATCTCGCCAAGATTGTTGTGTCAAAAAAGAACATCCCAAAGGCAGTCCAGATGCTTTAGACGTTGCGGCGACGAAGTACAGCGGGCAAGAAGAAGGCCGCCAGTGCGCCAGTACCAAGCACAACAAACGCCAACAGAACTCCCCAGCGGAAATCACCTGCATTATTGGTCTGCAAGTTGATTCCAACGGCCAAGTTCACTTGGTCGCCATCACTATTAGTAGATGACAGAACAAATCTGTGATCGCCGGGCGAAACGTCATCAGGAATCGCGACTTCTGAAGCAATGCGACCTGCGTCGTTCGCCTTCGTTGAATTGAGTAATCGTGGTGTCGAGAAAAGCCAGAATTGCACATCGGCCTCAGGTTCGAATCCTTCCACTCGCACAGAGATTAAGTCACCTCGAGACAGATCAATAGACCCCGTACTGGACAAGCCCTTGCTGGTTCCATCTGAATTCAACGCCCCGAAAACAACTTTTGTTTTACCAATAGAGACAACGAGTTCGTTATTGATTCGCTGAAGGTCGGCCTTCACGGCTGTTCCACCAATTGACACTCCCACTTCTCCGATGTTGGCCGCTGGTGCCGCCGGCGCAGGAATTGTCGTGGTGGTTGTCGTTGTAGAAGTTGTTGTTGTAGTAGTTGCCAGTGTTGATTCCACCGATATCGGTGGCGCCACCGTTGTTGTTGATGTTCGATCAGCGGCGACAACTGTTGTGGACGGTGGACGAGCTGTTGTTACCGGAGATAACGGGGTACTTGTACTTGTTGTCGCGGTGGAAGTTGTTGTTGGTGCAGTCGTCGTTGGTGGTGCAACTGATGTAGTAGATGTCGTTGTTGTTGTTGTTGGCGCCACCGTTGTTGTTGTTGTTGTCGTGGTGGTGGTTGTTGTTGTTGTTGTTGTCGTAGTAGTGGTTGGAGCGGTAGCAGGTGCCGATGTAGGTGTCACACTTCCAGTCCACGGGAACGGAGTTCCCCAGTTAAAAGCAGTTGCATTGACATTCGTGACAGTCCGTGCAAGTGAACTTGAGTCAATCAGTAGTCCAGCCGAGTCTGTTGCGCGCAGAAGAAGTTTGGTGTCGGCTACAGGCATGATGGGCCCATACGGAGTAAATGCAGAGGTGTAAAGAGCAGAACCTTTGACGAAATGGAAGTTGGTGATGAGTCCACCAAAGTAAGTTCCTGATGTCGCTTCTGATCCGATTAACAGTGCAGTGGAAGAGTTCGTCACGTTTGATGAATTTGTTCCCGAAGCGAGTTGAGTTCCGTTCTTGAAGATGCGCAGAGTGGTGCCAGACCTAGTGACCGCAAAATGAACCCATTGGTTAGAGATAGTGCCCACCGATGCGCTGAGGCGCCATCCTCCAGCGAGCCAGACATACATCACGCCGCCTTCAATGCTGACACCAATCGATGCTGGGTAGGTGCCAACAGTGAAAATACGTGGCCAACTAGACGAAAAACTTGTTTGGTACTGAAACCATTCCACAGTGAAGTCGCCAGTACCCACGGCCCAGTCTGTGCTTCCCGCCACAGACACATATTGATTCGTGCCATTGAAGGACATGCTTCCGCCGTTTGTTGCACGACCAACGTCCACAAATGCAAGTGTTGCGACAGCAATTACTGCAACAACCATGGCAAGACGACGTTTCACAGACGGCAGTGTAATTCCGTTACACCCCAATCACGAAGGAAAAGAAGCGAAAAGTCTTTGCGTAGCGGTCGGTTACTCAACGCGCAGGCCGGAGATCGCGCGAGCAATCACCAGCTGCTGAATCTCTGAGGTGCCCTCGAAGATGGTGTGAATCTTTGCATCACGGTGCATGCGCTCTACGTCATATTCACGGGTGTATCCGTAACCACCAAGAATCTGAATTGCTTCCTCGGTGACCTTCACCGACATTTCCGATGCAAAGAACTTCGACATGGACCCTTCGGCATTCTTGAATCCACCATTGCGCGCTAACCATGCTGCACGCCAAATAAGCAAACGCGCTGCATCAATTTGAGTGACCATGTTTGCCAACTTGAACGCAATTGCTTGGTTCATGATGATGGGCTTACCAAATGCTGTGCGCTCTTTCGCATAATCGAGTGCAATTTCGTATGCGGCACGTGCGATACCTAACGCTTGCGCACCAACAGCTGGACGCGTTGCTTCGAAAGTCTTCATAGCTGGCTGTGCTTCACCGGTGCGACCGGCTTCACGAGCGCGCGCCAATTTGGCGTCAAGCTTTTCCTTGCCACCCAACAAGCAACGCCCTGGAATACGAACATCGTCTAACACCACTTCTGCAGTATGTGATGCTTTGATTCCGTGCTTCTTGTACTTCTGTCCTTGTGACAATCCCTTAGTTCCTGGTGGAACAACGAACGAAGCTTGACCGCGACCCTTCAGTGCAGGATCAACCGCGGCAACTACTACGTGAACATCTGCAATGCCACCGTTAGTGATCCATGCCTTTGTTCCATTGAGTACCCATTCATCCGTTGCTTCGTCATACACGGCGCGTGTACGCAACGACGACACGTCGGAGCCAGCGTCTGGTTCAGACACACAGAACGCACCCAACTTCACATCGTCAGCAGTTCCGTAACACTGCGGAACCCATTCAATGACTTGCTCTGGTGTTCCGTTTCCAGAAATACCTGCAGCAGCAAGACCCGAACCCATAATTGCCATTCCGAGACCTGCGTCTCCCCAGAAGATTTCTTCTATGGCGACTGGCAATGTGAGTCCACTCGAGTCACCCATTGCGCTCATCATGAAGTCGATGCCATACAAACCAATCTTTGCGGCCTCTTGTACAACTGGCCATGGGAACTCTTCACGGTCGTCCCATTCTTGAGCTGCCGGACGCATGACATCTTTTGCAAACTCGTGAATCCAGTCTTTGATCTGGAGTTGGTCATCTGAGAGGTGAAGGGAAAACTCTGACATGACCCCAAAGTTACTAGCGGGTAGAACCAGTGCAACAAAAGTGGAGTCTGTTCTTGCAACTTCTTGCCATTCCTAGCCCTGAGACAGTGGGCACACATCCCTGGGATAGCCAATGTAAGGAACGTGTACCACGTCTCAAAACGGCGATAAGAAATTTCTACTTCACCAAACAGTTCGGACAGTTTTGGGCGAACAAGCAGGAGACATTCTCATGGAATTTTTGTCAGACGATAACCAAGACCGCATCAAGCGGCTTGGTGACGATCTGCGCCATGAGATGGTGGAACTTCGCACGGAATTACGCGCGGACATGCACGAACTGCAGACTGAACTTCGTGGTGAAATGGCCGAACTCAAATCAGAGCTTAGAACTGAGATGACGGAGTTGCGAATAGATCTCGAGCGTGGATTCCGCAACCAAACTTGGCGAATGGTGACCGCGCTGGTGTCATCTCAAGCAGTGACATTGACTGCTATGGGTTTGATGTTTACAACGATGCGGTAGTCGCAGACGGCCTGGTCAATGACCACACCGTTGCAAGCGCCACAAAAATCAACACTCCGCTCACGAAAAAGGGAGCACTAACTCCAATGTGGTCAAAAAGTGCGCCGGCAGCAATTGGGCCCGCGACTCGCCCGAACGCTGATGTGCTCTGCTGATAGCCAATGGCTTCACCACGCCTCTCGACGGGTGCCATCTCTATAACAAGCGCACTTCCCGACGGACCGGAAAAACCTTGACCAAGCGACAACAAGAAGAGTGCAATGAAGAGTAGTGGCCACGTAGTTGTGACACTGAGGAGCAACAGACCAAGTGCCACAAGCGTTAATCCAATTCGTAAAAGTTTTCGCGAACCAAACTTTTTAGTGAATGGCCCAATTAACGAACTTTGAACGAGAACTAGGGACACTCCAACGAAAACAAAGACAAGCGACGCGGTTCCTTCCGTGAAGTTGAATTTCTTCTCGCCCCACAGCGAGAACGTTGCTTCGAACCCTGCGAATCCCAGCATGGACAGCAGACCCACCATCGCAAATCTCTGGAGTGCTGGTGACAACGCACTGCGTGGCCGACCGCGGGACTGCACCTGAGTTGTATCGGGTTTAGTTTCTGGTAAGCGAACCACCGCCACAACCGCATTTATTGCGGCAATTCCACCTGCAACAAAAAATGGAACATGAGGTCCACCTAGTGCAGCTAAGCCACCCAGCGCGGGGCCTACGACAAATCCAACGCCAAAAGCTGCACCAAGCAGTCCGATTAAGCGAGCTCGATCTTCAGGTGGCGCAATATCTGCAACTGCACCCTGAGCAACTGCAACGCTTGCACCCGATGCGCCGTCGAGAGCACGGCCCAAGAACAACACCCACAATGAACCCGCAAGCCCAGTAATCAAACTTCCCACCGCTGTCCCAACAAGTGAAAAAATGATGACTGGTTTACGACCAACTCGATCAGAAACGCGACCGAGAATGGGAGCACAAATCATCTGTGCCACAGAGAATGTTGCAAACATGAGTCCTACCTCAAGTCCGCTCGCGCCAAAACGTTCTGCATAACGACCGAGAATTGGAACAACAATTCCAAAACCAACTAGGTCGAGAGCAACCGTGGTCCAAATTGTCCAGAAACCAGCGGGAAGTGGTTTTTTCTCTTTGCTAACCACGTCGAACGCGTGTCCCCTCTTTTGAGGTTTCGACGACGTATCCAAGGGCTTGCAGTTCGTTGCGAATGGCGTCTGCCGTGGCGAAATCTTTGGCGGCGCGGGCGGCATCTAGGGATGCCGCTTTGGCCACGATGGCGTCATCAACGTCGTCGCCCTCAGACAACTCAAGACCTAACGCTGACAAAATTTCAATAACTGATGCTCGTAGAGAAGCAGTGGTGCCAGTGTCACCGCTATCAAATGAAGTGTTAGCGCGACGAACAGTGTCGAAGACCAACGCCATAGCTGCTGGCGTATCCAAATCGTTATCCATGACTTCTGCAAATTTCTGTAATACGCCGGCGTCTGGTGTGGTTGATTGCAGCGATGAAGTACGTGCTGCAAATGAATCGAGACCAGCCAATGCGGACACACTGGCGTCGATGTTGTCTTGACCAACGCGAACGGGCGATCTGTAGTGCGTTTGCAATAACAACATTCGATACGCCCGTGGGTCGTATTTTTCGAGAAGATCAAGCAAGTTCAAAACATTGCCCAGACTCTTTGACATCTTTTCGCCTTCAAGGTCCACCACGAATCCGTTGTGCATCCAATGATTCGCAAACGTCTTGCCAAGTGCAACCGATTGTGCACGTTCATTTTCGTGATGTGGGAATCGAAGATCTGCGCCACCACAGTGAAGATCAAAACCTTCACCCAATAACTCGAGACTCATCACCACACATTCACTGTGCCAACCGGGTCGCCCCTCACCCCACGGAGATGGCCACGATGGTTCACTAGGCTTCGTGAACTTCCACAATGCAAAGTCGGCAGGGTGGCGCTTGTTCTCTGCACCGAACACTTCTCGGTCTCCGCCACCACTCAACATGTCGTCCACGCTTTGATGCGCCAATAGCCCGTAGTCAGGAACCGCAGCAATGCTGAGATACACACCGTCATTGGTGACGTATGCAGCATCGCGACCAATAAGTGTGGCAATCATGTCCACCATCTGCGTGACGTATTCCGTGGCATGCGGAACTTCGGTGGGACGCAATACGCCCAATTTGCCCATGGCCTCAAACCACACGTTCTCGCATTTGGTAGTGATATCGCTCCATGGACGACCCTCTTTGTTGGCGCGGTCGATGATCTTGTCGTCAATGTCGGTGATATTCGAGACCAACCGCACCTCTAGACCTCGGTACGCCAGGTAGCGGCGCAGAATGTCATACACCAACGTGGCTCGACCATGGCCGAGGTGAGGCGGCCCATAGACCGTGGGGCCACAGAGGTAGATGCTGACCTTGCCTGGCTCGCGCAGTGCGAGAGGTTTCACGCTCTTCGTGGCGGTGTCATAGAGGTTCAGCACTCTGACAAGCCTACGATTTAAGACCTATGTCCGCTGTGCCAGATAAGCCATCTCTTGAGAACATTGAGCCAAAGTGGATTGGCGTCTGGCATAGCGAGGGTGTCTATGCCTTCGATCGCTCTGCAATGAGGGACAACGTGTTCGCCATTGACACTCCACCCCCAACCGTGAGCGGCTCTTTACATATGGGACACGTGTTTTCTTACACCCACACAGACACTGTCGCGCGATTCTGGAGAATGCGTGGCAAAGCCGTGTTCTATCCAATGGGATGGGACGACAACGGTCTTCCCACGGAGCGTCGCGTGCAGAACTACTTCGGTGTCTCCTGCGACTCCTCAGTTCCCTACGTTGCAGGACTGCAACCACCATTTCGCGGCGACCCGCCAAGGGATCACAAAGCAGTTCCCGTGTCGCGCCCAAACTTCATTGAGTTGTGCGAAGAGTTAACTGCACAAGACGAAAAAATATTTGAAGATCTCTTTCGCACGCTTGGACTCTCTGTTGATTGGTCATTGCTGTACACCACCATCGACGAACGATCACGTCGCGCAAGCCAACGCGCATTTCTTCGCAACCTGTCACGTGGCGAGGCCTACACCCAAGAAGCACCAACGCTCTGGGATGTTGACTTCAAGACTGCTGTTGCACAAGCAGAGTTAGAAGATCGCGACCGACCAGGCGCATATCACACACTTGCGTTTCACAAATCAGATGGTTCAGGTGACATTCTGATTGACACCACTCGCCCCGAACTTCTCGCAGCATGTGTTGCACTTATTGCGCACCCTGACGATGACCGCTACAAGCCACATTTTGGCCACACCGTGCGCACACCATTGTTCAACGTTGAAGTTCCAGTTCTTGCACACCCACTCGCGCAAATTGATAAGGGAACTGGCATTGCAATGTGCTGTACCTTTGGCGATCTCACAGACGTGACGTGGTGGCGTGAGTTGCAATTACCGATGCGTGCCATCATCGGTCGCGATGGTCGCATAGTTGCAGATGCACCGAACGGTTTAACTGATGCGCAGGGCCTTGCTCACTTTGCATCACTCGTTGGCAAATCCGCTAAGCAAGCACAAACCGCCATTGCTGAGATGCTTGCGGCTTCCGGCGAAATGATTGGTGAACCGCGTGCCATTACGCACCCGGTGAAGTTTTACGAAAAAGGCGACCGTCCACTTGAAATTGTGACAAGCCGTCAGTGGTACATCCGTAACGGCGGTCGCGATGCTGCCTTACGTGATGAACTTCTTGCACGCGGTGCTGGACTCACGTGGCACCCCGATCACATGCGTCACCGTTATTCAAACTGGGTGGAAGGGTTGAATGGTGACTGGCTCATCAGCCGTCAGCGTTACTTCGGCGTTCCAGTTCCCGTGTGGTATCCACTGGACGCCAATGGTGAAATTGTGTACGACTCCCCGCTCGTACCGAATGAAGACCAACTTCCTATCGACCCCAGCACCGATGTCCCATCTGGATACACCGAAGCGCAGCGAGGTCAGGCCAATGGTTTTACTGGTGACCCAGACGTCATGGACACCTGGGCAACGTCGTCACTAACACCACAGATTGCTGGTCAATGGGAGGACAATCAAGATTTGTTCAATCGTGTGTACCCATACGATGTGCGACCGCAAGGACACGACATCATTCGTACGTGGTTGTTCTCCACCATGGTGCGTTCACACTTCGAACATCAACAAGCTCCGTGGCGTAACGCCGCGCTGTCTGGTTGGATTCTTGATCCTGACCGCAAAAAAATGTCCAAGTCAAAGGGCAATGTTGTAACACCTATCGATTTGTTTGAGAAGTACGGAAGCGACGCAGTGCGTTACTGGTCTGCGGGTGCACGACCTGGTATTGACACAGCATTCAGCGAAGACCAAATGAAAGTTGGCCGCAAGCTTGCAACCAAACTCCTGAACGTCAGCAAGTTTGTGTTGGGCTTCGGAGATGCTGACGACAATGTGGAACCAACACACTCTGTCGACATTTCTATGTTGTTGAAGTTAGGTGCAGTCGTCAATGAAGCAACCGAAGCATTCGAGGCTTTCGACTACGCGCGCGCATTAGAACGCACAGAGTCTTTCTTCTGGTGGTTCTGTGATGACTACGTAGAACTTGTGAAGACACGGGCATACGGAACTGATGATGTTGTGGCATCGCTTTCTGCACGTGTTGCCCTTCGACGAGCACTTTCCACACTGCAAAGACTTTTCGCCCCAATCCTTCCGTTTGCTACCGAAGAGGTGTGGCGTTGGTGGAACACAGATTCTGTACATACCGCACCATGGCCAACTTTCTCTGAACTCCGTCGACACGAGGGATGGGCAGCCCATACCGATTCATTTATCGATGTTGTCTGCCAAATTCTTGGAGAGGTTCGTCGCGCCAAGACGGAAGCCAAGGTCAGCCAGAAGGCTGTGGTAGACACCATTCACATCACGAGTAACGAGGGCACAATTTCAGTGGTCACCGATGCATGGGTTGACTTAGCCAATGCGGGATCAATCCAAAACTGGACATCCACAGTTGATGACGATGCCGCAAAGCCTGTTGTGGTCGTCTCGCTAGCACCCATTGAAGATCAGTGACGACCTCAATAATCCCCTCTGCCCCACTACGGTAGAACTCGCATGTCCACCCAGCCCCGCTACAAGCATTCAGGAAAACAGCGCGCTTTTGTGATTTTCAATATCACGCTTGCAGTTGTCACAGTGCTGGCAGGAAGTGGACTCCTGTACGCCAACTGGAAGTTGGGTAATCGCAAAGTGGTCTCCATCGACCCGGTTGCTCTGGGTGATGGAAATCTTGACCTTCCTGAGGGTGACCGCACCGCAAAGAACTTCCTCATCACCGGCTCTGACAACAACGCATGCATCAGCAAAGATTCACCCTTTTATGGCGGATTCAGTAATCGCAGTGGCTACGGCGAACGAAGCGACACGTTAATGGTGGTGCGAGTGAACCCCATCGACAACCAAGCAGCAATTTTGTCATTTCCCCGAGATATGTGGGTGAGGCAAGCTGAATCAAATCGCAGCAATCGCATCAATGCAAACTTTGAAAAGAAGAATCCGAATCGACTAATTAGAAACATCAAAGAGAACTTCGGAATCTCCATTGATCACTACATCAACGTTGACTTTTGCGCATTTGCGGGAATTGTGGACGCCGTTGGCGGGGTGCGCGTACCATTCATGTACAGAGCTCGAGACAAGAAAACTGGATTCAAAGTTCTTCGTGCTCGCGTCTGTTACACCTTCCAAGGTGATCACGCATTGGCTTATATGCGCTCGCGTCATTACCAGTGGTTGAATCCAAAGACAAAGAAGTGGACTTCAGACGGCACATCAGATTGGGGTCGCATCAGTCGTCAACAAGATTTTATGAAGCGAGTTATTCGTAAGTCGCTTGAGAAGGCAAAGAAAAATCCGCGAGTTGCCTCTGGAATCTTGAATGCCGCATTGAAGAACATCATCACGGATGACAAATTGTCTCCATTAACAGTTCTTCAACTTGGTCAAGCAATGAAGAACTTCAATACCGACACCATGGGCAGCTACACCATGCCAGGTACAGGAACGTTAATAGACGACATGGCCGTCATACTCCCTGACCTCGAGAGCGAAACATCGAAAAAGATTCTGGCTGTATTCCAAGGAAAGGCAAGCTTGAAGTCAACAATCTCCGGCGCGTCACCCGCAGATACAAATACCGTCACCACCACAACTCTTGCCGCAATCGCAACAACTACAACAGTTGCTTCAAAATCAACTCCAACAACAAAACCGGCACAAAGCATTACAACTACCACAGTGCCGAAGGTGTTAATTGAGCAAAGCACGCGCGGCGTTGTGCCGCCAAACGACTCAAACTGCCAGTACTAGAACTACCTAAGCAATTGGCTCCAACACACGGGCCAAGACCTCTGGAATGTCGCTTGGCCCACCTACTAACGCCAAGCGTGCGCCAACGCGCGCGGCAAATGCTTTTGCTTCATCGTGGTCGTCTACAGGGGCAATCACCACTAACTCGTCCATTCCGTGTGCCGCATTTTCCGCATCGCCCTCCACGGTGGCACGGCAATCAGACAACAAAATGGCCACTTTTCGACCAGCACGTGATCGAGACAATTGTTGACGCGCTACTAACAAGGCGCCGGCCAAATCTGTTGTGCCATGCCCACGCAAAGTCAACACATCGTTAATGACCCGATCGCTCGATTTCGGTACATCTTGACTCTTCGTCACCACTACGTCTTTGCCAAACGCGATCACGCTGTAATCATCCGGGTTCCGACTTGCAATAGCGGCAGTGGCCACAGCATTAGTTGCCAGCGGTTGACCACCCATAGAACCGCTTCTGTCTAACAACAAACAAAACGCTGTACCTGGCTTCTGCCATCCGCGAAGTCGCAAACGTTCTGGGTCTATTGCGTGACCGCGACGTGATTCGGTGATTGCTTCCAAACTTGCATCAATGTCAATGTCGCCACCATCTGGTCGATACGGCTGTTCAACAATTTTGCCAATCCCTCGAGGACGCGCTCGACCACGATTTCCTAACTCCAGCATCAAACGCCCGGCAAGTTTTCTTGCTAGTTCGCGAAGTTTCGGATCTGTTGCCCCAGTGAGATCTGCTAATAAGCCCAATGTTTCATCGGGACTGTTCTGCATGGCTTCGTCAAGTGCCGCTTCATCTAGCTCGCCAACTTCTGGAGAGATTTGTTCAAAGTTCTCATTACGCGACAAGTCACGACGCGATGTTGTTCGTTTTCCAGCTTCTGCAACTGCTTGGTCGGCGTCTTCGCCTTCCTTTGTTACGGGGAGGTCGTGCCCCGGTTCGTCGGGGCTCCAGCTTTTCCCTCGCCGCCCTCGCCTTCCACTCTGCCGAAGACGTCTTGCCAAATTTCAGTGACTATTTCTTCAGGAGTGCGCACACTTCCCTCTCGAACTCGTACACGGCCAGACAGCGCAACTAGTGCAGCGTCAACACCAACACTTGGATCGTTGATGGTTAGTTCGCGTAGTGATGCAAGAGATACAGCAACTTTTGAAAAGTCCACCGCGCCACGAACCGATGAACCTACGCGTAAATCTGAGTGCGAACGGGTACGGCGAACCACAGAGACTGCTTTGTTTAACCAATCGTCTGATACATCTGCATCGTCAAGATTGCGTCGAACGATTGCAGCTTCTTCGTCAGCAGATTGGTACGACATTGATACGCGACATACGCGGTCATACACCGCACCTGAAATTCGGGCAGTACCAACCGCATCGAACGGATTCATTGCCGCCACAAGTCGGAAACCTGGAGAGGCAGCTATGCGTCCAAGCCGTGGAACATTCAATTCGCCTTCGCTCATCACGGTGATGAGAACGTTGAGAGTTTCTTCTGGGATGCGGTTGATTTCTTCTACATACAACAAAGAGCCGTCACGAAGCGCACTGACCAATGGCCCGTCAACAAACACAGATGGGTCGTACCCCTCGTTGAGGACTCGTGCAGGGTCGAAGTGTCCCACAAGGCGTGCCGGAGTTAATTCGGCATTGCCTTCCACGAATTCAAAACCAATGCCCAGACCTTGTGCAACAGCACGCAACAACGTCGACTTACCGGTCCCTGGTGGACCTTCCAACAATACATGGCGGTCGGCTGCGAGCGCAGCGAGAACTAATTCAAGTTCGCGACGACGACCAACAACTTGCGTAGAGAGCGCTTGGCGTAGTGCTGAAGAATCAGTCATTAACAATGACGCCGCGAATATTCAAACCATCGCGCATGGCCTGATAACCCTCGTTGATTTCATCCAATGTGTACCGACGTGTAATGAGTTCATCCAACTTCAAATCACCTACGCGATACATGTCCAACAAGCGTGGAATATCTGCACGTGGGTTCAAGCTGCCAAAGATTGTTCCCTTTACTTCCTTGTTCCACATTGCAAGTTGGAACAAGTTGATGTCTGCAGATGTTTCATGCATTGGCGAAATTGCAGTGACAACACATGTGCCACCTTTACCTACCATGGCCATGCCTTCGCCCATCATGTCTCCATGCAGAACGCCAGGGGTCATAATGACGCGATCTGCCATTTCTCCCCACGTGAGTTCATTGATGTGAGGAATAGCTTCAGCCATAGATGAGAACGTGTGCGTTGCACCCATTTCCATTGCCTTTTCGCGCTTGAACTCAACAGGATCAATTGCAATGATGCGCTTTGCACCGGCCATGCGGGCACCTTGCACTGCATTAATACCGATGCCACCAATGCCAACAACCACAACGGTGTCGCCAGGTTGTGTATCTGCGCGATTTGTTGCAGAACCCCAACCAGTAGCAACTCCACATGACACAAGTGCCACGCAATCAAGTGGAAGATCTTTCTCCACCTTGATGAGTGATGCCTCGGCAACTGTCGCGTACTCGGAGAATGTTCCGAGTTTTGCCATCAACTTGACAGGGCGACCATCTTTCACATGATGACGGTGCGTGCCGTCTGTGATCATGCCACCAGTGAGAGTTCCTGCGCCCATGTTGCACAAGTTCTGTCGACCTGTTGAGCAATAACGGCACCGTCCACATGATGGAACAAAACTTGCCGACACGTGATCACCGGGCTGCAATGAAGTAACACCGGGGCCGCACTTCACAACAACTCCAGCACCTTCGTGGCCGCCAATGAATGGGAAGAAATCGTCAACACCCATCATGGCGAGCAATTCCTTTGGTGGAACCATGTCGCCAGTCACGAAGTGTTCGTCTGAGTGGCACATGCCTGCCACTTTCCAATTCACCAATACTTCATTGGCTTTGGGCTCATCAACTTCAATTTCTTCTACAACCCAAGGTTGATCAAGCCCGTAGAGAACTGCTGCTCGTGATTTCATTTCTTCCCCCTCTGAGAAATTTCTTATTATGAGTTGAGATTATTCGTAGACCAAAACGCCACGGATGTTCTTGCCGTCGCGCATGTCTTGGTAACCCTCGTTGATACCTTCAAGCGGGTATGTCTTTGTGACAAGACCATCAAGATCGAGTTGACCTTCGCGATACAGACCAAGAAGTTTTGGAATGTCTGCGCGTGGGTTACCCGAACCAAACAATGAACCAACAACTTGCTTCTCCATCAATGTGAGATCGAGAAGACTCATGTTTGCTCCACCAGTTTCAAAAGCTGGGTGAATATTGGTGACAACAACACGGCCGCGCTTTGCAGCAAGTGCCATTGCCTCACCCATGACCTGACCATCGCCAACACCCATGGTCATGATGACTTTGTTCGCCATAGTTCCCCATGTGATGTCTTGCAGAAGCGGCAAGGCTTCGGCCATTGATGATGCAGTGTGTGTTGCACCAAATTCCATCGCCTTTTCGCGCTTGAACTCAATGGGGTCGACAGCAACAATGCGCTTCGCGCCAGCCAACTTTGCACCTTGAATTGCATTTGCACCGATACCGCCAACGCCCACGACAACAACGGTGTCGCCAGGAGCCACGTCTGCGGCATACACAGCCGAACCCCATCCGGTGACAACGCCACAACCAAGCAAACATGCCTTGTCGAGTGGAACGTCTTTTTCAATCTTGATGCAGGATGCCTCATTCACCACTGTGTGGTGAGCAAACGTTCCCAACATGCACATCAAGGTGAGATCTTTGCCTTGTGCATGGTGACGTGATGTGCCGTCTGAAATTTGCATTCCGAGACCCATCAAAGCGCCGAGGTCACACAAGTTCTGGTGTCCGGTGGAACAGCTGGGGCAACGTCCGCACGATGGGATGAAGCCAAAAACAACATGGTCGCCAGGCGCAAGCCAGCTAACACCTTCACCTACCTGCTCAACAACGCCAGCACCTTCGTGACCACCAACAATTGGGAGTGCGAATGGAAGGTCGCCTGTGGTGAGGTGCTCGTCTGAGTGGCACATTCCAGATGCGGCGATCTTTACAAGAACCTCGCCTGGGCCTGGTGCGTCGAGTTCAATCTCCTCCACACTCCATGGAGCATTAACTTCCCAGAGAACGGCTGCCTTGGTCTTCATTGAAGTCCCCTTTAGTTGGCCACCAGACGACCCGGTGGATGTCTCCGACATTACCCATCTTGCGCCAACCTTCTCTAGTGGGGCTCGTGGCGGGTACTGTCGTATATATGGAACAAGACAACATCCAGGACATCGCCGACAGCCAGACAGACACCACCGAAGCAGTCGTCACGGAAGAGCTTCTCGTAGAGGAAATCTCCATTGACGGCATGTGCGGCGTCTACTGATCCGTCTCTCTCACACGCCCCTATGACACTCACCCTTGAGTCGGCGTGCGAGATGCACCCCCAGGTCGCACTGCGGCCAGAACCATTCGGTGCGCTTGCCTATCACTACGGCAACCGTCGATTGGTGTTTCTTCGCCACCCAGACATTGTTCGCGTTGTGCGATCAATGGCCTCTCACCCAAGCCTGCGCGATGCTCTCGTGGCAGAAGGTGTTGAGGAGTCTCGGTGGCCCGCCTTTGTGAAGGCAATTTCATCGCTTACCAGCTCGGAGATAGTTCGTGTCCGCTGAATCACTTGTTCAACAAATGAAGTCGGGCCTCGATGCGCCCATCTGTCTCACATGGGAACTGACATACGCATGCAACCTCGAGTGCGTCCACTGTTTGTCTAGTAGCGGTCAGCGAGACCCGCGAGAACTTTCCACGGAACAAGCAAAAGCTGTCCTCGACGAGTTGCGAGATTTACAAGTCTTCTACATCAACATCGGTGGCGGTGAGCCAATGGTTCGTCGCGACTTCTTTGAGATTCTGGAACATTCCATTGCAAATGGAATCGGCGTGAAGTTCTCAACAAATGGTGCGTTCATTGACAAGAAGAATGCCGAGCGACTCGCAGCATTGGATTATCTCGACATTCAACTCAGCTTGGACGGCACCACGGCAGAAGTGAACGATGCAGTGCGTGGCGCCGGCTCGTACGACACCGCTATTCGCGCTATGGAGAACTTGCGTGATGCTGGATTTGGTCAATTCAAGATTTCCGTTGTTGTTACACGACACAACGTTGATCAACTAGACGATTTCAAAGCCCTTGCGGATTCATATGGTGCACAACTTCGCATCACGCGTTTGCGACCTGCAGGTCGCGGTGCAGACACATGGAATGAACTACACCCCACCAATGCACAACAACGACAGATTTACGACTGGTTGTTGGCACACGGTGAGAACGTACTCACGGGAGATTCTTTCTTCCATCTAAATGCATTCGGGGAATCATTGCCTGGCCTCAACATGTGTGGAGCAGGGCGCGTGGTATGTCTCATTGATCCACTTGGTGATGTGTACGCCTGCCCATTCGTCATTCACGATCAGTTCAAGGCCGGGTCGGTTCTCGACAACGGTGGTTTCACAAAAGTGTGGCGAGAGTCTGCTCTGTTCACTGAACTTCGCGAACCACAAAGCGCTGGCGCATGCGCATCATGTGGCTCGTTTGATGCATGCCAAGGCGGATGCATGGCGGCGAAATTCTTCACGGGCATCCCACTAGATGGCCCAGACCCCGAATGCGTTGGCGGAGATGGCGAAGAATATTTGGCATCTACGCCCGTTGCCATTCTTCCTCGCCCATCAATGGACCACTCAAAGCCAGCACGCAAGAAGGTCAACGCGTGAACGTTCTGAATCTTGTTCTGGGAATCGTCGGCGCATACATACTCGGCATGTTGCCAAGCGCAATTGTCATCGCTCGTGCAAAAGGTGTGGACATCACCTCATTTGGGTCTGGTAATCCAGGTGCCAGCAATGTTGCACGAGCACTTGGCTGGAAATATGGCTCGCTGGTGTTCGTTCTTGATGCCGCCAAAGGCGCTATCCCTACTCTCCTGCTGATTGGCCACCGCCCCAGTGCATATATCTGCGGCGCGATGGCAATCGTTGGTCATATCTTCCCTGTCACTCGTAGTTTTAAAGGTGGCAAAGGAATCGCTACTGGCGGCGGAGTTCTACTTGCTTTGCACCCCGTCATCATGATCATTGCTGCAGTGAGTTGGGTTGCCATCATGATGTTGTCGAAGAAGGCGTCCATTGCCTCCATCGCTATCGTCCCGCTAGTTGTTGTGTTGTTGATCATCACCGACAAGCCCGCATGGGAAGTGCTCGCATTTGTTGGGCTGGGCTTACTCATTGAGATTCGCCACCTCTCGAATATCAAACGACTTCTCAGCGGAAGCGAACCACCAGTCACTGGTAGCGCCCACTAACCACATGCTGGATTTTGTCAATTCCGCATTTGATTGGCTGAAGGACTACTCCAGCTCACCATGGTTCTATGTAGTGCTGTTGTCTATCGCATTTCTCGATTCATTCTTTCCCATCGTTCCAAGCGAAACAATGGTCATCATTGGTGGCGTCGCGGCCGGACTACATGAACTTCATTGGTCGCTCGTCATTCTTTTTGCAGGTCTTGGCGCATTTGCTGGTGACAACTTCAGCTACCACATTGGAGTGTTCTTTTCGGAACGACTACAACGTAGATACAACAAGAGCAACAAGGGTCGACAACGCTTGCAGTGGGCGCATAAACAAATTGAAACCCGCGGTGGCGAACTTCTCATTACCGCGCGTTTTGTGCCTGGTGGTCGCACCATCGTCACACTCACATGCGGTATCACTGGACAATCAACGAAATGGTTTATGAAGTGGTCTGCAATTGCAGCAGCCATTTGGGCAACGTACGCCACCATGCTTGGCTTCATTGGTGGACGCACATTTGAAGACAATCACACCAAGGCATTCTTGGTTGCATTCTCACTGGCAATAGGTGCCACCATTATTCTTGAAATCATTCGTTACGTTCGCGGGAAAAAGTCGCCATCGCACCATGATTAACAATCGGACACCAACGTCCATTGAGATTCCACATGGAAAGAAGATTCTCGTCTTAGCACTTGGTTCATGGGAGCAACATGGGCCACATCTCCCGTTGGACACAGACAGCGTGATTGTTTCTCGAGTTGTTGATGATGCGTTCAATCATCCTGATATCAACACCGAAGACTTTCTGCGCGCCCCACTATTACCCATTACTGCCAGCGACGAACACGATGGATTTGTGGGCGGACTCAGCACAGGTACAGATGCGTTATCTGCTTCGGTGGTGTCAATCTGCAGGTCGGCGGCGTCCTGGTCTGCAGGCGTCTTGCTTGTTAACGGGCATGGTGGCAACTACGACGGATTGCAGATGATCACTTCTGCGTTGGACTATGAACACATCACACACTCAGTGTGGACGCTGCCGTCATATGCCGGTGGCGACATGCATGCGGGCCATACCGAAACATCTCTGATGCTGCACATTGCCCCACACTCTGTGCGAACAGATCTGATTAGTTCAGTTCAAGCATCGGCCGCCACCATTGATGACCTTCGTCATGTGGGCGTGAAAGGTGTTTCGCCATCGGGTGTCCTTGGAGACCCCAGCACTGCAACTGCTCGACACGGAGAAACAGTTCTTCATCTCTATGTCCATTCCCTTGTACAACGTTTGCAGTCTTGTGCTGCTGAGTGGTTACATTCTCCAACATGACAATTCGCCTACGACCAGACGTTCAGTGGAATCGCTCCACAGACGGGTTATCTCTCATCGCTGGGTCGCCGTTGACGTTCTTCAAAGTGTCAGAAAAAGGTGCAGACATTTTGACATTGGTGCAAAATAACGACTTGTTGCCCGACGGGCATGAGGCTCTTACCAGCCGTCTTGTTGCCACGGGAGCCGCGCACCCCCTGTGGCATATGCCAGTTCCTGCAACTGACATCACCGTGGTCATTCCGACATTTCTTCGGGAAAGCCGCGATCTTGATCGATTGGTTCACTTAGTGCAGTCACTGATTGGACTCACCGTCATCGTTGTAGATGATGCTTCACCTGAGCCTTTCAGCATTAGTGGTGCCACAGTGATTCGCCACGACTCCAATCAAGGTCCTGGCGTTGCAAGAAACACTGGATTACAGCATGTCACTACTCCTTTTGTGGCCTTTGTGGATGACGACGTGCAGATCACATCTGAATGCCTACGACAACTTGCAGCTCAAATGAATGACGAACGCGTCTCACTTGTTGCACCACGCATCGTTAGTTCCGACAATGGTCGACTCACTGGTGAATACGACGCGCACCACTCGCCTCTCGATTTAGGAAACGACCCTGCGCTCATCCGACCATTTTCTCGTGTGCCTTATGTTCCGGCCGCGGCGCTCGTCTGTCGCACTGATGTAGTTCGACACATCGGCGGATTCACAGACAACATGCGCATGGGAGAAGACGTTGATTTCGTATGGCGCATGACAGATGCTGGTCACATCTGCCGATACGAACCCACACTGACCTGCACACATGAAACTCGTATGACGGTGCGCGAATTACTGAAACAACGATTCGGGTACGGCTCAAGTGCTGCTGCGTTAAGCGCATCCCATCGTTCATATGTTTCTCCACTTCGAGCAAACATTGTGCTGTTGCTTCCGGCCATTGCGCTCTTGTTTGGCTACGTGTGGGTCTTTCTCCCACTCTTGCCACTTGTTCACCTGTGGTACCTCCTCACTCTTCGTCGTTCTGGGCTGTCGCTGAATCAACGAGCCCGTATCACCACGCAGGGCCTCGCATCCACCATCAGACTTCTCGCATCGGCAATCGCTCGCGCATGGTGGCCAATCTTTTTTGTCCTCGCTCTGTTCTCGTTCAGTGCCGGTTTCGCCCTTTTTGCCAGCCTTCTCATACCTGCGGTGTACGGGCTGGTTCGGCACAAGCCCGAACGCATCTTCGGTTACATGGGACTTCGTATCTTCGACAACCTCGCGTACGGAACTGGCGTGTGGTGGGGTGCCCTACGTTTGCGTTCGCTTCGTTGTCTCATTCCGACAATTACAAGGTCTCCATTGCGACTACGGTCATAGGGGTGACAATTCGACTCGCGGTGCATGAAGCTAAGTGGCTCTCTCATGTTCAAGGCATTGCTCGGCAACATCCAGGTCTTGTTCCAGTTGTCAAGGGGAACGGCTATGGCTTCCGCAGATGGAATCTCATGCCGCTGGCTGGTCAATTATCGCGAGAACTTGCTGTGGGAACAGTTTTTGAGGTTCGCGACATTCCCCCGAATGTCACCCCCATTGTTCTCACTCCCACGCTGACTCCACCACCAAAGAATCTTCCGCTCAACACCATCCTCACGGTGGGTTCACCTCATCACGTCGTGGCATTGTCCACCGCTGGCTGGACGGGCGACGTCATTGTGAAACTTCAATCATCAATGATGAGGTACGGCGTATCACCTGACACGTTGGAATCGTTGTTGTCAGACATTGCGGCAGCCCGCATCAGCCTTCGAGGGTTTTCACTTCATCCACCACTAGAGGGTGACCCACTTCAGCACATCAAAGAAATTGAAGCGTGGTTACCATTGCTCAACAAGAACGTGCCCGTTTACCTCAGCCACCTCAATGCACAGCTCTATTCCAAATTGAGACAAGATCATCCTGATGTAGATTTTCGTATTCGTCTTGGCACGTCACTCTGGCACGGCGATAAATCAATGATGCAGTTGTCTGCAGATGTTGTTGACCATCACCCCATTGAGTCTGGTTCACGCGCTGGATATCGACAAGTAAAGGTGGACGGGCCAGGCGAAATCGTTCTTGTTGGTTGTGGAACTGCACATGGAGTTTTCCCGCTTCCAGACGGCAGAAGTCCATTTCACTATCAGCGCCAACGCTTGAACATGCTGGAATCTCCGCATATGCATACGTCAATGTTGTTTGTTGCCAGGGGCCGGCCCCGCCCAAGCATTGGTGAATGGATTGATGTTCAACAACCACTCACTCGAGTGCAAGTTGATCTGCTTCAGTGGATCAAGTAGTTCGCACTACTTGCTACACATTCACCATTCGGTTTAGTCCGCGCCAACCCACAGCAGATGCGCCCACAAGTGGTCCTTCGTCTGCAAGGCGTGCAGGAACAATACGAGCATTTTTTGAAAACTCAAGTCCGCACAACTCGTCGAGAGTTTTTTGAGCGGAGTTAAAAAACGTTGCACCAAAACCCAGCGCAACACTGCCTGCAACGCACACCAGTTTTAAATCAAGCAAGTTGCACACCGATGCAACTCCGCGACCAACGAGTCGGCCAGTGCGCACCATAATTTCGTAGGTTGGCTGTGTAGGTGGTCGGCCAGTAATGGCCTCAATTGCAGGGCCAGATGCTTCTGCTTCCAAACAACCACGACCACCACATGTGCATCGACGGCCATTCGGCTCAACAATGACGTGGCCAATGTGTCCAGCATTTCCGCTCTCACCATCAAGAAGTTCGCCGTTCAGAACAATTCCACCGCCCACTCCAGTAGAGACCACCATGGCCATGAAGTTGTCAACACCGCGCGCAGCGCCTAGCCACCCTTCAGCAAGTGCCAGCGCTTTCGCGTCTCCATCGCCAAAAACTGGAAGTCCGGTTATTCCCACCAAGCGTTCGCGTAATGGGAAATCGCGCCATTGCAAAATATTGAGTGGTGACACAGTCTCCACATTGCGTTGAATTGGACCAGCGCAGGCAATACCCACCACAGATGGCGTCACTCCATGATGATCAGTAGCTCGCTCAAGTTGCTTGGTCACCGCGTCTGCAAGATCTTCGAATAGTTCCTCATCTGAGCCGCCGCGATCAACGGGAACATTGACACGATCAATGAGGTCGCCGTTTCGAGTGACCAAGCCAACGGAGAATTTTGTTCCACCGATATCAATCGCGAGTGCTAAGTCCATGGGACCACCATTCTCTCAACCACACAGTCACGAGCGTTGACAATTTGCTGTTTAGTGACCTATTTGTGGTGTTATTACTAATAACAAAACGGTCGTGTCTCGTACGATGACGTCAATGTTCGGCGACTGGGAACCCTTTCTTTCACAAGAAATGGCACAGCCCTACTTCTTGGAATTACAAAACTCAGTCAACGACGATCGCCAACATCACACCGTGTATCCAGCAGAACAAGATGTGCTTACCGCATTCACATCGACTTCGTACGAAAGAACTTCTGTTCTCATCCTGGGACAAGACCCATACCACGGTGACGGACAAGCGCATGGATTGTCCTTTTCAGTTCCAGAAAACATTGCGTTACCACCGTCATTGCGAAACATCATGAAGGAACGCAACAGCGATGTTGACATTCCATTTCCACGTCACGGGAATCTCACCAAGTGGGCTACGCAAGGAGTCCTGCTTTTGAATTCCACGTTGACTGTTCGCGCGGGAGAAGCTGGATCACATCAAGATTTTGGATGGGAAACTTTCTCGAATGCAGTCATTACTCATCTAAACCAAAAATCCACTCGAGTGGTATTCGTGCTCTGGGGAAAGTCTGCGAAAGCGAAACAACAATTGATTACGGCACCTCACCACGTTGTCCTCACTGCACCTCATCCATCACCACTATCAGCGCATCGCGGGTTCTTTGGAAGCCGGCCATTCTCAAGAATTAATTCAGCGTTATCTGACTCCGGCCAACAAGAGATCAATTGGGAAAACGAATAGGGAGCGTTCTTTACGCCTATCAACTTGATTGACTCATGTGAGACAATGACCACATGGCCCCCACAGCACGCCAATCCGACAAGTCTCGTCAAACAGACCTCAAGGTTGCCGAGAGCGCAGCGCGTTCTGTTCGCACGGTGGGAGTTGACCAGATGGCACTCACCAGAGTTGCTGCAGACGCAGGATTTTCTAGTGGCGTTATTTACGCACGATGTGATGATCGTTCAGAACTAGTTGTCCTCGCCTGGGAGAAGAGCTTCTGGCCAATGTTGTCGGAGATTTTGGTTCCACTCGTTGACGCCGTTCTCAACAATGATCCATCACAAGTTGCGTACATCAGTTCTCTCTTTGAAAAAGCGAGTGCACACGATGCCGTTCCCGATTTGGGTAGTGCAATGGAAATTATCGTTGCGTCACGTCGCGATGAAGTCATTGCTGAAGTAGTGCAGCGAGACATTCTCGGTCTATTAGATGACCGCGGCGTTGGACCATCCACAGATGGCGCCAACAGACAAGCTGTTGTATCGGCACTTGCAACTCTGTTTGGTGCAGCGTTACTGAATTCGGTGTACGAACAAGGCGACGTCAACCCGATTAATCCAGCTGCACTGTTGGAGATGTTCACCAAAGCTGTTCGCACGGCATCGAAACCAACAAAGCCAACTGGAGTAAATATTTCTCCACCCCCTTACGCATTTCCGTCCACGCGCGATGACATCCGAGATGCTCTCATTTCAGCAAGCGAATACGTCATCGCACGCTCCGGTATTCATCGCGCCACCGTGTCTCGCATTGCACGTCGCGCAGGTGTCAGCGTCGGAGCTATCTACGGCTTGTACGAGAATAAAGATGCTCTCGTAGCGGATTGTCTAGAGGTTCTCTTTCCGCCGCAACTTGCAAATGACGGCAAGAGTTGGTCTCAAGTATTCACAACTACAGATCAACGCGCCATGGTCACGGAGATTCTCACTCAGTACATGTCCCCGTCGTACAACCAGTGGCGCCGTTTCCGACTTGAGAGCCTCATTGCCGCTCGCCATTCATTCGCCATCGCATCTCAGCTCGGCAATTACGCAACGAACACCCAAGAGATTTTGTTGCGCGCTAGTCAACAGGCACCAGCGCACGCAGCTATTCGTCCTGAAACTGGTCTTTCTGCGCGTGCGTCAGTAATCGGATTGTCCATCGTGGAAATTGTGGATCCCACCATCTGCAAACTCGACTGGCGCTGGGTTCCTGTTCCATAACTAACGGCTGCACGCCAGTCACTAATCTCACACCATGCTTGAAGAATTATCTACTGGTGTCCGAGACGGTTCAATTGACCCTGTTGACCTCATAAACGAAAGCTTGAGCCGGATTAGTGATGCAAAAAATCTCAATGCTGTTGTAGCTCTGTACGCGGATGAAGCACTCGAACTAGCAAAGAATCACAACAGGCAGGGTTTACTGGCCGGACTGCCACTTCTTGTGAAAGACATGGCACGCGTAAAGGGACACATCACAACAAGTGGTTCACGCTTGTATGCGAACGGTCCTGCTGACCCCACGGACGACACGGTGGTGGCTCGCTTACGAGCTGAAGGAGCCATCGTGATTGGACGTACCAATAGCCCCGAGTTTGGAGCAACCGCATACACCTGTAACCAAGTGTTCGGAGCCACACGCAACCCATGGAACACTGACAAATCGCCGGGTGGTTCAAGCGGCGGATCATCCGCAGCACTTGCTGCTGGTCTCACACCACTTGCTACGACAAGCGATGGTGGAGGAAGCGTTCGGGGCCCAGCTGCAGCAGCAGGTCTTGTGGGATACAAGCCAACAATGGGAGCAATTGGGCGCAACATCCTTCCCCGATGGATTGAATTCTCCACTCAGGGGACTACTAACTCAACAGTTGCTGATGTTTTGTATGAAGCACACATCACCCTTGGTGAGGCCCGCGGAGATTTTCTCTCCGTGCCGCGATCGGGCATCACACTGACACCCACACAGCCAACGAAAGTGTTGGCATGCCGCACATTTCGTACAGATGTTGACCCTGAAATTGAAGCGAACTTTGAGAAGACTCTTGAAGCAATTGCGGCTTCAGGTATTCCAGTGGAGCGTGTTGAGTCGCCGAGCAATAACGACACAATTTGGAATTGGTTTGTTATCTCTACTGCAGAACTCACGCAAAGCTTACGTCACGAAGAGCACCGTTGGGATCAATTGTCTGACTACGTACAACAACAGTTGAAATTTGGATCAACGGTCACCATTGATCAGTACATCGCGGCACAACGTTCCCGGCACGAGGTGTCTGCACGATTCGATGATCTTCTCGTTAATGGTGCAGTTCTTGTTACTCCCACGGCGAATGCGCGTTCATGGCCCGCAGAAGGTCCTCTTCCAACACGCGCAGGGTCAACCGATGATCCAATGATTACGTTGAACACCCCCGACAACAACTTCACAGGTCATCCAGCAGTCAGTGTTCCAATGGGTGTTGATCATCACGGCGTACCCTGCGGAATACAAGTAGTCGCGCCACGTTTTCAAGACGGACTCGCACTTGGATTAGCCGCTCACTTAGAAAAAATTCAACCCTGGCCACTCACTGCGCCCGGTTACAAACGTTTTTCGCTCTAAGCAAGGGGTGATGCACATCACCCCAGCAACATCACTAGCGTGCATGCATGCTTCGCCGAGCCCACGTGAACATCGTCATCGTGGTTGTTGCCTCAGTGTCAGCTCTATTTGTCTATTCACCGGCCTCGTCTCAGGGAACTAATTCACCAGCGGTTATTACTCCCCCATCCATTTCGTCACCATCGTTAGGAAGCGGACACTCGTGCATTGTGCGTAGTGAAACTGTGTGGTGCACTGGAGACAACAGCGTTGGTCAACTTGGAACTGGCACCACAGTTCGCACCATTGCATTCTCACCATCCCTGATGGCCACAGCGGTGTCAGTATCTGCTGGTGGACAACGCACGTGCGCGGTCTCTACCGATACATCCGTCTGGTGCTGGGGACTTCTAGATATTGCCGTCGACCCAATTAATGCTCCGACATTTCTCACTAAAACACCGACTCCAACACCTGTACAGATGCCCATTTCACAGGTGACATCGGTTTCCGTCGGCGCTCATCACATCTGTGCTCGCAAGAGTGACGAAACTCTGTGGTGCTGGGGTGCAAACAAATACGGACAACTTGGCAACGGCAATCGAGCAGCTTCTGCTATTCCAGTGCGAGCACTGATCTCAAAAGTTGCTCAAGCAGACGTTGGGCAACTCCACACATGCGCAGTGCGTACAACTACATCTGTGTGGTGCTGGGGACGCAACAACTTTCACCAATTGGGACAACAACCGACTTCTTCTCGCCCCCGACCTACCTATGTGCCAATTGTGAGAGCAACCAGTGTTGCAACTGGCGAAGCGTTCACCTGTGTTGTGTCTACGAGCGCACGCTCCCAATGTTGGGGGCGCAATAACTACGGACAACTCGCCACCCCATGGGGTCCATCTCGCGCGAGAGCGGTCACTGGTCGACGCACCGGCATCACATCACTTGACGCCGGTGCAGAGTTTGTCTGTGCGCAAACTATTGCGAGTACAACATGGTGTTGGGGACGCAACAGGTACGGCCAGCTTGCAAACGGAAGCTACATTGCCAAACCCACTCCACAAAAAGTGCGTCCGTCGTCAGCTGTTGGCCTACTGGGTACCGTGGCAACTGGAGACACGCATGCCTGTGGAATTTCGGCAAGTAACTCTGGCATGTGGTGCTGGGGACTCAATAGCACTGGACAATTGGGCGACTCCAGTACGACTCTTCGACGTAGCGGAATTGCAATTTGGCCCCACGGAGTTCGTCTCGAGCCAATAGGCACAGACCAATCTGCGCGCATCATCCTTGCGGGAGACATTGCATGTAACGCCACTCGGCGCGCTGCATACGGCATCGGACCAGCAGGCAGTCAATGTGGTGAACAAGCAACTGCATCTCTCATTTCTTCGCTATCTCCCGATGGCGTCATTGCGCTCGGCGACCTCCAGTACGAAGCAGCCAGCATCTCCGATCTAACAAATTTCTATGGAGCAACATGGGGCGCTTTCAAGAACATCACATACCCAGTGCGCGGTAACCATGAATACGTCACAAGTGGCGCTGCAGGGTATGTGGAATATTTCAGCGAACTATCGGCCTCATATTGGACAACAGATGCAGGCGGGTGGCGAATCATTGCTGTTGATTCATGGTGCCAAGGCCAGTTGTACACCGGCTGTTCTGCAACGTCCGCACAAACCACATGGCTCGTCAGCGAACTTCAACGTGCTCAATCTGAAGGTAAATGCGCTGCTGTAATGATGCATCATCCATTTGTCTCTAGTGGCCGATACGCAACTCCTTCAGCACGACATTTGTGGGAAGCATCCGTTGCGAACGGAGCCGACCTAGTGATGACGGCGCATGACCATCATTACGAGCGCTTCGCGCCCTTAGATGCCAGCGGTGCACCAGCGGCAGGTGGAGTACCACTCTTCATTTCGGGCCTTGGTGGAGCACAGGTATACCCATTAGGAACAGCCGTTCCAGGAAGTGAGTACATGTTGAATACTGATCATGGTGTTGTTCAAATGACATTCACTCCCACCTCATTTTCGTGGGGATTCATTAGCGCCGTTGACAATCTCACATACGACGCCGGCTCGGCATCGTGCACGCCATGATGTCTAATTGAAATCGGGCACCAAGATAACTTTGCCAGCAATCTTTCTGTTCTGCATGTCTCGAAGGGCATCTGCTGCTTTCGACATGGGGTACGACACGGGTTCAACAGGGTGAAGGCGACCTTCGCCAATTTGTTTCAACACTTCAGCCACCATCTGTGCATGCGCTGCTTGGTTCTTACCAACCCATGCGCCCCAATCAACACCCACCAAAGTACGGTTCACTAAGAGAACAAGGTTGGCTGGAAGTTTTGGGATTCCCGCTACAAAACCAACCACCATGTACTGACCGCCCGAACCCAACGCACGCAGTGCTTGTTCTGCAAGGTCGCCACCAACGGGGTCATACACCAGGTCTAGTTTCCCGTCAGCTAACTCGCGAGCGCGAAGTTTTAGGTCTTCAGTGAGGACGTCAATAGTGGCAAACGCTCCGGCATCTATCGCCAACTGGCGCTTCTCTTGTGACGAGGCAGCCGCAATGACTTTCACACCCATGGACACTGCAAGATCTACCGCAGCGAGACCAATTCCACCGCCAGCGCCAAGCACCAACATGGTGTCACCTTCGCGAACATCTGCGCGATGATGAAATGCAAACCACGCTGTTAGATAACTCTGCATAAAAGTTGCGGCTTGACCATCGGTCATATTGTTTGGAATACGTAGCGCACGCGCGGAATGCACCACTGCGGAATCTGAAAAACCACCAACTCCAATGGGAACAAACACGCGATCGCCAACCGCAACATTGGTGACACCTTCTGCAATTTCGGTGACTACTCCCGCAACTTCAGAACCCGGACGAAACGGCACTGGCGGCTTCACTTGATAGCGACCTTCAATCAGAAGTGAATCGACAAAATTCAAGCCACATGCACGAATATCAATTCGAATATGCGATTCCGGAAGCTCAATGTCGGGACTCTCGACAGCATGGAGTGCATCAAGTGATCCCAGTTCTTCAACTTGCAACGATTTCATAAGCCTGACGGTACTAGACCCGATAATCACCTACCTAGGCGAGTACCGTCTATTCTCATGCGGCGCGCGATTCGTTCTCTGCACATGCCATGGTTTGGCGTTGTCGCACTTGTACTGTCTTTTGCCGTTCGTGGAATAGCCGCAGTTGGTCAAACAGTCCAGCGTTATCCAGATTCTGTTGGATACGACACACTCAAATTTTTTTCACCAACAGATCGCCCGTGGCCAATTCCATTCATCTACGCGTTGACTGGGTCCGATACGTCACGGGTTGTTGCCCATGTCATCATTGGAACCCTTGCCTGGGGATCCCTTGCATGGGTGGCGTCACGGGGTGTTCGATGGCAACGAACCGCGTTTATAGCGGTGCTGGTACTTGGTCTGACCCCACAAGTCATCCGATACGACGTAGTCATCCTTTCCGAATCGCTCAGCATTTCATTTGCGGTGCTCGCTGTGGCATCCACCATGTATCGACTGGCGGTCCGTTCCACTTTTGCAACGGTGTGGTGGGCTCTTTCACTCATGCTTTGTGCCATGTCTCGCCCCACTCATGCACTCATCATTGTCGCTTGTCTTGCACCAGTGATGTGGAAATTCCTCTCCTCTAGAGGAAAGAACCTCAATCTTGGATCTGTGGGGTTACTGCTGCTCCTTCTTTCCAGTGTCTTCACTATTCAACAGTCTCAACACATGTCGTTATTGAATCTCTACACCGTTGTGTCCAGCAGGGTCATCTCAGATGACCAGCGATTCGATTGGTTTGTTGACCGTGGTATGCCCGTATCGGACGGAATGCGTACTGCCACGGGTTATGACTACAAAGAAGATCTGCCGGGTGATATCGCTGCAATTGTTCAACTACCAATAGGTCAACAGCCACCATCACTCATGCGAGTTGGTGGAGTGGAACTCGCAAAATGGCTGAAGGACAATGGCTGGCGAAATGTTGTTCTGTATCTCATCACGCATCCGTCAGACACCGTGAGTCATTCAGCACGCCTTGTCAACGCGACATTGAATCCTCCGAACGGAGACTTCTTGCCGTTACAAAATGGCCCCATGATTCCGTGGGCTGTGGCGTCCACTTGGCAAATGTGGGTCATTGTGTTCGCGGCAAGCTGCGCTCTACTCATAGTTCAACGTTCCACTCGACGGCACGCAGCTCTTCTTATTGGAATGCTGTGTACCACGACAATGATTTATATTGCCACCGTTCACACGAGCGGTATTGAACATGTACGCCATTCCAGCACTGTGGCAGTCATCATTCGGGTACTCGGCCTGACGGCATTAATTGCCGCGCTTCCGAAGAAATCACTTACTGAAACACTCGACCCAAACGACGAGACACTTTCTTGAACTTCTTCTCACGTTGAGAATCTTTTGACGTATCAAGTTTGTAGACGGCAATCCATTTTGTACGCACACGCGGATAAAACATTGCGCGAATAGACCGCAAGGCAATTCGCTTTCCAGATTCACCCTGAAGTGCGTTGATGAACTTGCTAGAACCGTGAGTGGTGACCACCACAAGACGCCGAACATTAGTGAGTAATGGGCGAATCCGAGCTTCTTCTGCAGGAAGAACCCATGCCACTTCGTTCATAAACACGCGATCAATCCACCCCTTCAAAATGGCTGGTTGTGCTCCCCACCACGTTGGGTAGACCAACACCAATGTGTCGCACCATTGAAGATCTTCAACATATGGAGCAAGTTCGGGAAGGTGATGGAGTTTCTCTTGAATATTTCCCACGTGATGTAGTCGTTCATATGGCGTGAACACCGGATTAAACGATTCTGCATAAAGATCGTGATGACGAACGCTGTGGCCAGAGACCTCTAGGAGCGACAGCAAATTTTGCCGCAGGATTCCCACATGTGACGTCGGGGAAGGATGGGCTGAAACGACGAGAACCTTCACAGATGTGCCAACTTCGACTCAATCCGACGTTGAAACTTTGCACGGCTCTCTGGCGTTGACTTGTCCATCTTGTAGTGCACAAGGCGACGGTTTCTCACCCATCGTGGAGATGTAGACCGCAAGCTACGGTGAAATAGCCGCGAGCCATTGTCGTTCATTAACCGCACATACAAACGTGGTGATCCGAATGTCGTGATTACAACGACGTGTTTTAGTGAACGAAGACCCGGGCGAAGTGTGTTCTTCTTCGTCATCGTAAAACCCACACCAGGAACAAGGACACGCTCCATCCATCCTTTTAATTGCGCAGGAACCGAAGACCACCACGTGGGATACACGAATACCAAAACGTCAGCTTCGCGCACCGCGGCTACATGATCTTCAACATCTTCTGGAATGTGTGTAGCTGATTGGTAGTACTTCTCCCATTCGTCTGTACTCATCACTGGGTTGAAGTTGCTGGCAGCAAGATCTATGAGAGTGACCTCATGACCGCCTGTTTGAAGACCGCGAATTGCGACGTCACGGAGAGAGGAGCAGAAACTTCCCTCCACGGGGTGACAATAAACAACAACAGCACGCATAAGAACAGATCAACTGGGACTACCGTAATGCGTATGTCCGACCTCACTGGCAACTTTGACACTGGACGCTTACCAAAGATTGCACCTGGCTCAGTAACAGTCACCATTTCACGCACCCCAAAACCCGGCAAGCGCGAGGAGTTCAATCAGTGGTGTCATGACATGCAAACTTCAGTGCAGTCTGCGCCCGGTTGCCTTGGAGCCACGGTGTTGCTGCCAGAGCGGGACAACAACGTGTACCACATGGTATTTCGCTTTATAGATGCCCTACATCTCCGCGAATGGGAGAGATCCGATATTCGTCAGGAACTTCGTGAGCGCGCTGACCAGTTAGTGGAGTCAGAACGAGTCACCGTTACTGCGGGAACAGAAGAATTTTTCCGAGCACAAGGTGAAGTGGATCGGCATCGGTCTGCTTTTGGCAAGTTCATTGCAGATGTTGCGTGGGTCTACCCGGTGGCACTCATTATCGCCATTGCAGTTGCACCACATATTGCAAAACTAGATGTCATTCCTCGCGTCTTGGTTTCCACGTTTGTCGTTGCCATCACAAGCAAATACGCAACCGGGCCAATACGGCGTTGGTGGCGACGCAAACGAATGTTGCCTCAGAATGCAGAAGTGCGCTGATTACTTCGTAGGAACCGAACAGGCGCGAAGTCTGAAGAGTTTTGAGATTATGCGGCGATTCTTCGCAACAAGAAAATAAACGCCTTTTGCAAGAGTGCGTACCAGTGGAAGCCCCAACACAAAGCCAAACTTCTGAGAAGGCTTACTGTCTGAACGTTTCAAGATTTCAGAGACTGCGGCCGCGCCTTCGAATCGACCTGACCACGTGATGAACCACACAGATGGAAGGTACGAGACTCCATATTCACGATGCGAAACCACTTTGACACCAGGGACATTGCTCTTTATCCAGGTTGCTGACCATTCACAGATGCCGCAGTCACCGTCATAAACGACAACGTCGGCAGACATTGCTTACGCTCCGAGAAGTTCGAACACTTGCTGAGCGCGCCCAGCATGAATTGTTTCTTCGCGGCCGTTTAACCGCAGAAGACGTTCCACTTCTCCATCTTCTTCTGCATCGGCCCATTTCTGATAGCCAGCATCACCGTTCAGTTCACCTTTCACGATGGCAGCAAACATTGATGGATCGATGGAGTCTGGTAGTGGCACTTCCAATAGTTCTTCCACGTCCGCAGTTGGTTGCCATTCGTGACCAATCTTGATGCTGATCATGCGAGCCAAACGTCGAGCATGCCCGCGTTCCTCAATTGCATTCTTCCGCAGGAGAGATGCAGCCTCATCGTTGTTCACAAGATCGGCAAGTTTGTTGTAGAACAACTCGCCAGCCATCTCGATGCGATACATCAATGTGAGTTCCGGAACTTCCAATTTGCTCACACCCGCTAGTTGCGCATTTGCGGTAAAGAAATTCAGATCAGACATCTCTAGTTCACATTCAGTAAATCAACAACGAAGATGAGTGTTTCGCCACCCTTGATGACGCCGCCAGCTCCTTGATTGCCATATCCCATATGTGGAGGAATGGTGAGAACGCGACGGCCGCCAACTTTCATTCCAGCAACTCCTTGGTCCCATCCAGAAATCACTTGACCGGCGCCCAATCGAAACTCGAACGTGTCACCACGGTTCCATGAAGCGTCGAATTCACGTTCTGTGCTCCACGCAACACCCACGTAATGAACTTCTACATTTGCGCCTTTGACCGCTTCTTTGCCGTCACCAACGGTGAGATCTTCGATGACGAGATCTACTGGTGGATCTCCGGCGGGGACAGTAACAACGGGCTTGCTCATGAAGCCCAACCTATCTGCTGACTAGGCCTTGGCACGTGTGCGACGAAGCACGGGGTCTGCCACACGCAATGATGTGTCTGCAATTCGCATCACACGTCCAGCTGCACCAGGAGTTGACGAATCAATGAGATTACCCATGACAGCAAGCGTGATATCAGCAGCCTTTTGCGTGCCCACCGCAACACGTAGGCCAGGTTTCAACAACCACGGATGGCCAATGATGAAACTGAAGCGACGCCCAGTGCGCAGGAATGCATCGAAACGTTCTCCGACTTCTGTGTCATATGCCTGCGATGCAGTAGTTGGGTTCTCAATGAATTTCTGTGCGGCCAACATTCCAGACTCGAGGCCGTAGTCAATTCCTTCACCATTCATTGGGTTCACAAATCCAGCAGAGTCCCCAACCGCAACCCAGCCCTGCCCGGAGCGACGCACACAACTCATGGGGAGCCGCCACGCACGTGGCTTTTCAACATATTCGCCTAATCCCCACGACTCACGAACAAGTGCGTAGTACTGATCGAGCAATGTGTTGAGGTTGAGCTTCTTGAAGCCCTTCATCGTGCTGAGGGCTCCAACTCCAATGTTGACGGTTCCATCGCCAGCGGGGAACATCCAGCCATAGCCAGGAACCGCGGTGCCATGCTCGTCACTCAGACTGAGACACGCTTCAAGATGACGCTCTTGATGTCTAGGACTTGGAACGTATGCACGAATCGCAAGACCAAATGTTTCATTTGGGTCGCGCACCGCCCCAAGAATTTTCGCCGCTTGGCCCTGCGCACCAGCAGCGAGGATCGTGAACGGCGCAGTGAACTTGTCACTCTGCACAGATACACCAACACAGCGCTCACCTTCCATGACGGGAAGTGCCTCACAGTTGAAACGAACATCCACTCCCGAGGCAATTGCGACATCTAATAGATGATTGTCAAATCGATGTCTCGGCCAAACAGCCCCGTGATGAGGAAAACGATCTGTTGCTGGCCACAGCAACTCTCGTTCTTTCTTTCCAGCAATCATTCGCAATCCATTGATGCGATGCGCAACGGAGTGATCGATTCGCAATTCGTCGAGAGCACCAATTGCGCGAGGGGTGAGCCCATCTCCACACACTTTGTCTCGACCATACGAACCTTTTTCGAACAAGGTGACAGACAGTCCTGCACGTGCTGCAGTAATGGCCGCAGCAGATCCGGCTGGTCCACCACCAATAACGAGTAAGTCGCGTTGCATTGCTTTGAGCCTGCCAGCCAACACGAAGAACATCTACCTGCGTACCATGGGTCACATGGCCCAAATGTCTGTGGAAGATGCCGTTGCTCTTATTCGCTCGGAGGACACGCTTGCCGTCCCACTTGGCCCTGGCGTTCCGGGTGGCTTCATGCATGCATTGGGTACCCGTAACGATTTCACCAACCTGCAGATTTTTGGTGCTTTGATGCCAGATCTCTACGCCGTTCTCGCGCTTCCAGGCGTGCACTACCGCAGTGGCTTCTTTGGACCAGCAGAACGCTTTCTTCGCGACAGCGGTGCGTCGATTGATTATGTGCCTGCAGATTTCCGACGGTTTGAACCAATTCTTGAATTCTTACAACCGCGAGTCATTGCAACTGCTGGTGCACCACCAGTTGATGGTTGGGTCAGTTTGTCCGTGCATGCTGGTGCAAGTGTGGATGAACTTCACCGAGCCGCCGCAGACCCACACCGAATTGTCATCGTTGAAGTCAGCGAAAAGTTTCCACGAACGTTTGGTGTATTGCCAGAACACGGTCATCGAATTCATGTCGACAACATTGATGCACTTATTGAAACAAACAGAGAACCGCTCAATCTCGCCGACGCACCAGCGAGCGATGACGACCTAGCAATTGCTCAGTTTGCTCTCACATTCATTCGCTCGGGAAGCACACTGCAGACCGGAATAGGCGGGATTCCAAATCAGATCGCCACTTTCTTAGCCAACAGCGACTTAGGGGATTTTGGAATACATTCCGAGATGTTCACCACTGGATTGATGCGACTTCATCAAGCTGGAAAAGTCACAAACAGGAAAGGCAGCGACTTCGATGGTTTCTCACCAACAACGTTTGCAGCCGGTATTCCTGAGCTGTATTCATGGCTGCATGAGAACGACCACGTTCGTTTCCTACCCGTGAAGATCGTGAATTCACCAGACATCATCTCTCGTAATCGTGACATGATCACCATTAATGGCGCGCTCGCGATAGATCTCTCCGGACAAGTCATGGCCGACAGCATTAATGGTGTTCAGTTCAGTGGTGTGGGTGGTCACGAGGATTTTGTTTCTGGGCCTGGACTACGTCTTGAGGGGCGCAGCCTGGTGTGTCTGCCTTCGACCAGCACGGTGAACGGAACTCTCATCAGCAGAATTCTTCCGCAATTTCCATCTGGCAGTGTGGTGAGTACGCCGCGTCACCAAATTGATGTTGTTATTACAGAGTTTGGAATTGCAGAACTTGAAGGAAAAACAATTCGCGAAAGATCACGCGCATTGGCACAGATTTCTCATCCGCAGTTCAGAGATGAACTTCTTGCTTCTGCTGAACAGTGGCCCAAGGACTAAGTCCCGACGCATTCATAAATCCGATTACGGTTATTAATGCGATTAATCCAATTGCATTGCCTACGTACAGGTCGGTGGGCCAATGAGTTCGAATCAACCACGACGAAACATTCACCAGCACCGTTAAGAATGCAACGAGACACCAACCCGCACGACGCACTGCACGTCGCGGTGGAGTAAAGAACCACACCACGTAACCAATTAAGGATGGAACATTTGTGGCGTGACCCGATGGAAAACCCAGCTCGCCTGTTTCCAGTCTTCCCATGAGGGGCCACGATTGCCATGGGAGCTCGCGTCCAACGGACAACTTCAGTGAGCCGGTCATGCCGGTTTCAAACAACAAGACGATAAGAAATCCAACGATGGGAGCCCACGAGCGTCGCTTCCACGAAACCCAACTCAAGAGCGGAATGAAAATGGTGAGAAGTGTTCCGCGTAAGCCAAAGTGCACGGTGTATCGAAAGATGCCTTTGTCCGGGACTAGTCTGCGTGCTGTTTGCACCGCGCGATAGTCAGCTTGTGCAAACCATTCATAGGCCACCACTTGCCATGTCATAAATGCCGCCACTAGAAAAAGGGCAGCTACAGACAGGGTGAGGCGCCGGGGGGTCAACATTGCCCTTTAGTCTGCCGTCTGTAGGTGGGGCTTCGGTGTCAGATACGCAAGACTGTGATGATGTCCATCCGCGGAGAAGCCCCCGATGACGCTGTCTCCATCTTTTGCTGCCCGCATTGTGGTGCACCATTCAGCCCCACGCCATCGGGCGTGACATGCCCCAATGGACACTCATTTGACAGGGCGCGCGAGGGCTACCTTCATCTTCTTCCCAGTGGCCGACTGCCTGGATCAACCACTCCCGGCGATACGGCAGAATCTCTTCAAGCACGGCGACGTTTCCTCCATGCCGGTTGGTACTCCCCCATCGCCCACGCACTGAGCGATGCGCTCGGCACAGTGGATGGAGCTCTTCTCGATGTTGGGTGCGGCGAAGGCTGGTATCTCGGCCAGATCGCTGCGCACCATCGATTCGGGCTCGACATTTCAAAACGCGCCGTGCAGATGGCAAGTAAGTACTTACCTGATGCCCAGTTTGTGGTGGGCAATTCCTTTCGACTTCCTGTGTTGACGCAATCATGTGGTGCAGTGTTCACCGTATTTGCACCGCATTCGCACAGCGAATACCACAGGATTTTGCAATCGGGCGGAACCTGGGTCACGGTGACGCCTGGACCACGACATCTTGAAGAGATGCGACCAAAGAAAGACGACGCCATCATTCAACGAGAAGCCAAACGTGCTGATCCTCCAGTTGAAGCGCAGGAATCAGAGCGGGTCACGTTCACTCTTGCGCTTACAAACGAAGCCGCACAAGACCTGTTCACCATGACGCCCCTTCAATGGCAAACCGCCGCAGATGCCTCACCAGTCACTGAAGTGACTGCAGATGTGTGGATATCGCGTGGCACCACGCTCTAGCGTTGCACCGTGCCCACATTTGATTCTTCGTACTACGCCCGCTTCTATGGAAAAGATGGAGCACACGATGAAGAAAAGATCTCACACTTAGCAACCGCAGTGCACAACATGTGCGCATGGTGGGGAATCAACATTCGCACAGTGCTTGACGTGGGCGCAGGAATGGGAATGTGGCGAGATTGGTATTCAGAACACCACCCCGAGGTTTCAGTGCAATCAATTGATGTCAGTGAACATGCATGCGAAACATGGAATCACGAACTGCGCAATATTGCCGACTGGACACCAACTCGGAGAGCAGATCTTGTGGTGTGTCACAGCGTGTTGCAATATCTAGACAACTCGTCATTTTCATCCGCAGTAGAAAACCTTGCGGCCGGCACCAAGTGGGTGATGTACCTCGAATTGCCTACGAAATGGGACTACGAGAACGTCGTCGATTCTCGTGGAACAGATATGCAGGTCTATAAACGCAGCGCAACGTGGTACCGCCAACACCTCACAAAATCTTTCACGCAGATTGGCGCAGGATTGTGGACTCCTCACGATGGAGTACCTATGTATCAATTAGAAGCCAGTCGTTAACCGCACAAATTAGTTGTCCGCTGGGTGAAAGCGATACAGAGCGTTTCCTTCGCCCGTGTCATGGAATTCCATTGCGACAGGCATTCCTACCCGTACCGCCTCAACGTCACACCCAACGATGTTCGTCATTACGCGCGGGCCTTCGGCTAACTCAACATAAGCAACCACAAATGGAGTTACCTGTTTGTATTCATTAGCAACTTTGCGAATGATGGTGTAGCTGTACACCGTTCCCTTGCCAGATGCGTCGAAGGTTATGAGGCTTTCCGCCCAGCACTCTGGACAATGCTTTCGTGGAAACCACACCACAATGTCGCACGATTCGCAACGTTGAAGAATGAAACGTCCTTCAGATGTTGCTTGCCAGAACGCAGCAGAAGTTGTTGTAACCATTGGTGCCGGATTTGGTAGCGATGTCATGCGTCCTCCTGACCTAGAAGCAAAGTGACTGAGCCATGACGCGAACCAAGACTTCCGCCGGTTCCATGTGCCAATGCAATCTGCACATCGGGAACCTGCACAGCTGGATGCGCTTCACCTCGCAATTGACGAACTGCTTCAATCACTTTTGTAATGCCACCTCGATTTGATGGATGGTTGTTGCACAACCCACCACCATCGGTATTGAACGGAAGTTTTCCAAAGGGTGCAACAAGACCACCATCCATCACGAACTCCCCTCCTTTGCCTTTTTCGCAAAACCCGAGGTCTTCAATTGTTTGCAACACAGTGATGGTGAAGCTGTCGTAAATGGACGCGTAATCAACATCTGCGACAGATACTCGAGCTTCTTCGAATGCGCGCGGGCCCGACATGACTGCTCCGGTATAGGTCAAGTCAATGCGCCCATTGCTGGTGTGCTTAACAGCTTCGCCATGGCCAAGAACTTTTGCGTTTGTCTTGCCCAACTTCTTCGCTACTTCTGGCGACACAACAACAAGTGCTCCACCACCATCGGTGACCACGCAGCAGTCAAGACGGTGCAACGGGTCTGACACCATCGGTGATTCCAAGACTTCATCAACGGTGACCACGTTCTGCAGGAATGCATGCGGGTTGTATTGCGCGTGAATGCTGGCTGCCACTTTGATCTCGGCCAACTGCGCGGAAGTGGTCCCGAACTCATACATGTGGCGTTGTGCTGCAAGCGCATAGCTGTGTGCAGCACTGGCTGTGCCCCAGAGAGTTTCAAATCCATTCTCTGGCCCAGGTGCCCACTTGACGCCAGGTGACCCAGTGCGTGGCTTGCCTGCAAGAGTCACGAGCGCTACCGAGCACTTCCCCGCCGCAATGGCTGCTGCAGCGTGTCCAACGTGTGCCAAATACGATGACCCACCTGTTTCCGTGTTGTCGACATATGTAGGGCGCAGTCCCAAATGGTCGCACAAAGTCAAGACACCAAACCCAGCTGTTCCGTCACAGAACAATCCGTCAACGTCGGACATGGAAAGTCCGGCGTCTGCCAGTGCCCCAATTGCAGATTCGGCGTGGATATCCCAAATGGTGTGATCTGGGAGATCGCGACCGGGGTGTTCATAAATTCCGGCAATATAAGCCGCGCCGCGAATACTCATTGGTTCATGTTCGCAGTTCTGCACCTGTAGGCGCTAACTCAAGCGATGTGTCATGTTTCTGCCAATTCTCCAACTGACCCCATGATGGAAACGGTGCACTACTGTCGCCTCATGACAACAGGACATTGTTTATGCGGATCAGTCACTTTTGAATTAGCGGGAGACCCCATCGCCACAGCCATTTGCCACTGCGAACATTGCCAGCGCCAAAGCGGTAGTGCATTTTCAGTCAACATCATGGCGCACAAATCACAACTCACATTGAATGGCGAATTACGCACTTATCAAGAGCGTGGGGAGAAAAATGACGATGTTTACGTTGAACGTCGCTTCTGTCCCACCTGTGGCTCATCTGTTGTCTCAGAACTCATGAAACGTGATGGTGTTATTGCAATCAAGGCCGGGCTGCTTGACGACAAGTCGACGGTGAAGCCTGCAGTGGAAGTCTGGTGTGTAGACCGTCAGCCATGGGTGACCCTGCCTGGCATGGCCGTCTCGCTCGACCGCGAGGGATAGCCGCCTCACACACCACATCAACAACAAAGCCTCGGTTCCTGTAGAAGAAACCGAGGCTTTTGTAATTGGTGGCGGGGGCAGGATTTGAACCTGCGACCTTCGGGTTATGAGCCCGACGAGCTACCGGGCTGCTCCACCCCGCGTCGTAGTAGGAGCATTACGGTACAAGGGTCATCCCTCTCTCACAACCACCAGGCACACCACTTCAATGTTTTCAGGATCAAAAAAGACTCGCCAGGCACTAGATGCACTTCGAGCAGAAGTCACTGCCTTGCAGATACAGGTGGACAAGAATGCCCGTCAAGCCCATTCAGACAAGTTGTCCATGGCGTCGCTCATTGAACGTGTCGCCACCATTGAATCGCGTGTCACAGGAATGGGATCGGAACTTTCGCGGCAACTACATGAACTTGGCACCGACATTGAAAAACTTCAGCAACATCTTGATGACGACACTGTCTCTGAAACAGTGAAATCTCTAAAGTCAGCTCAGGTACGTCTCGCAACAGAACAAGCCAGGTACGAGATCACCTTTAGACAAGATCTTGCAGCCTTGGCTAATGAATTGTTGAAACGTGTTCGCTGAATTAACTATCTGATAGCAGCAAGTGCTTTTTGCACCAACGCACGCGCTTGTTGAGTCTTCGACTGATACGTCGCAAAGTCTGGAGGGGTCTTTGCCAGAGCCGCATCGGCTTCTGCAAATAGACGGTCAGCTTGTTGCAACATCTGAGTAGGAGTCAAAGTGGTGGATGGAACCGTGGTTGCTGTTGAACCTGGAATCGTTGTGGTCGAACCCGTATTGGTTGTTCCACCCACACGATCTCCGAGGTTCATTGAGAATCCTGGGAATAATTGCGAAATCACATCGGTGAGACTGTTGCCAATAACAGACTTACCGTTATAGGAACCCAACACTTTTCGAACAAAGATTTGTTTTGAGTCTTCGCTGTCCGGCAACACGAACAATGGGCGTAGGTACACGAGACCTTTGCCAACAGGGACAAACTGCAAATCTCCGTATTTCACGCGCGAACCGCGCTGGTCTAGTGGAGTGATGGTCTGAGAAATAGTGGGTTCACTTTCAAACTCGGCTGCCACGGTTGCAGGCCCAGGCGGCAATGGCGTCTTGACGTCGTATACCGTGATTTTTCCGTAAGTTTTCGGATCGCTCGAGACCACCATCAACGATCGCAATTCCTTACGACTGTCATCGGCGGAGAACGGTACAAAAGGTCGCACCATTGAGAACTCACCGATGTCGGTCTCTGAACTTGGCGCGTGGAAAATGCTGTAGTACGGGCTGAATCTTTGAGCAATTGAATCGGCAGCGTCGATTGAGTCTGCAGCGCCGGCTGCAGGAATACCAGTTGTGACTGCGCCACCTGCGTTGGAGCCTTCTGGTTCTGTGGCGGGTGCTTGAGCAACGCTCCAGGCGGCGTCGCGGTTAAAGAAGAGAGTTGCATCGTCAAACTGGTAGCGACCAAACACGTTCGTCTGTACTCGGAAGAGATCTTCTGGGTAGCGGAAGTGTGCTGCAAGAGCAGGTGGTACTTGCGACTTCTTTGCGAACATCTTCGGGAACGCGGAGGCCCACATACGAATAATGGGATCCTTTGTGTCCATCACATACAGCGTGACTTTGCCTGAGTATGCATCGACCACGGCTTTCACGCTGTTGCGCACGTAGTTAAACGTATGGTTCAACCCACTCTCACCGCTCAGTTGTGATGTATTTGCAGTTTGTGCATACGGATACCGATTTGTTGTGGTGAATGCATCAACTACCCACTGGACCGCACCATCAACAACGACCGGATATGGGTCTGAATCAAAATGAAGGAACGGCGCAATCTTTTGTAGACGACCACGAACGTCGCGTTCCAAGAGAATCTCTGAATCGTCTGTAATCAAACTTGAACCAAACAGGTTGAACTCGCCGAAGTTCACTGCAAGAGCCAACTTGCGAACAAAGCTATTAAAGCGAATTCCGGCTTTTTCAGAATAAGTCGACTTCGCGATATCTGGACAGGCTTGTTCTTGTTGAGCCGTTTTCACAACGGCATAACCGTCAAGACGGTCCCCGAAATAAATCTGTGGTTTTGTCACCTTCAGATCGACATACGAGGGACGACCATCATCGGTTGCAATGCTCGCTGGGGCTGCAATAACTCCACAACCGTGCGTATAGATGAGGTGACGAGACACCCATGTGCGGTTCGGAATACCACCTGGGTTCAACTCTCTAGCCGCCACAAGTACTTGTTGAATTCGACCATCAATCGCATAGCGGTCAACGTCAAGGTCTGTGACGCGATAAAACGAGGTTTGGCCCTGGTCAAGAGCGAAACGATCACGCATTTGAACTGGGTCCAACTGACGAACATCTCGCAACGCTGCGTCGTCCACAGTGACATCATCTGCAGAGATATCACCGAACGATGCGTCTACGCGCTCTACGTTTCCAATTCCTAACGCAGCCTTTGTTGCTTCAATATTTCGCTGAATGAACGGAATCTCTCGTGTGCTGACGTTTGGCTGGACAACGAATCGCTGAATGACGGCCGGATACACAGTTCCGGCAACAAGAGCAACAACAACCCATAAGCCAACTGCCATTGCTGGCAGACGCCAGCCGCGTTGGCGAATATTCCACATCAACAAAGCGGTGACTGCGAGAGACACAAGAATCATGAGATTCAGTGCGGGCAATTGTGCATTTACGTCTGTGTAAAGCGCGCCGCGAACAACTCCGCGCTCCGACGACGTGAGCTCGTACTTTGATAACCAGTAATTGGCGGCACGCAATAACGTTCCACCAGCAAGTAACACCGACAGATGTACTTTTGCTTGCGGAGAAACACGCTGTACTCGATCTTGAGGACGAATGCTTCCATTAATGAAATGGAATGCGGTAACAATGATGGTGACTAGGACTAGCGCACCAAATGCCCAAGTAACAACGAACTGTGCAAATGGAAGCCGGAATACATAGAAGCCAACATTCGCTTTGTAAAGAGGGTCACCCACCGCAAATGCTTGACGATGGCGGAACATCAACCAGTCTTGCCATTGAGCTGTTGCTGGAAGACCCAGCATCAAACCAATTAACAAAGCGAGTGCAATTCGCAACTTGCCGCGGCTCTTTGCCGTCGCTTCGCGAATTCGCATCACTGTTTGATCTTCAGGTGTATTAGGAAGCGACAAAGGTGCGACTTTGTCTGCAATCAACAAGTTGAGCCAGAGAAATGCAAAACAGCCAAGCGTAAAAATGACACCGAGTTCCACTTTGCTTCGCAGAATTCCCCAGTACACATCGCTGAATCCAACGCTGTTGAACCAGAGCACATTCACATAGAACGTTGAGAGTCCACGCGCAGAGAATGAAAGCAGCAGAACTAATCCAACGATGACAGAGACAAGAATGCGACCCCGTGAAGGTCGGCCAATCTTTGGAAGTTTGAACTGCGGCCCGCCTGGGCCACGGGGTGGGAGATCTGAGGGGTTACGCACGCATCAGGACGCTAGTCCTGAACTGGGCAAACCAGACAGCGGCACCCTGGGTGAGCTGGTGGAAGTTGATGCCCCGTGGGGAATGCTTCACCTTTCGCCACTGCTCCGGCGAGTGAATTGTCTTCACATTCGCTGCAACAAGGCGCATCTGGGTCGACCATCCAGCTCAAGCGGCTGGTGTTTTCCATCGCCAAGAATCCGCCCTTGCTATAGGCCGAATATGCAATGTCGTCCACGTGCTGGTCGATGAGTTCCATCTTCCACTTGCGGTACACATCGCGCATGAGGCTGGCCAAGATTTCTCGGTCCCCCTCGGCCTCTCCAATTGCAATACGTGCTTCTTCGCGGAAACCTGCCACTAAGCCATCGGCCACGCTTGCAGCAACATGTGCTGCCACTGCTTTTTGTGTGACTCGCTTTGATGAACCGCCAGCAGCTTTCACAGACTTTGCGCCTGCACCTGCGGCCGACATGGTTTCTTCCACAACTGCAGTGGCGTAGCGAGCAGCATGCTCTTCCACTTTTCCAAGGAATGCATCCATCTCCAATGAAGACCGCTTCAAACGAAGATGCTGCAACACCTCATTCTGTTCGTCAGCGAGAACGCGCTTGAGTTTTCTTGCCATGGCAACAACCAACGGTGCAAGAACTTCGTTGCGTTCAGCGAAACGAGCAGGGTCAGCTTCAACAACATGAGGCACAAGCACTTCTGGAGCTGCTGTGATTTCTTCAGCCACTACAGGCTCGGCTTCGGAAACTTTTTCAGCAACGTCGGCGGTGCTTCCAGCGCGAAGTTTGGCAAAGATGTCGTCCACACCAGGAATGGCAGTACGGGGCTTCACCACCTGGTCTTGAATGACTTCTTCGACTGCGATGTCTACCTCAACCACAACTGGTTCAGCTACAACAACTTCTTCAACAGTTGGAACTTCGGGAACATCTTCATGACGACGTCCACGTCCGAAAAGTGACACCACATTTGTTTGTTCTGTGGAGTCAGAAACAGTGTCGTGAACCGGATGTGTTGTTGTGTCAGTTGGTGCTGTGAATTCCTCACGCTCGCTCACTGCAGGAGGTACTTCAACTTCTACTTCAACAACTTCTTCAACAGTTGGAACTTCGGGAACATCTTCGGTGATGACAGCAGTTTCGTGATCAAAAATAACTGGCTCTTCAATGGCAACTTCTACCACTGCAATCTCTTCGTCAGCTACTTCATGATCGAATGGTTTTACAGACGGATGTTCCGGATTGATAACTGGAATAGGACCAGTAGTTGGCGACAAATCCACAATGAATTCAGGCTCATCGTGAGCTTCTGTTAATCCATTAATGACATCTTCGCTTGCAAGTCGTGCACGTTCAAATGCATTCAACAAACGATCTCGACCGTGCAACAACTGTTCAATTTGGCCACGCGCAGCATCTCGACGACGTGACAATTCAGACAAGACCTTTTCTCGATATGCACGTGCTTCATTCACCATGTCGCGGCCCTGTTGCTTGGCCATTTCAATTTCGGCTTCAGCATCATGCGCGGCATCTTCACGAATGCGTGATGCCTCGATGTTTGCTGACTCCCGAATTCGCGCGGCATCTTCAGCTGCATCTTTTACGAGACGAGTTGCAGACTCTTCAGCGCGTTCACGAATTTGTGTGCTTGCATCGCGCGCAGTGGACAACACGCGTGCTGCTTCTTCACCCAAAAGAGTGGTAACGGTTTCTTCATCGAGGCGTCCTGGCGCAGACATCCCACGTGTCTGCAGCGTGCGGAGTTCATTCTCAAGAAACCGCTCGCGCTCCTGAAGTCGCGCCAACTCGGCGGCAACCATACGTAGGAAGTCGCGAACTTCGCCTTGGTCGAAACCACGGCGGTTCGTGGGAAATGAGGCAGAGCCCACCGCCGCCGGGGACGAAGGGTCGGGTCGAGAAAAGGAAATAGCCATGACATCTCAACAGTACGACCCTGAAGGGACCCAATGGTGGCATTATCCACAGGGTCGCCTGCTGGCTGCCCCTTATTTCACGGGGTATCTACGGACAGGGGGGCCGGCAGCGGATCCCCACCGCGGGCACGCAGAGCCTTCAGCGCGTCATCCAGACTGGCCACTTGGACAATCTCCACTCCCTTGCCAGCCGCGGCACGAGCCTTCCTTACATCTTCGTCCGACTGACCTGTCGGGACAAGGAACACGGTGATTCCCGCATCTCGCGCCGCCACGGCCTTTTGAACAAGCGCCCCGATGGCGCCCACCGCGCCTAATTCATTAATCGTACCGGTGGCAGCGACCCTATTCTTCCCCATCAGGTTTCCCTTGGTGAGTTCGTCAAGGAGAGACAACGTAAAAGCCAACCCAGCCGATGGACCACCAATATCTGGTGTCGAGATGTTGACCTCAAATGGAAGTTGCACCTCGCGAGTATCAGCTGGAATGAATCCGATGATTGGCCGATCAGCTTTATCCGGGCTTGCCATTATTTCAATTGTTCGTTTCTGCGGAGCTTGAGATTGTCCAGTGGGTGGCGCATATGGGATCACGGTCACCGTCACTTCCTCACCAATTGAAAAAGTTGGAAGTAGTTCCAAAAGCACTGACAACGTTGGCGTTTTTGTGCCGTTTACTTCAACAATGGTGTCGCCCACTTCTAATTCGGAACACGCCGACTTCTCTTGTGGCGCCCCATCGCAGACCAGTCCTTCAATCACAATGTCGCCTTCAATGAACTTGGCATCTAGACCAAGTTTCTTCATTGCGACGTATTCAGCAACTTGTTTTGCACCGAACATCGCTTGATAACCCAAGCGACGAGACGAACTTGGAGTTCGCTCTCCGAACTGCTCTGTATAGGTATTCACCTGTACATATGGGTCAAGCCACCCGAGAATTGAATCCAAGATGGAAAGTTGACCGCCGTATGCAGTGACAAATCGAATGCCATCGTCGGCTGTGAATCTGTTTGGAACCGCCTCACCTTCAGCTATTGGCGAGAAACCAATGCGAGGAGAAACAGCCATTGCTTCACCAGGCGCCAGTTCCCATCGTTGAATTCGCACAGCCGCCGTGACCAAAACGCTCAACATGATCGTCCACGACAATGTGATAACAGGAAGCACCCACCGCAATGTGGAGACCCGTGCAGTTTTCTGTGGCGGTGGGAAGGGTACGCTGTCGTCATTCATGGGTAACTCGGTCTTTTTGTTGTCGACAATGATGATGTCATCTACAGGTACCGCTGTTCGCGCAGGGTGGGCAATTGCACTGGCGTTCGTGGCCCTATGGATTATCGACCGCCTTAAGCCTGCCACGCCGCGCAAGCCAATCCCTGTGCGCGTTGATCAAAAGCCAACACCTTTGTACCAAGAACCTGAGCGGCAACAGCGTCGGCATGCATTTGTCCGGCTCACGGGTGGTGCCGTCATTCTTGGCGCCCTCATTGCATGTGTGCTCGGGTTTGCAGTCGCCATTGCACTCGAAGTGCTGGGCGGGCTTGTTGGCAATTAAATCGGTATGAGTCACCACGCTGCTGCAGAACGCTTTGCTGTCATCAGGGCCGGATTCACTGGTGATGTCGACACTGCTATTGCCGCTCTCCGTCACCACAACGATGCAGTTCGAGCGAGTGCGCTTCGGTCACTTCATCGCCTGAACGCAGTAAGCGAAGTAGAGGTAGTGACTGCCCTCAACGATTCGTCACCAGAAGTGCGCCGCACCGCTGTTGAAGTTTCTGTTCCTTTTCAGTCCATCGACATTCACCCTCTTCTGAACGACGATGATGTCTTCGTTGCAGAAATGGCGGCGTGGTGTCTTGGTGAACGAGCTGATCCCACAAATCAAGAAATTGAGGCACTCATTCATGCCGCCGTACAACACCAAGAGCCAGTCGTGCGCGAGGCATGTGCAGCCGCACTCGGTTCATTGGGCGATGAACGCGGTCTGCCCGCCATTCTCACTGCGTGTACCGACAAACCTGCCGTGCGACGACGAGCAGTTCTCGCCCTAGCTCCATTCGACGGAGATGATGTAGATGCTGCTCTACATGCAGCGCTTGAGGATCGTGATTGGCAAGTCCGTCAGAACGCTGAAATTTTGCTGAACCCGCGCGATTAGGCGCGACGAAGTCGAACTAGTGGAATTCTTCTCGACGTCTTCTCTTGGTACTCGGCATACGCGGGCCAGTGCGTCAACATGACATCCCATAAACGTTGGTAATCGCTTTTGTCCTCAATTGTGGACGCAACTGCTGAAAAGACATCGCCCTTTACTTGGAGAGTCACATTCGGATCAGCGTCAAGATTCAGATACCACGACGGGTGGTGCGAGTGGCCACCGCGTGATCCGACAATGACGTAATCGTCTCCGTCTCTTCCGTAGATGAGTGCACTGCGTCGAAGTTTTCCGGATTGGCGACCGGTCGTTGTGATGAGCAGAATCTGCGTTCCGTTCCATTCGTGGCCGTCTTCTCCGTTCGTTGCCACGTATCGCTTGATGTGGTCAGCAACCCAATCAGAAGAACTATCAAAAATCTCTTTGCCCATAAGAAGAGGCTATTACCTTGCGTGCGCCGCTAGACGTAATTGTTCACATTCCTCACGCACCCAACAACCCTCAACATGATCATTGACTAAGCCCATAGATTGCATGAACGAATACATGGTGGTTGGTCCAACAAATTTCCATCCACGTTTCTTCAAATCCCTTGATAGTCGAGTAGCCGATGGCGACGTACTGGGCACACCAGATGGATGTTGAGAAACTTCTTCTCTGCCAAAAGGAGTAAGCGGCGCAAAAGACCAAAAATATTCGTGTAACGAACCAACATCGTCAATAAGTTCTGGCACGCGCTGTGCATTATTGATCACTGCTTCAATCTTTCCGCGGTGACGAACAATTCCTACATCGCCCATCAATCTCTCAATATCTGCTTCTACAAATTCAGCAACAGCGGTGTAGTCAAAGTTGCAAAAAGCCGATCGAAAGTTTTCACGTTTACGCAGAATTGTCAGCCATGACAGTCCCGCTTGAAAACCTTCGAGACACAATTTTTCAAATAGTTTTTGGTCATCATGAACTGGGCGGCCCCACTCCGTGTCGTGATAGTGCTGATACGGCGCATCGTCACCGGGCCACCAACAGCGAAACGATTCGGCGTTAACTGACTGGAGCCAATCCGTAGTCATGATTGATGCTCACCATTCACAAAGCGATTGCTGTACGTCACTGCGGCCACCTGGATGGAATATTCAGAATAAAACTCGGCAATCCCCTGTTGTTGCACGTCACGATGTTCGGGGTGGTCACGCCATGCATTGTGTGACTGTTCATCTGCAAACGTGACCACAGTGACCCGCTCCCCATCCGAAGCAACGAAAGTCTTCGCATCGACAAATCCGTGCATCTGGCGAGCCAATTCAGATATACGTGGCGCAACTGCTGAATACGTAGATTCTGCGCCTTCGCGAAGTTGATTTCTAAAAATGGTGACTATATGAGACGAGGATTCAGCCATGTCTCAGTTTCTCACCCCTCCACCTAGACATTCACCACATATGGAGGACTACGGTGAAAGACATGGGGTATTGGGGGCAAGAATCAACCGTTCCGGGCTTTACGCGTGGACGTCTCGTGGCAGTTCTTGGCGCATTGGCCACTGCCACCATGTTGGCCAACTTGGAAACGTCCATCATCGCCACTGCCCTTCCAAAGATTGTTGGAGACTTCAACTCTTTTGAAAGCTTTGCCTGGGTGGGCACTAGCTACATCGTCACCTCGGCCATTGCCACACCACTTCTTGGAAAATTGTCTGACCTTTACGGTCGTCGCCGAATTTTTCAAGTCACCATGTTTGTTTTTCTCATTGGCTCGTTCTTATGTGGTGCCGCGAACTCCATGGGGCAATTGATTGCTGCGCGCGCATTTCAAGGTCTTGGTGGTGGCGGAATTCAAGCCTTGAGTTTTGCCGTCATCGGCGACATCATTCCGCCACGTGATCGTGGCCGATACATCGGTTATTTCACTTTGGCATTTGTGGGCTCAGCACTACTTGGCCCACTAGTAGGCGGATTCATCATCGACAACTATTCATGGAAGTGGATCTTCTGGATCAACGTTCCCTTCATTCTCATTGTGGGAACAATCACACACTTCGCATTGCGACTTCCATTTAAAAAGAAGGAAGCAAAGCTTGATTACGCAGGAGCTGCTTTGCTGTCGCTCACAATTGGAAGTCTCATGGTAGGTCTTGAAGAAGGACGAACCGGCTGGACCGACCAACATGTGTTGCTGTTATTTGCGATTTCAATTGTTGGGCTCATTGTTTTCGTTTTTGTTGAAAATCGCGCAGCCGAACCAATGATTCCTCTGCGACTGTTTTCCAACAAGGTCGTCTTCCGAAGCGCAATGCTAGGTATGTGTGCTGGGACCGTTGTCTATGGCTCGGGTTCCTTCCTCTCATTGTTCTTTCAAGACTCACAATTCTTGTCACCCACTGAATCTGGTCTGAGGTCACTACCTCAGATGGTTGGCGTTATTTCCGCCACATTTGGAATTGGGCGTTTGATTTCTCGTACTGGTCGGTACAAACCATTTCCCATTATCGGAACATTCGTTGCTGGACTAGGGATGGTGGCGATTGCTCAAATTGACGGCAATACCAAATATTTATTTCTGATTGTTCCTATGGTGATGATGGGATTTGGTTCAGCATCGATTTTTTCGTCTACTTCAATTGCAAGTCAGAATGGAGTGGAGTTTCACGACCTTGGGGTCGCAACTGCAACAGTGATGTTCTTCCGTTCACTTGGCGGGTCATTGGGTTTGGCGGTGTTTGGAACAATTCTGAACTCGACCATACGAAGTGAAATCCCAGCACGCACTGGTATCGCTGCAGAAAAAGCAGCAAGTCTGATTCGTACTCCGGCAGACATTCAAAAGCTGGTCGATGTGCAGAGACAAGCAGTCGTTGACAGCGTTGCACTGGGTATTAGTCGCATCTATTGGTGTTGCGTTGCGATCATGGCGATTGGTTTCTTTATTGCGCTGGTGTTACCCGAGATACCCCTGAAACAACGCGCGGGCCTCTCAGATGCAATGGAAAATACATCTGCGCAGTAATGCAATTTGAGCTGGCGCACTGATGAGCTTTGAAGCATGAGTTCCCGCGGACACTCGACTTCAATCACTATTAGTGCCCCACGTCAAGTTGTATGGAATATTTTGCGAGATGTAGAGAGTTGGCCAAAGTGGACACCAACAATGTCCTCGGTGGCTTTTGCTACTCAGAAGGGTTTCGAAATTGGGGCACCAGTTCTCATCCAACAACCTGGACTTCCTTTGTCTACTTGGACCATTACTGCCCTTGACGACGGACATTCATTCACATGGAGAACAAAATCTCCCGGTGTAACAGTTGATGCTGGCCACGTTGTGCTAGATCAAGCAGGAAAAACAATTGTTGAATTCTCCATCTCAATGTTTGGTCCACTTGCGGCACCTGTTTGGGCAGTATTTCGAAGAAAAATTCGAGGGTTTGTCGCCAAAGAGATTGAGTCGCTGCAGATGGTGGCCGAAGAGACTTAGGCGCTCGTTATCTCATGTGCGCACTAATCACAATGTGTAGCGATACACGTTTGTTTCACGTTCAACAAACCCGAGTTTCTTGTACAACTTGTTAGCTGCTTCACGAGAAGGCCGTGACGTTAAATCAACAGTGACTGCACCACGTTGACGTGCTTCATCTAGTGCCGCCACATTCAGAGCCGCACCTACGCCATGACCGCGAGCTGAGTCATCTACAACAACATCTTCTATCCATGCACGTAGACCAGTTGGAATACGAAACGTTGCCAGCGTCAGCGAACCAACAATTTGTCCATCAACCCGCGCGATGAACAAATCGGTTGCGGGAGAACTAACAATTTCCTCTAATGATTCCCTGCTTGGGGGTCGATTTGATGACGAAAGCTGAGGAATCAGAACTTCAAATGCGGCAACAAGTTCATCCGTCACTGTCTCGGCTTTTTCCACAAGAACTGCCATCCCTCCACCTTGCCACACACGCCCCTGGGAGACGGTAGGTTTTAGAGGTAATGACGGCTGCAGATCATGTCCGATGGTTGTCGAGTCCACGACTTCAAAGCCCAACAATGATTGCCGCGTTTAGTGGCTGGAACGATGCCGCAGACGCCGCGAGCACTGCAGTACGTACTCTCATTGATGCTTGGAACGCCGAGCCCTTGTGCGACATTGACCCAGAAGAATTCACCGACTTCGCAACTATTCGCCCATCGGTTCACCTCAAAGATGGACTCACCCGCAGCATTGTGTGGCCAAAAGTAAGCATGTGGCACGCAAGCACGCCGGGGTCCGATGTCATCTTGGTTCTTGGTCCAGAGCCAAGTTTGAAGTGGAGACTGTTCACAGAACAAGTAGTGGGCGTTGCAGCTCGATTTGATTCATCGCTGGTTCTTACTCTCGGTGCACTTCTTGCAGACGTGTCGCATCGATCAGATGTTCAGGTAATGGGAACTGCCAATGATGACCACACCATCGAGCGCTTCGACTTGCAACGGTCACGCTACGAAGGGCCAACAGGGATCATCAGTGTTGTCCACGATGCCTGCAATCACTCGTCATTGCCGTCTGCAAGTTTGTGGGCTGCAGTTCCCGCTATTGCATCGCAAATTCCATCGCCAAAGGCAGCCAATGCCCTCATTGCTCGCGCTTGTGAAATCATTGGCACTCCCTCTCCACTTCATGTCCTCCACAATCAAGTTGTCGCCTACGACAACAAAGTGGAAGAAATGATTGAAGACGACGACGATCTCCGTGAATACGTTGAGCGCTTAGAGACCATGGGCGATGACCCATTTGGAACAGATGTTCCTAATCAACTTGAGTTTGATTTTTCAGATGACGACACCGACGACGATGCAGAAGAAAACATCGACACGTTGGTTGATGAAGTTGAACAGTTCTTGCGCGACCAAGACTCAAACTAATTAGTGATTGTCTGCGCTTCCGCGCCACAACTCAGTGCGTGGTGCATCAAAAGTTGCTGGCGTAACAGAACCGTTAATTGCGGCAAACGCCATATTTCCCCACCATTGCGCACCCGCAGTTGGTGTTGGCAGTTCATCCGGACCAAACCAGCCAACATCTCCAGTCTCCAACGGATGTGGATTCAGTTCGCCGCCAGTTGCTTTCATATGAAACAACAACATGTACATACCAAAGCGCGAGAAACCCATACGCATTCCGTCTACAACACCGAGCAATTGCAGTGGCTCGGCGATAATCCCGGTTTCTTCTTCCACTTCTTTCATCGCAACCTCCGCAGGTGAATATCCCACGTCGGCCCACCCTGTTGGGTACAACCACACGCCGCTTTCTTTGCGCTGCACTAAAAGAATTTTTCCTTCGTCATTCCCGACGATGGCACCAATTGCAACTTTTGGCGTGACGTAACCAGGCACACCTTCGCCCACCGATTCCATCCACTCTTGAACAAAGTGATCTTGTTCTCGACGTATTTCAAGTGCTTCATCGGACGCAGATTTGATGTCTGCTGCAACCTTTAAAACTTCTTCGTATCGTTCGCGTTCATAGAGGCTTTGCGTAAAGCCCATCCCCGTTCGCGCGATTGCGGCGAGAGTCTCGCTCCATCGAATGAGGTCACGTGTGAAGTCTTGAGGTTGTGCGTCACTCACGGCACGAACCCTAGTTCCAGAAACCGATATGGCCGTATTCAGCGATCTTGCAGGGCAAACAGAATTGCTCGCGAAATTTCTTTCTTGTATTCCTCATCGGTAATGCGACCACCACCCGACTCCCTGACATAGAAGGCGTCGACAACCTCATTACCCAAGGTCAGAACACGAGCATGTCGAATATCGAGACCAAGGTCGGCAATTGCTTTTGTGATGCGATGAAGAACTCCCACCTTGTCTGGTGCTCGCACTTCAAGAAATGTGGCATTTGATGACGCCGAATCATCAAAACGCACTGTTGGTTCTGCGGGTGCAATAGCTGACATGGCGCGCTTTGGCCGGGCCGATGCCGCTCTATCTGCAAGACGAGATTCCAAAGCAAGACGGCCTTGCAGGGCTCGAGTGAGATTGTCGACAATTGGAGCCCAATAGATTTCTCCATGTGGGCTAGAGACTCGGAACTCAGAGGCAGCCATGCCTTGTTCATCAGAGTGCGCCTCTGCTCCAAGAACATCAAGTCCACTTAGTGCAAGAACACCAGCAACTTTGCTGAATGTTCCCGGCCTGTCCGGGCTCACAATTGTGACGCGGTCACTTTCAGTTCTGACTGCAACATCTCCCGTCGCCATCAATTCAAGAACCGATGCATCGGGAAACAGTCTCCATGTCACGTCTGCAATGTCTCCACCACCGAGAACATGTCGTACTCGATCAACCAGAAGTGCAATGAGTTCCGCCTTCCAATCGCTCCACGCCGATGGCCCAGTAGCCAATGAATCGGCTTCAGTGAGTGCGTGCAATAAATCGAGCACTTGAACACTTCCGACTTTCTCCGCAACCATAGAGATCGTTGCGTCATCAGATAAATCGCGTCGTGTTGCGGTGTCGGCAAGTAACAAGTGGTGCTCAATCAATAAAGAGACCACCATTTGATCTTGTGTCGACAAGCCCATTCGTTGTCCAATAACGGCGAACTTCTCTACACCAACTTCGGTGTGATCTCCTGGGTAACCCTTTCCAATGTCGTGGAAGAGCGCACCAAGAACCAATAAGTCAGGGCGCGATACTCGATGCACAAGAGCACTGGCATTTGCAACGGTTTGCCACAAATGCCTGTCGACCGTGTAGCGGTGGAAAGCGTTGCGCTGTGGTTTGCTTCGAACTGGTGCCCACTCTGGCAAGACGCGCACCAACAAATTGCGCTGGTCAACTGCCTCCAACACTGGAATGGCGTTCTCCCCCTCTAACAACAACGCAACTACTTCGTCGCTCGCACCAGCGGGCCATGGATCTGGCCAAATTGGCAGTTGTTGACCGAGCCTGTCTAATGACGAGCGGTCAATGCGAACATTCAGTCGAGCAGCAGCAGTCGCAACGCGCAACAGAAGTGTCGGGTCGCTAGAAACATCAACATCGTCTGTCAGTTCAATTTCACCATTGAGTAGCTGCACACCAGGCGCCAACAACTGCGGAACTGACGAACTGTGCGCGGGAGGGTCAAGACGTGCCCACACTTCGTCGGCAATCCATGCAACTCGCCGGCCGACTTCAGCTATAGATCTCATCAATGCATCGTCGGATTCAAATCCTGCTAATTCAGCAACGGCGCGTTGGTCTTCAAGGCGTAGCACTTCAACGGGACGACCAATGTGTCGGTGGAGTGCCACGCGTACGTTCAGCAACACCTCGTTGCATCGAGAAAGTTGGCCCTCATCGCCTGGCAATAAGTCAAGTCCCGCTTCAATGGCCCACTGCAATGCATGAATGTCGCGAAGGCCACCCATTCCTTCTTTGAGATTCGGCTCTAATAGAAACGCAACCTCGCCATCTTTTTCATATCGCTCTAGCACACGCGAATGAAGTTCTACCAACCATTCTCGTCCACGTTTCTTCCAACTATCTGTACTTCCAGAAATGACTTCTTGTCCAAGAGACGCATTGCCGGCAACAACGCGTGCCGTCACCAGTGCAGTTGCCGTGTCTAAATCGGATGCGCACAACTGCAGTGTTTCTTTTGGTGTTCGCACCGAATGACCAAGTTTGACGCCTGTGTCCCACACGGGATACCAAATCTTTGATGCAATATCGCTGATGTTTTTTACGCCCCGATGAACAAGCAGAACATCTAGGTCGCTTTGCGGTGCTAGCTCGCGCCGACCATAACCACCGACTGCAAGAAGAACGATGTCGTCTGCTTTCTTTACTCCGCTGACTGCAGAGTGAAAGAGTTGCGACAACCATTCATCTGTTGCATCAGATAATGCGTGGCACATGTCGATTCCGCGGCGTGAAACATCGGAAATGATGTCGTGACGATCACTCATGACAACTTCCCTTCTGCACGACGTCTGGTGAGCACTGATGCCGCCTTCCACGCGCCCCATGTAATTCCTGCGTCATGAACATCCTCAGAGAGGTCTCTCCATGTGAGCGGACCTAAGGCGTAGATGTCATTCGGCATTGATTGACGGTCAAAATCATCTCGCCGTGCAGGGGCGACGCCGGCTTCTTTGAGAACGCTGGTTGCAAATTGCGTTGATTCGCGAAGAATTTGAAGAGGGTTTGCGCGTTGGTCATCAACATCGGTTTCCAACAAAGCTGACAATTCGCGACGAACAAACTCCTCGGTCTGTGAGATGACACTTTCTTCAATGGCAACTTCCGGAGCGACTAAAGCAATTCGAGATGTCAACCACAACGAGATGGCTGCCAAGACGGCATCTAGCAGCGCTTGCGCATACGGCTCAAGAGTGCTGGGTCCAGAGTTACGGTCCATTCCACATGCGATTGTATGGAGGGCAATTGCGACGGAACTACTACGAAACAAACATGCAACAAAGTCTTTGGCCAATTCCTGTACTAGACATATTTCTATGAGTTCTGCATTGGTCTTGGCGGGCGGTGGGGTCACTGGAATTGCATGGGAAACCGGCGTTCTCATGGGACTTCATCAACGAGGGCTACGCCTAATCGAGAACGTTGACATCGTGATTGGAACCAGTGCGGGCGCCACGGTGGGCGCTCAAATTTTGTCTGGACTATCTATTGAGGAATTGTTCGAACGCCAGATTTCGGACGAACACCATGAGATCTCACCAAACATTGATCTGGAATTGCTTGCAAAAGTCTTTGGTGAACTTGGTGCAGGCGGAACCGATTCCAATCTTCAACGTCAACGAATTGGTGACATTGCCCTTCACGCACCAACAATCTCAGAGAAAGAACGGCGCCACGTCATAGAGATGCGATTACCAAATCACAACTGGCCGAAGACTCCCCTTGTACTGACGGCGATCGAAAGTGAGTCAGGCGAATTCGTCACGTGGAACAAAGACTCTGGTGTGTCCTTGATTGACGCTGTGTCAAGCAGTTGTGCAGTTCCAAGCGTGTGGCCATGCGTCACCATTAATAACACCAAGTATTACGACGGCGGACTTCGTACCAGCACAAATGCGCATCTTGCAGCTGGATACAAAGAGGTGTACGTGATTGCTCCGTTAACGCAAGGAATCACTCCCCTCATTACGAAAGAAATTGAGGATCTCAGATCCTCTGGTTCCACTGTTCACATCGTTGTCACGGACGACGAGGCCATTTCGGCAATGGGACCAAATTCTCTCGATCCACGTTTTCGTCGTGTTGCGGCCGAACATGGCAAACGCCAAGGGCTCACTGCGTTTCGCTAAGTAGAACGCACCTCATTATTTAGCCCTGGTCCACAGGAAACTACACTCGCGTTACCACTCCTGGAGGCACACATGACGTTCAGACCAACTACTCCACAAGGTTTTCCTGGCCGAATTGGCCGCACGCTTGCCGAATCGACTCCCTATTTTCCACACCACAACAATGCAGGCAGTAAACCAAACATCCTTATGGTGCTACTTGATGATGTTGGCTTCGCCGACTTTGGTTGTTACGGATCTGAAATTAAAACTCCCACCATCGATGCCATCGCGCAACGTGGACTTCGCTTCTCTGGATTTCACACCACAGCAATGTGCTCCACAACACGAGCAGCACTTCACACTGGTCGCAATCATCACTCAGTTGGCGTTGGTTGTCTCGCAAACTTTGACAGCGGTTACCCCGGATACCGCGGAAAAATTACACACGAGGCTGGAACGTTGGCAGAGATGCTTCGCCCACACGGGTACCGCAACTACATGGTGGGCAAATGGCATGTCACGCCATTGACGGAAACCGGGCCCACCGGACCATTCGATGGTTGGCCACTTGGTCGTGGATACGACCGCTTCTATGGTTTCCTCGACGCAGAAACAGATCAATACAGCCCCGAAGTTGTGCGCGATAACTCACATGTCACCGCACCAGGAACGTACTGGACTGGTTACCACCTCACAGAAGACCTCGTCGATAACGCCATCACCTACCTTGCAGACCACACTGCAGGAGCACCCGATGCACCATGGATGATGATGCTGGCGCCAGGTGCGTGCCATGCGCCGCATCAAGCGCCACTTAAATACATCAATCGATGTGAGACGTATTACAAAGATGGCTGGGATGCAGTTCGCGAACGTCGACTTGCTCGTCAAATTGAACTAGGGATTGTTCCACCGGGAACGCCCATGCCGCCACGTAATGATTTTGTGTTTCCATGGGAAGACATCCCCGCTGAACAGAAACCTCTCTCTATTCGTTTAATGGCTGCCTATGCCGCCATGTTGGAACACTTTGATGATCACTTTGCACGCGTCATTCAACATCTTGAAGCTTCGGGCCAACTCGAAAATACAGTTGTTCTCGTCATGAGCGACAATGGCGCAAGTCAAGAAGGTGGAGCATTTGGTTTCATTAATGCAATGGGTCCGTTCAATCTCATTCAAGAATCAATAGAAGAAAAAATCGCTCGCATCGACGACATTGGCGGGCCAGACACCCACTCCAACTTCCCATGGGGTTGGGCATCGGTAGCCAACACTCCGCTTCGCCGTTACAAACAAAACACTCATTCGGGCGGTATTCGAGATCCATTTGTTCTCGCTTGGCCAGGTGTTGTTCGAGACGAAGGTGGATTGCGACACAATTTCTGTCACGTTGTAGATATTGCGCCCACAATTCTTGACATGTTGAATCTTGAAGCACCGACAACCATTAACGGTGTTTCACAGATGCCAATTGAAGGTGAATCGTTTGCTCCATTGATTTCAGACCCGCGCGCAACTGTTAATCGAGGCCCTCAATATTTTGAGATGTTTGGTCACCGCGGAATTGTTGTTGATGGCTGGAAGGCCGTTGCGTTTCACCAAATGGGTACACCGTTTGATGATGACACGTGGGAGTTGTACCACCTAGATAATGATTTCAATGAATGCAACAACTTGGCCGAGCAAGAACCAGAACGACTACAACAACTCATTGCGCAGTGGTGGGAAGAAGCAGACAAAAACAAAGTTCTTCCATTAGATGACCGATTTGCACAGCGCTTTGCCGAAAATGCAGACCGTCATACTGGCGAGCGAAAGAACTTCACGTTCTGGCGAGGAATGGGCCATTTACCGTCAGATGTTGCACCAGACCTTCGTAGTCGCTCGTACACCATCTCTGCGTACATCGACGTTCCAGAAGATGGTTGCGAAGGTGTTCTCATTGCGCACGGTGACCTCACCAGTGGATACAGCCTGTTCATTCGAGATGGCCACCTTGAACACGACCTCAATATTGGTGGAACCCATCAGTTATTGAAGTCTGACCGCCCCGTTCCACCTGGACGCCACATTGTTGGTGTTCGCATGAAGCGCAACGGTAACGAAGGAACATTGACAATGTTTATTGACGATGTTGTTGTTGGAACAATGACCACAAACAACATCTTCTGGATTCTCATTTCCTGGTCTGGTCTCGACATTGGACTTGACCGCGGAACTCCAGTGAGCCTTTATGAATCTCCATTTGAATTCACTGGGCATCTCACAAAAGTTGTTGTTGATCTTGATGCAGACCAAGTGCTGGACTTCAGCGGCACTAGTCGTGCAACCATGTCGCGCGATTAACGCGACACCGACATTGCAGGAACAGCCTTAAAAGGAACGTCTCGATCCGTCTGCGGCTCTTTCGGAAGACCCAGAATCAATTCTCCAATGATGTTGCGTTGGATTTGATCTGTACCGCCACCAATCGACGTGAAGTATGCATTCAGTTGTGAGTAGTTGGCATCTCGCGAACGTGGGAATGCATCGCCATCTAGCGCTCCTTCAGCACCCAACAGATGTCCCTGCACTCGGGCTGCATAGTGAAGAATCCCGGACATCGCAAGCTTTCCAAGTGACGCAAGTGGAGACGAACCACCGGCCTCGCTGACTGCCTTAGCGCGATCTCCATTCCAATCGTTCACCATTCGCATGCAATACAAACGTGCAAGATGTTGGCGCACCACGGCGTCATCTGACTTCCCCATGTCTCTCGCTAATGAGACGAGAGACAGATCCGGTGATGGAATTGATCCATGTGCAGCAGATGTTGCGCCACCAGGACCTTTAGGGCCTCGACGCGACACACCCATTACTGCTCGCTCATACGCAAGCGCTGATTGAAGCACCCACCATCCTTTATTCAAGTCTCCTAACACGTTCGCGTTTGGTACACGCGCATCGGTGATGAACACCTCGTTGAATCGTGCGTCTCCTGTTGCTTGTCGCAATGGGCGAACTTCGACTCCGGCTTGCTTCATTGGAAACCAAAAGAATGTGATGCCGCGATGTTTCGGTTGATCCCAATCTGTGCGTGCAATCAACATGCCAATGTCTGCAGCGTGTGCGCCAGATGTCCACACTTTTTGTCCGTTGATGATCCACTCGTCACCATCGCGAACCGCAGTGGTGCGAAGTCCTGCCAGATCTGAACCCGCACCTGGTTCGCTATACAACAAACACATGGCAACTTCATCTAGTAACAGCGAACGCAGGTATTGACGCTTTAACTCGTCTGTGCCAAAACCAACAAGAGTTCCTGCCCACAAATTCCACTTGTCTTGACCGGGCCCAGGAACCCTTGCGTCAAAGAACACTTTTTCTACTTCTTCAGCCTTGTCATCTGACAGACCTCGGCCGTACCACTGCACTGGCCAACGTAGAGCAGCCCAGTTGTTGTCCACCACCAATTCGCGCCAAGCCGCCAAATCTAAACCTGGTGTCCAGTTCTTCTCAATGAATTCGCGTGCTTCTTGTACAACGTCGCTCATACATTCCCCTTGTTGAAGTCATCGTATGTGACCTCGTCTCGTGCGGTCGTGTCGGGCCCCACATCAGTAGGGTTAAGCAACAAGGGGGAACAATGAAAGCTTTGGTATTCCAAGGTCCGCGCGAAATTCGCTGTGAGGACTACCCAGACCCGTCACTCGACTTTGATCATTCCGTCATTCTTCAAGTGAGCCACTGCAGTATCTGCGGAAGCGATCTCCACATCTATCACGGAGACAAGATCGGCAAAACTGACTACTCCGCCGGTGTTGAGCCCTTTTGCGTAGGGCATGAATTCATTGGTGTCATTGTCGCCGCTGGAAAAGACGTACACCGATTCGTAGTTGGAGACCATGTCATTGCTGCAGGTGGTTCAGGATGTGGGGAATGCAGTGCGTGTTTGTCCCGTGTTGGTCGTTGCTCGCGCAGCACAGCATTCGGATTAAGTACTCGCCTACAAGGTGGCCAGGCAGAGTTTGCACAAGTGCCCAATGCAGATCTCACGCTTATGAAGATTCCCGACGGCATCTCATTCGATCAAGCAATTCTCCTCACCGATGCGCTTGCCACCGCACATTTTGGAGTTTCTCGCGCAAACATTCAGCCAGGTTCGAACACAGCAATAGTTGGCTTAGGCCCCATTGGATTGTTGGGGATTGAACTTGCTTTTGCCCGCGGTGCTGCAACTGTCTTTGCAATTGACCCTGTTGAAACACGTCGCCAACATGCAAAATCGGTTGGTGCTGTGGCATTGCACCCCGATGAAGCACGTGACCAGATCCGTGAAATCACTAAAGGTGCCGCTTGCGATTCCATCTTCGAAGCATCTGGTGCCAAGGCAGCAATTGGACTTGTTCCCTCGTTAGCGCGTCACGGCGCCACTGCATCATTCATTGGGCTGCCCCAAGGAGATACAGCAATTCCTATGCGAGACGTCATCTACCGAAACCTCACCGTTCGAGCCGGCATTGCCAATGTCGTGGCGCAATGGCCAGAACTTGTACCCCTTCTGCAAAGTGGTCGTGTGAAAGGCGATGGAATCTTCACCCACCGCATGACACTGGCAGATGGTGCTGAGGGTTATCGCATGTTCGATGCGCGCGAAGAGGGCGTTATGAAAATCATGTTTGAGGTTGGCAAGTAGCCCGATTACGAGATTTCAACTCGAAGGCGACGGAACCCTTTGCCTTTATTCTCCATCTTCACGACGCGCACAGATCCAACTTCCGTTGTTGACGCCACATGCGTACCACCATCGGCTTGTTTGTCTAAGCCGACAATGTCCACCACGCGAATTTCCTTCACATTTACTGGAATGAGTGACACTTTGGTGCGGATGAGATCTTCGTCTTCAACGGCTGTGTCCCGCGGCAGGAACGACACTTCAATCGGGTAGTCAGCAGTCACTGCTTCATTCACCAACTGCTCAACACGTTGCAAGAAACTTTCCGGCACCTCTGGCAATTCAAAGTCCATACGTGCAGACAACGGCTCCATGTTGCCGCCAGTCACGGGAACTTTCCATTCGTTCCAGATGACACCACATAAAACATGCATCGCCGTATGTGTGCGCATGAGTTGATGACGACGATCCCAATCAATGGAGCATTCAACAACATCCCCTACGGATGGCAGTGCAGCCCCTTCAATGAGATAGTGAAGAACATCGTCCCCATCTTTTCGCACATCGACGACAACATTCCCGCCCAACACGCCGGTGTCATGGGGTTGTCCACCACCGGTGTAATAAAAGATGGTTTTATCTAGAACAACTGCGTTATCACGAATATCGACAACGGTTGACGTACACTCTCGTTGGTACGCATCGCGGAGAAACAACAATTCGGTCATCGCGACATCCTTCTAAAAATTGCCCGAGCAATCTGCACAACAAGAATGCGAAGCGCGGTGGCCATGTTAGATCTCGTTAATGAGTTCCTCGACAGGTGTCACCATTCCCACGTAGAACGCACCAAATTCTGCATACACAGCAGATGCTTCGTCGTAGCGCATGGTGTACACCACTTCTTTTAAGTCATCTGGATGCACGCCAAACAATGTGACTCCCCATTCAAAGTCGTCAAGTCCCGCAGAACCAGTCACCAACTGAATCACACGACCCGCAAAAGTACGGCCGCTCTTGCCGTGCTCTTCCATGAGCTCTTTGCGCTTGTCATACTCCAGCGTGAACCAGTTCTGACCCTCGTTGCGGCGCTTTGACATTGGGTAGAAGCACCATGCGTTCTTTCCAGCTGGTGGAAGCTGTGGGTACAAACGTGCATTCAACATTTCCTGTGGCATGCCTTTCGCGTACTCGCTGACCTCGGTAAGTGACACATAGCTGTCCACTACTTCAAGACCGGCATGCTGCACACCAGTTTGCAAAGCCTTCAGGGCACGCATATCGGAGGAAAGACCCATCACTGCAACGTCTGCCTTATGTCCCAACATCGAGACTGTTACAACCGTGACTCCGTTGTTCTCTGCGTTCTTCACTGCTTGAACAAGTGCTTCACCGTCGAAGTCTGGGAAGGGCTTGCAGAAAAGATGGACTACGGCAAGTCCAACAGATGGAGACATGGGTTCGCTCATAATCCCCAACCTACCGACCCAAGGCGTCGATGGCTAAAGCGAGGCAGTTTGTTGCAGTAATGCGTTCACGAATCGAGTTGCAGAATCCCGTGAAGTGTGCAGATACAAAGAAGGTTCTGCCATTTCAAGTTCCATCAGTACTGGGTATCCACCAGACCCACGAACAACGTCTACGCGCGCATACAGAGGTGCGGTACCAAACTTCTGTATCACGAAGTCAATTACATCATCGCCCAATTCTCGCTCTTCCCGAGATGCATCGCGTGGCCCAATGTCTTCCTCGGTGTACAAACCGTTTTTCACATTGTCGCCCGTTGCCAGGATTGCACCTTTTCGAAATGCATGGCTGTACTCGCCGTTAAAATACAGCATCCCGGTTTCACCACGGTCATCAATGAAGCGTTGATAGGGCTGCACCATGGCAACCATTCCCCTGTCAACAAGCTGTGTGATGTGAGCCGCTGCACTTGCCGGGACATTGACATGACGCTCGGTGTTGTTTGAGCCGGCACTAATTGTTGGCTTCACGACAACATCGCCTTTGATGAGATCATTCGCAAGAACAAGATCTTCAGCACCACGAACATACGTGGTGGGAATCACTGGGATATCGGTATCAATCATTTCTTGCAGGTACACCTTGTCGGTGTTCCACTTAATGATGTCTGCAGAGTTGAAAACCGTCGTTTGAATTGAGGCCTTGTCTAACCAGACACAAAACTCCGCATACCGCCGGTGATAATCCCACGGTGAACGCACAATGGCAGCGCGATACGAACTCCACGCAACATTTTCATCGTCCCAGTTGACTATGTCTGCCACAATCCCACGATCGCCGAAAGCTCTTACCAGCAACGGTAAATCTGTGTCGAAATCGCGAGCTTCCGCACACGACACTAAAGCAACTGATGACGGCACAACAGAAGAGACTATCGCTGCTTGTTCTTTTGAACCGCAAACGAGACATACGCATCAAACATTTATCAACTGAAAAACCATTACAACGACTACAGGCCGTCTGTCAAGAGATTGGCATTGGATTCGGAATCACGTCAGCCGGACCAACTCCAATTATCTGACGGTCTTAGACGCCCTCTTCTGAGCGATGATGACCTTCGATGCATTCTTCGCATTCACAGTAATGACGTTGACGCCCTTCTTCAAAGTTGCCTTACACGTCACTCTTGTTCGAGAAGTTGCGCACTTCACAGTCTTCTTCGTAGCACCTGTCATCGTCATGCTGTACGTGCGAGCACCTGACACTTTCTTGAACGTACCTGTCAAGAGTTTCCTTGAAGAGTTGTAACTCCACTTCACTGAAATGGACTTGTATCGAGGAGCCACCGTTGTTGTTGGACTGGTAACCACAGGCGAAGCACCTCCTCCTGAAAGTGATCCCCCGTCTGTCTCACTTGAACTAGGAACAGTTGTGACGACGCTTGATGATGATGGTGTTGTTGACGGTGTTGATGGTGTTGTTGACGGTGGATCTGCAACAGCAACTTCCAAGGATTCTGAACTTGTAGAACCGGCAAGGTTTGATGCAGTCACAACACACTTCAATGAGCCAGGTGACGTGGGTACGAATACTCGATCGCCTGCTCCGGCGACAACCTCTCCGTCGACATACCATGCATATTCTCGACCAACTTCTGGAGACCTTGATAATCGTTGTGCTGGTAAATCGCTACTCCATGATGCATCAATGCATGAGTGCTCACTACCGACTAGCCCATCACCGTCAAGTTCAGCCTCTACATTCGTCGACGGTTGCTCTACCAACCACATAGCGGTCAACCTGACGTCAGGTGATGGGTAAAAGACTCGGGACACCATTGGATCCAATGGATCCACAATGCTTATTCCAGAAGCAGAACTTGTTGGAGTAGTCAAGGGCGCTATACCATCGGCCCACACAACTGAACCATCCGTTCGCATCGCGAGCGATACCACTCCACGGCTAGGAGTTGTATAGATAGCCGGGCTACTCAGCCCATCGGTGTTGACCAAATAAATCTGTGGAGATGTTGAGTATCCGTTGGCATAGTAGAGCTTTGAATTTGTTTCATCTGTCATCACAGTGTGTGCGTCTGCACCAACTCCAGAAGCCACCAATAGACGCGAGAAAGGGGAAATAGAAATGGTGCGAATGTTGAGTCCAATAAGACCGTAGATTTTGTTTGTTGAAACTGTCAATCCTTTTGCATTGTATGTTGAGACTAAAGTTGAGTACGAAGTACCACTTGTATCGCCCATCCAAATTTTTCCTGTGGAGGACTCAGTACCCGACCACACCAAGCGATTGTTCGCGGCGTCTAGACCGAGTCCTCCAGACGGATAACTGTTTGGTATTGAGTACAACGTATTTGTAGATCCGCCATCTAGTTGTCGACTTCGAATCTTCAAATCTCTTAGTTCCTGAGTTGCCCAGTACACGACTCGATTTTGGGAGTCGTACACCAGGCCAGTCACTGCCGTTGTGTATCCCCCTGTGTCAGTGAACAATTCTGTTGATGCGACTGTTCCAGCCGTCGCGAGGGGAACAGTTGATATGCGTATCGTTCCTCCCGAGTCAATGCCAGCAATCAGTGCGACAGTCGCAAGTCCCGAAACTGGAATTGACACATTGCGCGTACGTACTGTGGTGTCCGATGATTCTGAACCAGATCCACAAGAAGTGATTAATGATGTTGCCGCGACAAGTGCAGCCACACGTACAAGTTTTGAATGTTTCATACATCTCCCCTAATGCTTCTCCGAGCGTAATGAATCGCCGTTCAGATAAACAGTCATCAGCTGTGAACGGAGGATGAAATGAAAATCGCCGTGACGACCAAGCGGTCGCCACGGCGAGAATTCAGTGTGTTCTATGAAGAACGGCGCTTAGAAGTCGCCCATACCGCCATGGTCGTGGCCGGCATGTGATGCTTCTTCTGGCTTGTCTGCAATGACTGCTTCTGTGGTGAGGAAGAGCGCAGCAATTGATGCCGCGTTCTGCAATGCCGAGCGTGTCACCTTTGCAGCATCAATAACACCAAGCTTCACGAGGTCTTCGTATTCGCCAGTTGCAGCGTTCAGGCCTTCGTTGCCCTTCAGGTTCTTCACCTTCTCAACAACAACGCCACCCTCGAGGCCAGCGTTTTCTGCAATCTGCTTCAACGGACCTTCAAGTGAACGTGCCACCATGCGAGCACCAGTTGCTTCATCGCCTGTCAACTTGTCTGCTGCTGCAGACACTGCTGCTTGCGCACGAAGAAGTGCAACACCACCGCCAGGAACAACACCTTCTTCAATTGCAGCCTTTGTGGTGCTGACTGCATCTTCAATGCGGTGCTTCTTTTCCTTCAGCTCTACTTCAGTTGCTGCGCCAACCTTCAACACTGCAACACCACCGGACAACTTGGCAAGGCGCTCTTGAAGCTTCTCGCGATCGTAATCAGAATCGGTGTTGTCGATTTCTGTCTTGATCTGGCTGATGCGGCCCTTGATGTCGTCTTCGGCGCCGGCACCTTCGATGATTGTTGTTTCATCCTTGGTGATGACAACTTTCTTTGCGCGACCAAGAAGGTCGAGAGTTGCGTTCTCCAACTTCAAACCAACTTCTTCGCTGATGACTTGCCCACCGGTGAGAATGGCGATGTCTTGCAACATTGCCTTGCGGCGGTCGCCAAAGCCTGGAGCCTTTACAGCTGCACTCTTGAAGGTTCCGCGAATCTTGTTAACAACCAAAGTTGCCAACGCTTCGCCTTCAATATCTTCAGCGATGATGACGAGTGGGCGACCACTCTGCATGACCTTTTCAAGAACTGGCAACATGTCACGAACATTTGTGATTTTGCCTGACACAAGAAGGATGTAAGAGTCGTCGAGCGATGCTTCCATGCGATCCATATCTGTTGCGAAATATGGCGAGATGTAACCCTTGTCGAAGCGCATACCTTCAACGAGATCCATCTCCATTCCAAAGGTCTGGCTCTCTTCCACGGTGATAACGCCGTCTTTGCCTACCTTGTCGATGGCTTCAGAAATCATTCCGCCAATTTCAGTGTCGGCTGCAGAGATTGATGCAACTTGTGCAATCTGCTCTTTTGAATCAACTTCCTTGGCGAGTTCTTTGATGCTTGCAATTGCAGCTGCAACTGCAGCCTCAATGCCCTTCTTCAATGACATTGGGTTTGCACCAGCTGCAACGTTGCGCAGACCTTCGCGCACCATTGTCCACGCGAGAACTGTTGCGGTGGTTGTTCCGTCACCTGCAACGTCGTCGGTCTTCTTGGCAACTTCCTTCACCAACTCTGCGCCAATGCGCTCGTATGGATCTTCGAGTTCAATTTCCTTTGCAATGGACACACCGTCATTTGTGATGGTGGGTGCGCCCCACTGCTTGGCGAGGACGACATTTCGTCCCTTTGGTCCGAGTGTGACTCGCACAGCGTCGGCCAACTTGTTCATGCCGGCCTCGAGACCGCGACGGGCCTCTTCGTCAAAAGCAATCATCTTTGCCATGGGGTTTCCTCCGATTTGTGGGGATATGCCTGATATTGGGGGGATTCGCACTCGGGCGAATCGACTGCTAGCACTCTACCGTTGAGACTGCTAACCCAACACCAGCTAGCCCAGCGGATATTCATCCCGCCTGAGACGAAGGCCTCGGCGAGACTGGAGAGGTGGATCCTTCAATGACACCCGCCATGAACGCTGTGAAGGCCGCTGACGCCATCGCCGTCGCCATGACGGCATGCCGCCTTCCGAAGGCCGACTGGACCCACGACGCCCACGTCCAAGCTGCTCTCTCACTCGTTCTTCGAATGGGAGCTGCACGCGCTCTGGCCACACTCCGCGAAGCCATCCCCCGGTACAACCTCAGCACGAATACACCCAACACAGAGACCGGTGGATACCACGACACATTGACTGTGTATTACGTGTGGGCGATTGATGAGCTACTGCGAGAAGGTGTTAGCCCTGAGCACATTGTGGGTGATGCATTGGTCTCGCGAACAGCACCACTTGAGTTCTGGACTCGCGACGAATTGTTCTCAGTTGATGCGCGCCGTCATTGGGTGGCACCAACACTCACAACGCGAACTAGAAACCCCCAGCTACCGGTTTAAATGTTCGTCAGAACACACAACCATGTGTCCTTCAGCGGTGAGCTCAACTTGCTGATCGAGGTTTGAGCCGCGTTATTCATTGGCGGCATGGGTGCGCCAGCTGCCCCCACCTGAGTTCGTGGCGTTCCGGCATAACAGCCGATGATGTACGGAAATGCCTCTGTGGCGTAGTACCGATAATTACCGTCAGCATCTGTGCGTCCATTACATGCATCCAATGTGTTTGCATCGCCTGAAGAGTAGGTGTATGCGCTCCACGCATTTGATCGTGGATTTCCAGTTGTTGCATAGCCTGATTTGTACTTGTAACCGGGGTTCGAATAAACCGGGAACCCGTCAAGTGCGTAACCAACAATCGTCTCATTTAGGTAACACGCAGATTCTGCGACAATTGCGTGATAGTGGTAATCCGCGTTGTAACCGGTGTGACCTTTGCAGCTATCTAACAAATTGTTGTACACCGGGTCTCCAAAAGCTTCCTGCGGAGGAACCGGCCCTTCCATTGGCCCATAGATCGGAATACCACTGACGGTGAAACCAACTGCTCCGAGTTGACTACTGATGCTTGTGGTCGAAGCAGCAATTTTGGGTGACGTCGTCACACTCCAGGTGTAGGACTGCGCACGAAGTCCATTCGGTGTTTTCGACACGAACGTATAGCCAATCATTCCATTCGATTTCACAGTGAGAAGCCCATTGCCGCAACTCGCTGTCACAGACGGTTTGGGATAACTACCACCGGCACCGGGCGCACTCGATAGGTCTGGGAACACATAAGTCGAAGCGCATCCGGGGGCCGCCTTAGTCTTCGCTGGGGAAACTGTGGTAGGGGTGGACCGCACGGTGGTTGTCGTCGACTCCTTCAATGTGGTTGTCGTCATGCTTTTGCCGGCCGCTGCTTGATCTGTTGTCGGTGTCGTGGCGATGTAACCCTCGACCGTAGCGGCGGTGGTATCACTGACCTCCGTCGTAGTTGACGATTCCGTCAAGCGAGTGCATCCCGCCAAGAGGGTGGTGACAGTCGCAAGGGCAAAGACGGTGGAGCGGCGAAGTCGGAAGTTCACTTTTCAATTTTGCTGTGACAACTTCTTGACGCGTCGCGATTAAAAATAAGAATTAATTAAGAATTTGGATTCCGCATGCACTGGTTAATTCGAGCCAAAGCACAACGACTAGTGCGCACTCAATGTCACAGAACTAACTAGTTCTGGATTGGTTCGACTAAAAGCCGCCAGCAACCGCCGGAATAATCGACACGGTGTCGCCGTCTTTCACTGCGGTTTCGAGACCGTCCATGTAACGAACATCGTCGTCGGACACGAAGATGTTGACGAACTTGTGCAACTCACCTGCATCATCAAACAAACGCTCTGAAAATCCGTTGTGCGCTGTATTGAGTGCAACAAGAACTTCACGAAGGGTGGAACCATCCACCTGAACGGTGGAAGCACCGCCAGAGATTGGACGCATTGTTGTGGGAATTCGTACGGTCACAGCCATACCGAAACCCTACCGATGCACTAGGAATTCGCCACCAACGGTGCAACTCGATCATTCCATGGCATTGCAGTTTCCAATTGCGCCGCCAATCGAATCAAGAGATCTTCTCTAAATGGAGCCGCCACACACTGCACACCCATTGGCAAACCACTCTTGCTCCAATGCAACGGAAGACTGATGGCGGGTTGACCGGTGAGATTGAATTGCGATGTGTAAGCGAGAATTTCGCGCAGATTGCGCCCACCGTTTTCGCCAGCAAGACGACCAATTGGTGGCGGTGGACCAGCCAACGTTGGAGTCACAAGAATGTCAAAGCCACGTGAACCATCTCGTGGTTCCCACCACTCCACCACACTGCGACACCACGAATGCAGCCATTGCATGTTTGCCAAGTAATCGTGTGTTGTGACGCGACGTCCGAGTTCGCGCATCAAAATGTTGTCAGGTTCCAAATCGCCCTCGCCCAATTCACGGCCCAACACAGATTCAAAATACGACACATCGGTATGCGTCCACGCCGCCACAATTGCTGTGAACTTTCCCGCGCTCTCTTCGTTTTCAAGAGCTGTTGGCCATGCAACCGACACGTCATGACCAAGCGAAGTCAGAACATCTGCAGTACGACGAACACTCTCCCGAGATTCAGCATCATCTAATTGATGCGCAAACAATGGATGGTCAAGAATTCCAATTCTTAATCTTCCGGGCGCCACAGTGAGTTCTTCCACTAATGGTCGTGCGAATGGTGGAGCTGTGTATGGGTCGCCTGCTTCGTAACCACAAATCACATCAAGAACTGCCGCGGTGTCTCGCACCGTGCGAGTAACACAGCCATCAATGGTGGAACCCATCCAGCTTTCACCAAGGTCTGGGCCTTTACTCACTCGGCCGCGCGATGGCTTTAGTCCAACTAAACCGCATTCGCTTGCAGGAATTCGAATTGACCCGCCACCATCATTTGCATGTCCAACAGAAACAATGTGCGAGGCGACAGATGCTGCTGACCCTCCGGATGATCCACCAGTGGAGTGATCTGTATTCCATGGATTGCGTGATGGTCCGTAACTCAGTGGTTCAGTGGTAATGGTGTTGCCAAACTCTGGAGTGTTGGTTCGGCCAATCACAATGAAGCCGGCATTGCGGAATCTCTGCGTGAGATAACTATCGCGCGGTGCGATGTAGTTGGCGTTCTGTAGAAATCGCGTTCCCATGTGATGCGGCTCGCCCGCCATTGATGCGCCGAGGTCTTTCAACACCAATGGCACACCTGCAAACGGTCCTTCTTTAACTGTTGCCGCTTCTTGTTGCGCCTTCTCGAAACGTGGATGAATGATTGCGTTGATTGTTCCGTTTACACGTTCTGCTTGCGCAATAGATGCTGCAACAAGTTCTGTTGCCGACACCTCTTTCCGTGCAATCAAGTTGGCTTGTGCGGTGGCATCGAGAGATGTCAGTTCTTCACTCATGAGTGGAACCTTATATGTGTCTCGTAGTGTGTCGGAATGCGAGTTCTTGCAGCGGCAGACAAGTTCAAAGGAACCGCCACCGCTGCCCAAGTGTGCGCAGCAATTGGGCATGCTTGTTGGTCTCTTAATATTGACTGCACAGAAATTCCCATGGCTGATGGCGGTGAGGGAACTCTCGCCGTGCTGGGTGGAGCGAACAAAACATCTACGGTCACTGGTCCACTAGGCACACCTGTTCAAGCGCAATGGCGTTTGCACCGAGGAACAGCCGTGATTGAAATGGCGCAAGCATCTGGGCTCACACTTGCTGGTGGTCCCGAGAACAATGATCCGCTCGCTGCCACCACACGAGGAACTGGCGAGTTAATCGACCAAGCACTCAATGCTGGAGCAAAGAAGATCATCGTGTGCCTTGGCGGTTCAGCAACAACAGATGGCGGCCTCGGTGCCATCAAATCTATTTCCACACCAGCACGATTACGGGCCGTTGAGTTTTTGGTGGCGTGTGATGTTGACACCACCTTTGTTGATGCGGCGCGAGTGTTTGCACCACAAAAAGGTGCAACGCGCGCTCAAGTTGAACTTCTCACTGGTCGACTCGAGAAACTCGCACAAACTTTTCAACGCGATTTCAATGTTGACGTGACGGCGATTCCTGGTTCAGGAGCTGCGGGTGGTTTAGCTGGTGCTCTCACTGCACTTGGTGCGAAATTGATTCCGGGCTTTGACCTCGTTGCCGACGAAACTGGTTTCTACGACGCTGTTCGCCATCACGATCTCATCGTCACTGGCGAAGGCCTGCTGGATGACACCAGTTACGAAGGAAAAGTAGTGGGCAATGTGCAAAAACTTGCGCAAGATGCTGGAAAACAATGTCTGGCAATTGTTGGAGACGTTGACACCAACATGGAATCCACAAAAGTGAAAACGTTGAAGACCATCAGCCTGACTGAAGTGTTCGGGTCAGACGATGCTCACCGAAACACACTGCGCTGTATTGAAGACGCGATGCTTCAGTTTTTGAAAAACGCGTAATTAACCGGCTGGTGGCGCAGTTGTGGTCGTAGCAACTTGACCTTGTCCGGTTCCTGTCGCACCTTGCAGCGGCTTTCCAGCAAGGTCAGTACCAAGCAAAATCAAAATGCATGCGTCGCCAAGATCGCCAGTTTCAGTTGGAACAGGATTTGGCATTGCTGCAATGTCCACATTTCCACCAAGAACTTCAGCAACCTTTTGCGCATTCGTTTCACAACCTGCGGTGTAGAAGACGCCGGTCTTTTGACGCTTCGCTGCACCTGGTGCCAAGTTCACAGCTGGAGGTGCAATGAATCCGAGATTCTGCAATGCCAATGTCATGGCGCCGGCACTTCCGGCAACTCCAGATGCGTTTGCAACGATGAGCTTGAACCCAAGGGTTGAGAACTGCACCGTGGTGGTAGTGGCGTTCGGGTCAATTGATCCGCCACCTGGAACGGTTTCTGTTGGGGTTTGGTTACCCGTATCTAATGTGGATCCGCTGACGTCTCGAAGAACGAGGAATCCGAGCAAGAGGGCCACCACAGCTACCACTGCACCCATGGTGCCAGTAGAAGGTGATGGAAGGCTGGGGCGCGGGGCGCGCGGGCGTTGCTGACTCATAAGAAATAGTCCTCCGTCTCATATAGGGAGTGCCTCCACCGTAGTGGGTGGGTCTGTGGCTTAACAGCCACCCTCGTTTCCCTTATATCTATAGGGAATGAGGTTCGAATGGAGCCGGGTGTGGGGGTTGAACCCACGGCCTACGCATTACAAGTGCGTTGCTCTACCACTGAGCTAACCCGGCGAGACCCCTAAGCCTAGGCGCGTCTTGCCTCTCGCACACGCGTGACTTCATACGTTGCCAACGCAGCCGCGGCCGAGACGTTCAGTGACGACACCTGACCCAGCATGGGAATACTGACCACGGTGTCACAGCGTTCGCGAACAAGACGGGACAAGCCTGATCCTTCGGCACCCAACACAATGCAGATGCCTTCGTCGGCGAACTTGCCAATGTCGAACAACGTGTCACGGCTGGCGTCGTCAAGACCAACCACCCAAATGCCCTTATCGCGCATCTGCTGAATAGCAGTAGGAAGGCCAGACACGAGGGTCATGGGTACATGTTCCACTGCCCCAGCCGATGTCTTGGCAACAGTTGGCGTCACATGCACTGCACGGTGCTTTGGCAACACCACGCCAGTAACACCTGCGCCATCGCAACAACGCAACAAGGCGCCGAGGTTGCCTGGGTCTGTCACGCCGTCAACCGCAACAAGAAATGGCGCAACACCGTTTCGCGTCTTCAACATTTCTGCAAATGATGCTTCTTCAAGTTGCGCGGCAAACGCAATGATTCCTTGAGGTGCTTCGCTTCGTGCAGTCTCCTCAATCTTGCGACGTGGGACTTCCAAAATTGCAACACGTTGGGCGTGAGCCAATTCTTCAATGTCGTCAAGAATTGGTGCTGGATCAATATCTGATGCCATCCAAATTTCACGAACCTTGCGCTTCTGTCCAATGAGCAATTCACGAACTGCTTGACGGCCTTCAATCTGTTCTCCGCCGAGACCTTTTGCAACTGGCGCATTGCGACGTGGTTCAACACCGCGACGTGCGCCAGCACGTGGAGCACTTGTGCGTGCTTTGCCGCGAGTGGGATCTGACTCTCCACTTCCGTGACGACGAACAACACCTTTCGGACCGTCTTTTGCTGGACGACCCGATGACTTTGATGCACCTTGGGACGACGAGTTACGACTACCTGTATTGCGACCGCCTGGCTTGCGTCCTGGAGGACCAAGATTCACTTTCGGCTTCGATGATTTGCGTGGCGCCATAGCGCTTACTCCTTGATAATGACGGCAGACGCAAAACAGGCAATGCCTTCAGCGCGGCCAAGTGCACCGAGACCCTCGGCGCGACGACCCTTCACGCTAACGGGCGC